>JBGFRN010000014.1:0-2582 GCA_041695105.1 Bacillota bacterium | reverse complement strand
GATCCGGGGCTCTCGGTCCAGGGCTCTCGGTCCAGGGCTCTCGATCCGGGGCTCTCGGTCCAGGGCTCTCGGTCCAGGGCTCTCGGTCCGGGGCTCTCGATCCGGGGCTCTCGGTCCAGGGCTCTCGGTCCAGGGCTCTCGATCCGGGGCTCTCCCCACAATGATCAGGGGCCAGGGATTGCCCCGGCCCCGGCCTGCCTATTTGGCCAAAACATAAACCTTTACCGGACGGCGTCCCCAGACGAGGGCCTCAGCCACGGTATCGAAGCAGAGGTCGATCTTGTTGCCCTTGATGGCTCCTCCAATGTCTGCTGCCAGTGCCGGTCCGTAGCCTTCGACATATAGCCTGGTCCCGAGGGGGATGACCTTGGGATCCACGGCCACAACGCCGCGGGTGGCTCTCAGTCCGGTGTAGGTGTAGCCATCCGCGTACTTGCCGGTGCTCTCAGGACCCGCCGTATAGCCGGTGGCGGTCATAGTCAGGGCCCTGGTGAACCGATACGTCTTCCCGCCCCGGGACACCATGCCAGTGGACCCGTAGGCCACCACTCGGTTCACGGGCTCCTTGATGGTCTTCTCGCTGACCTTTTCCCGTTTGATCCGCTTTCCGTCCTGGTAGACGTAACGATAAGTGATTTCCTTAAGCCCCTCGGCCCCCTCCTGAAGCACCTTGGTTTCACCGAGTTCCATACCAGGGTCTTCCCGGCGAAGAGTCTTGAAAGCTACTCGTACTTCCTTGGTGGTGATCTCTTCCCTTAGACGAGAAACCTTGATCTCAGCGTCCGCCGCGATGGGCTCTTCCGGCGCCGGACTGATCTTATCCTGAGAACCGGGGGTTATCCCCGCCTGCTGGAGAACCTCGCCGACGGTTTTGGCTACGGTGTAGATGTAGAAGGTTTGCCCATCGGCAGTGATTCCTACCCGGACCGCCCGGGTGATGTTAATCTTGGTGTTCTTCTGCAGGGGCTGGTCCGGCGCCGGGACGACCTCATCCTTCAGACCCACCTCGATCTTGGCCTGGTCCAGGACTTCCTTCACGGTTTTCCTGGTGGTCGTCAAGGCGATTGTTTGCCCGTCAGCAGTGATCTCGACGGTCTTCTGAGCTATGGCGCAAGCGGCCAGGGCAATGGCAAGGGCGAGGGCAAGAAACACCGGAATCACCAGCCAACGCCGTTCCGCCACAATGCCCAGCCAGGTAATCTGCTGCTTCCCCACGCGCATTCTCAGACCTCCTCGCTGGAAAGCTAAACTTAATTTTACCCGTTCCGTCAACCTATGTCAAAAAAGCCGGAAACTGCGGATTTCCGGCCTCTTGCGGGGATATCGGGGAAATTCGACAAATCGGGTTTGCTCTCCTGCGAAGATGTCACTGGCAATAACTGGCATGACCGGCATTGGATGATCAGTTCGAAGGGCCAGGCCAGGAGCCAACGAGGTCTGCGCTTCGATCGGTTGTGCTCATCCCAGCTACCTCCCGGCAAGCCCAAATAACTTGATCCCGTTCTCCCGGTCTTCACCGTAGCCTACAGTATATCGGCCCGGACCAACCCGGCAAGCCCAAATAACTTGATCCCGTTCTCCCGGGTAACCTCAGCCAAACGCTCCAGAGGCATACGCCTGAGGGCGGCGATCTTCTCGGCCACCAGTCTCACGTGAGCCGGTTCGTTCCGCTTGCCCCGATGCGGAGTTGGCGCCAGGTACGGGCAGTCGGTCTCAATCAGGAGTCGGTCCAGGGGCGCCAACTTGGCCACCTCCTGGGCGGTCAGACCGTTCGGAAAAGTCACCGGTCCGGCCAGCGAGATGTGAAACCCCAGGTTCAGGCATTCCCGGGCCATCACCCAATCGCCGGAGAAACAGTGGAGAACGCCGCCGACTTCCGAGGCCTTCTCCTCCTTCAGGATGGCGACAATATCCCGGTGAGCATCGCGGTCGTGGATGATCACCGGCAGCCGGAGTTCCCTGGCCAGGGCGATCTGGCGCCGGAAAACCTCAGCCTGGGTGTCCCGGGGGGAGAGGTCCCGGTAGTAGTCCAGGCCAATCTCCCCCAGAGCTACGACCTTTGGGTTCCTGGCCATCTTCCTCAGCCATGAGTAGGTTTCCTCAGTCACTTCGGCGGCATGGTGTGGATGGATCCCCACCGAAGCGCACATGAACGGGTACCGGGCTGCCAGATCCAGAGTACGGCGGCAAGTGGCTTCGTTATACCCGATATTGAGAATCAGGTCCACGCCCGCCTCCAGGGCCCGCTGAATCACGGCCTCCCGGTCGTCCCGGTACTGCGAGCTATCCACGTGGACGTGGGTGTCAAAAAGCTTTATCACGTCACCGAATTTCGGCTCTGTCATCGCCTGGCCCGATTTATGCTCTGTCATCGCTTGGCCCGATTTATGCTCTGTCATCGCCTGGCCCGATTTATGCTCTGTCATCGCCTGGCCCGATTTATGCTCTGTCATCGCCTGGCCCGATTTATGCTCTGTCATCGCCTGGCCCGCTTTATGCTCTGTCATCGCCTGGCCCGCTTTATGCTCTGTCATCATTTCGCCCTACTTCCGCTAGCTATGCCCTGGTCACGGTGGACAAGG
>JBGFRN010000148.1:0-14792 GCA_041695105.1 Bacillota bacterium | reverse complement strand
CGCACATCTGTTCGATCATTCTCCATCCGATACGTTTTTCCTGTCTTGAGAGCGCGCATTTCTTGATCAAGCGCATTTCTTGATCAAGCGTGTACTGCCGCGAACGAAAATTCCCGAGGGGGTCCGTGTATCCCCCGACTGAAGTCGGAGGGATTACAGCCCCCTCGGGCTCCCCCATACTGAAGGGATTTTGGAGGGTAAACCGTCAAGTATTTTCTGGCAAAGCCCCCTTTTTGGGTGTAAAATTGTGACGATCCTGACGATCCTTACTGTCCAGCCTTGCACCTGACTCCTCCGGTGTCTTGATTGTCTGTGTCTTGATTGTGGGTCTTGATTGTCGGTTGTCAACCAGAACTGTCCTGTGATATAATGACGGCTGTTCGATTTAGGTAAATGAGGTGAACAGTTTTGAAAGAGGGTATTCACCCCAAGTTCGAAGATACCACTATCGCCTGCGGTTGCGGGGCTGTCTATAAGGTTGGTTCGACCAAGAAGAACCTTAAGGTCGAAATTTGTTCCAACTGCCACCCATTCTATACCGGGCAGCAGAGGCAGACTTTCATTGGCGGCCGGGCCGAACGCTTCCGTCAAAAGTATGCCAAACTTGAATCTAAGTAGCTGCATTTTCCTACGTCATTAAACAGAGCCTTGGGCTCTGTTTTACTTTATCCCCAGCGCCAATGAGGGAGCGGTGCCCAGCCTGAAGCGAATCGGCACCTCCGGCAAATCGGCGCCCAGGCTGAAGCAAATCGGCGCCTATGACCCATGACCTATGACAAAACGGTGCCTTAACTAAGAGGGGGAAAGAGAGCGTGAATCCCAAGATAAGTTACGGCGGGCAAGCGGTCCTGGAAGGGGTCATGATCAGGGGCCCCAAGGTCATTTCGATCGCGGTTCGCCGTCCCGATCAGGGCATTGTAACCCAGCGCGAGATATCGATTCCTTGGTCCAAACGCCATCCGCTGCTCGGCCTGCCGGTGATCCGGGGGTTTGTCGGGCTGTGCGAGACATTGGGCATCGGAATCAACGCCCTGCTTTTTTCGGCCAACCAGGCCGCCGCCTCGGAGGGGGAGGAGCTCTCCAAAAGGGAGATGACCTTCACCGTCGCTGCCGGGGTCGCCTTGGCCGTCCTAATCTTCATCGTTACCCCGACCTATCTTCTCGGCCTGATCCGCAAATCTATCGACAACATCATCCTGGCCAACCTGGTTGAGGGCTCGATCCGGATAGTTTTTCTGATTGGCTACGTCGGGCTGATCTCCCGGATCAAGGACATCGAGCGAGTGCTTCAGTACCACGGGGCTGAGCACAAGGTGATTCACGCCTACGAAAAGGGCCTTGATCTGACGGTTGAGAACGCCCGGCGTTTTCCCAAGATGCACCCGCGCTGCGGGACCAGCTTCCTTTTTTTAGTAATGCTGGTCAGCGTCGTTGTTTTTTCCTTCCTCGGTTGGCCAAACCTCTGGATGCGGATTGCGATGCGCCTGGCCTTGCTCCCGCTGGTGGCCGGGATCTCGTACGAGCTGCTCAAGCTTTCGGGCCGGCTCGAGTCACCCTGGCTTTCGTGGATCACCTGGCCTGGCTGTTGGCTGCAGCGCTTTACCACCCGTGAACCGGACGACTCGATGATCGAAGTGGCCATCACCGCTTTGAAGGGCGCGCAAGACGAATCCATGCCGGAAGCGCCATTGCAGGAGGCGACATTGCAGGAGGCAACGCACGGCAATGCTTGAAAAACTCCAAGCTATTGATGAACGCTACGAGCGACTGGCCGAAGTGATCGCCGATCCTAACTTGATCGCCACCAACCAGTCCGAGTGGCAGAAACACGTAAAGGAACACTCTAAGCTCTCTCCCCTGGTGACCAAGTACCGGGAATACCGCGACATCCTCAAAGGCATTGACGACGCCAAGACCCTGCTGAAGGAAAAACTCGATGACGATTTCCGTGAGATGGTGCAGCAAGAGCTGAAGGATCTCCAGGAGCGCCAGGAGGCCGCAGCTCAGGATCTTAAGCTGTTGCTTCTGCCCAGGGATCCGGCCGACGAGAAGAACGTCGTAGTCGAAGTTCGGGCGGGCACCGGCGGCGAGGAGGCCGCCCTGTTCGCCGGGAACCTGGCCCGGATGTATATGCGCTACGCTGAACGCGCGGGCTGGAAGACCGAGATCCTCGACAGCTCGCCCAACGACCTGGGCGGTTTTAAGGAAATCATTTTTGTCATCGAGGGTGAGGGAGCTTACAGCCGCCTGAAGTTTGAGAGCGGCGTGCACCGCGTCCAGCGCGTGCCGGAGACCGAGGCCCAAGGGCGCATCCATACCTCGGCTGCTACCGTGGCCGTGCTGCCCGAGGCCGAGGAGGTCGACGTCGAAATCAACCCGGCCGATCTGGTCACCGACACCTACCGGGCCAGCGGTGCCGGAGGACAGCATGTCAACAAGACCGAGTCGGCCATCCGTATCACCCACGTTCCGACCGGTATTGTGGTCACCTGCCAGGACGAGAAGTCCCAGCTCAAGAACCGCGAAAAGGCGATGCGGATGCTGCGTTCAAAGCTTTATGATCAGGCCCTGGCCGCCCAGCAGGCCGAAATGTCCGAGGCCCGCCGGTTACAGGTCGGCACCGGTGACCGCTCCGAGCGCATCCGCACCTATAACTTTCCCCAGGGCCGGGTGACCGACCATCGGATCGGCCTGACCCTCTACAAAATTGAGTTGATCATGGACGGGGACCTCAACGAGCTGATCGACGCCCTGATCACCAGCGACCAGGCCGAGCGCCTGCGCCAGGCCGATGCCTGAACCGGGCCCGCCGACCGTGGCGGGTCTTTTGGCTTTTGGGCGCCGGGTCTTGGCTGAGGCCGGGGTGCCGGACGCTTCCCGGGACGCCGCCCTCTTGCTGGCCGGGATCCTTGGGGTTGAGACCGCCCGGCTGCATCTGGACCATCAGCGTCAGGTGCCGGCGCGGGAAGAGAGCCAATACCGCCAATACCTGGCGCGCCGCTCGCGCTGCGAACCGCTCCAGTACATTTTGGGAAGGGTCGAGTTTATGGGCCTGCCCTTCCGGGTTGATTCCCGGGTCCTGATCCCCCGGCCCGAGACCGAGCGGCTGGTGGAAACGGCGCTTGAGGAATTGAACCGGCTATGCCCGCCTGACCCGGCTTCAGGCCAGCCGTACCGGCCCGACCGCACGCCGGCGCCCAACCGGCCGGTGGTGGCCGACCTGGGTACGGGAAGCGGCTGCATTGCCGTCTCCCTGGCCCGGTACCGGGCCGATCTTGAGGTTCGGGCCTTTGACCTGGCGGCCGGGGCCCTTGAAGTAGCCCGGGAGAATGCGGAAGCCAACGGGGTGGCCGAGCGGATCAGATTCCTGCCGGGCGACATCTTGGATCCGGTCTTTACAATTCACGCCGCTGCCCCGGACACTGCCGCCCCGGGGGCCGCTGCCCTAGACACTGCCGCCCCGGACGCCGGGTACTGGGCCTTGATTTCGAACCCACCGTACGTTTCGGCGGACGAGGTTTCGGGGCTGCAGGAGGAGGTCCGCGACTATGAGCCCCGCCTGGCCGTAGCCACACCAGGTTCCGACGCCTACGTTTTTTACCGCCGCCTGGCTGAACTGGCGGCCGCCTCCCTCATCCCGGGGGGCTTTTTGGCCGTCGAGGTCGGGGCTGGCATGGCCGAAAGGGTCGCCGGCTTGTTTGAGGAAAATGGCCTTCAGTTCGGCCGTTTCGTCGAAGACTACGGCGGGCACCGCCGGGTGGTTTTGGCTTACCCGGCGGTGGTAGAATAGGATCATGGCGATCCGTACTGAAATCTTATCCGGCCCGGCCGGTATCCGCCGGGGGGCTGATATTCTCCGCGGCGGGGGCCTGGTCGCTTTTCCCACCGAGACCGTCTACGGCTTGGGGGCCAATGCCCTTGATCCTCAGGCCGTCGCCCGGATCTTCGAGGCCAAGGGGCGTCCTTCCGATAATCCCCTGATCGTCCACATCGCCGGGGTGGACGAGGTTGGGCCGCTGACCGGCCCCCTGACTGCGGATTTGGCTGCCCGGCTACTGGCCTTGGCGGCCAGGTTCTGGCCCGGTCCACTGACTATGGTCTTGCCTCGATCGCCGGTCATTCCCGACCGGGTGACCGCCGGTCTGGATACGGTGGCGATCCGGGTGCCGGGCCATCCGGCGGCCCTGGAGCTGCTCCGGACGGCCGGGTTGCCGGTGGCGGCCCCCAGCGCCAATCTCTCGGGGCGCCCCAGCCCGACCCGGGCTGAACACGTCATTGAGGATCTCTCCGGACGGGTCGAGGCGATTCTCGACGCGGGCCCGACCGGGATCGGACTGGAGTCGACCGTTCTCGATCTGACCGCTCCGGTTCCGACCATCCTTCGCCCGGGAGGGGTCAGCCGGGAGGATCTCCTCCCCCTGCTGGGTGAGGTGGCGGTTGGCTACCGGAGCGACTGCCCTCCCAGGGGGGCGAGTCCCGACGCCGGCCCCGGTAAGGGCGAGTCTCCGGCGCGCTCGCCAGGAATGAAGTATCTCCATTACGCTCCCAAGGCCCCGCTGCATCTTCTGGAGGGCCCTCCTGCGGCGGTGCGCCAGGAACTGCTTGGCGAAGCGCGCCGGGCAGCGGAATCCGGCCGCCGGGTTGGGCTCCTGGTGCCAAAGGAGTGGGAAGCCGACTTTCTTTTTCTCCCCGGGGTCAAGGTGTTTAGTGCCGGCCGGGCGGGTGATCTGGCCGATTTGGCGGCTAATCTGTACGCCCGGCTGAGACAGTTTGACCAGGCCGGTGTCGACCTGGTCCTGGCGGCCGGTATTGAGGATGAGGGACTCGGGGCGGCCATCGCCGACCGGCTGCGGCGAGCGGCCGGGGGTCGAATTCGGAGGATCGATTAGCGGGCTCAGAAGCCGGTGTCTGGAACCAGGAAGCACTGCAGGCGCAAGCGGGGCCGCAACGGGACCGGAGCCGGGAATCCGATGATAGCCGGAAGGATCCGGGTGACCAGGATCGGGGTCACCCCTTCGACCGGGGGCTCGATGATCCCGCAGACGGTCACCAGGCGGTTGTTGAAAAGATCCAGGCTGATGGTGTCGCTCCTCAGGCTGGCGATGACGCCTCCGACCAACCCGATCAGGACGTGGGTACCCCGCAGTGGGATTCCGGGCCCGGTAATCCGCCTGACGATGCCGGTCCGGCAGCCGGAAATGCCGGCCGCTTCCGCCGGGGTCAGGGTTAAGGGCGAAATGCTCAACATAATCACCTCCTGCTGATTATGTTATGCGCGGCTGTTAAAAGGGGGAAAACCGATGGATCCTTTGCGACTGCTTTTTGTCTGTACCGGGAACACCTGCCGGTCGAGCCTGGCCGAGGCCATTATGAAAAAAATCCTGGCCGATCGCACCGCAGCCGATTATTCCGAGGCTGATTCCGGCGAGTCCAGCCTGACGGTCGAGGTATCCTCAGCCGGAACCTCCGCTTTCGCTGGGGATGAGGCCTCGCCCCACGCGATTGAAGTCGCCCGGGAGCAGGGGATTGATCTCACCGGGCACCGCTCCCGCCGGCTGACCCACCATCTCCTCGAAACGGTCGATCTGGTCCTGACTATGACCCAATCCCATAAGCGGGCGGTGCTGGCCATGGCCCCGGCGATGGAGGGACGGGTCTTCACCTTGAAAGAGGCGGCCTGGTTGAGCGGGTCCGACCCCGACGGCCTGGGGCTCGACATCAGCGACCCTTTCGGCGGGGACCTGGGCACTTATCGTCGAACGGCTGGAGAGATTGAGAAAAACTTGCGCTGGCTGATGCCACGATTGAAGGATTGGAAACCCCAAGGAAGAAATCAATCCAGATAGGAGAAGGAGGCCGGCGACGTGCGGGTGGCCCTGGCCAGTGATCATGCCGGATTCGAGCTCAAAGAGACTTTGAAGGCCCTGCTGGAAGAGCTTGGCCATGAATACAAGGATTTCGGGTGTCCCACCACCGATTCGGTCGACTACCCCGACTACGGCCGGCCCGCGGCCGAGGGAGTAGGGGCCGGGGACTTTGACCGTGGGATCCTAATTTGCGGTTCCGGTATCGGGATGTCGATCACCGCGAATAAAGTCAGAGGGGTTCGGGCGGCTCTGGTCCACGACCTGCTCTCGGCTCGCCTGACGCGGGAACATAACGATTCCAATGTTCTCTGCATGGGACAGAGCATTATCGGAAGGGCCATGGCCCTTGAGATTGCCCGGGTCTGGCTCGGAGGCGAGTTCGCCGGAGGACGCCACGCTCGTCGGGTGGACAAGATTCGTGCCCTGGAGGAGGAAGTCGCCGGTGGGCGATAACCCTTCGACCGCCGCGTCGACCGCCGCGTCGACCGCCGCCGGCACGTCGACCGGCGCATTGCCTGGTGCCGCCTCGCCCGGCGCTATCGCCGAGCAGGCGAGAGCCGCCCTGGCGGAACTGCTGGCGGTGGCCGGCCTGAAACCCGGACAGATATTCGTTTTGGGCTGCAGTACTAGCGAAATCCTCGGCCAGCGGATCGGAAGCCTGGGGAGCCTGGAGGCGGCCGGGGCCGTCCTGGACGGGCTTCTCCCGAGTCTTGAGGCGGGCGGTATCTTTTTGGCAGTCCAGTGCTGCGAGCATCTCAACCGGGCCCTGGTGGTTGAAGAGGAGGCGGCCGCACGGTATGGTCTCGAGCCGGTGACCGTCATCCCGGTGCCCAGGGCCGGAGGCTCGACCGCTACGCTGGCGATGCAAAGGCTTCGTTCACCCCTGGTGGTCGAGTCGATTCGGGGGCACGCCGGGTTGGATATCGGCCTGACCATGATTGGGATGCATCTGCTTCCGGTGGCGGTGCCGGTCAGGATCTCTCAGGAATACGTCGGGGCGGCTCGGGTGGTGGCTGCCAAGACGCGACCGAAGCTGATCGGGGGTGCCCGGGCGGTTTATCCCCCGGCCGGGCCGGTTCACGGGAAATGTGACTGATATCGGAGGATGAGCTTTGGCGCTGATAGTCGTTGACCACCCGCTGATCCAACACAAGTTGAGTTGGATTCGCGATCATCAAACCGGTCCCAAGGAGTTCCGCGAGCTGGTTGAGGAAGTCTCGATGCTGATGGCTTATGAGGTCACCAGATCGCTTCCGACCGAGGAGGTCTCGGTCCAGACCCCGCTTGGACAAGCTCAGACCCGGGTGATTGCCGGCAAGCATCCGGCCATCATCCCGATCCTCCGGGCCGGGTTGGGAATGGTCGAAGGCATCCTAAAGCTTATCCCCAACGCCAAAGTTGGTCATATCGGCCTTTACCGCGACCACAAAACGTGGAAGCCGGTCGAATACTATTGCAAGCTCCCGCCCGATCTCGCCGAACGAGAAGTCATTGTCTGCGACCCATTGCTGGCGACTGGCGGTTCGGCCAGCCTGGCCCTTCGCTTCACCAAGGACAGGGGGGCCCAGCGGCCCAAGCTCGTCTGCCTGATCGCCGCACCGGAAGGCATCGACCGGGTCGAGAACGACCATCCCGACGTCGATATCTATGTGGCCGCGGTCGACCGTTGCCTGGACGCCAGCGGGTATATCCTGCCGGGGCTGGGAGACGCGGGGGACCGCTTATTTGGGACAAAGTAAGGGGGCCCGGCATGACCAAATGGTGGCCGAAGAAGTACCTGAAGAGCAGTCAGAGCTCGCGGCCGAGCTGGGACGAGTACTTTACTGAGATCTGCCGGTCGGTGTCCAGGCGGTCTACTTGCCGGCGCAGGCAGGTCGGGGCGGTAATCGTCCGTGATAAGCGCATTTTGTCCACCGGTTACAACGGGGCTCCCTCGGGGATGCCCCACTGCCTGGATACAGGTTGCCTGAGGGATCAGCTTGGAATTGCCTCCGGGGAACGCCAGGAAATCTGCCGGGGCAACCATGCCGAGGCCAACGCCATCGCTTCGGCCGCCCTTCACGGCATCCCGCTGAAGGGCTCGACCATCTACTGCACCCATCAGCCGTGTATCTTATGCGCCAAGCTGCTGATCAACGCCGGGATCAATCGGGTCGTTTATATCGAGGGCTACCCTGACGAATTTGCTCGAGAGACTCTCGAGGTTGCCGGGGTGGACCTGATCAAATTCGTTGGGAGTTCTGCGGATGAAAACAAAGACCATCGCGCTGCCGCGGTTGAATAACCTCAAGCCGTCGCTGGAGTCGACAGCCCTGAAACTGATGGAGGAGGCCGGGGAGCTCAGTGCCAACATCGGCAAGTTCCGTGGTCTTTCCGGCGAAAAAGTGTTGATGGAATCGCATGAAGTCGCGCGGTCGATCAGCCGTGAGCTTCTGGACGTGGCTCAAACAGCGATTACCATGATGTTTGTCCTCGAGGAGCAGCACAATATTGATATCGACGTCGCTCTTCAGGAACATGTCGAAAAGCTGATTAAGAAAGGATACCTGATCATCGAAAGATCAAACAATTAGCTCAAATTACCCAAAAGTTGACAATGTTAACTGCCGGGAGTAAACTTGATAGCGGTTTGAATTGATTAGATCGACTAAACAATTCGTCCCCATGAAGGGGTGAACTGGTGCAAGCCTTTTGGAAGGTCTTTTTGGTGGCGATCGTGGTGGCCTATGTCGTAACTCCTCTGGTGCGCCGGCTGGCGCTCCGAATAGGAGCCGTTGACCGCCCGGGCGCGCGCAAGGTACACACAGAACCCAAACCCTATCTGGGCGGGGTGGCTATTTACCTGGCTTTCTTCGCCGCCATGGCCGGGTCGATTGGTTTCAGCGACCCCACTATTCGCGGTACCCTGATCGGTGCCACCATTATTCTGGGGATCGGCATGATTGATGATCTGATCGCGCTTCGCCCGTTAATCAAATTTACGGGGCAGATCCTGGCTGCCTTGGTCCTGATTGGGTTTGACATTAAAATTGAGTGGCTGTCCAATCCTTTCGGGGGAATGATCATCCTACCCCAATGGTTGGTGCCCTTCGTCACCATCTTCTGGGTGGTGGCGGTGGTCAACGTAGTGAACCTGATCGATGGGTTGGACGGGCTGGCGGCTGGCATTTCCACGATTGCGGCCGTGACCCTGCTGTTGGTCGCCCTCCAGGCTGGTCAGGTGCATGTGGTCTTGATGACCGCCGCTCTGGCCGGTGCCGCTCTGGGCTTTTTACCCCATAACTTTAACCCGGCTAAGATCTTCATGGGTGACGGCGGCTCGATGTTCCTCGGATATCTGCTGGCCGCGGTGTCGGTCGAGGGCGCGCTCAAAGGTCCTACCACCGCCGCCCTGGTGATTCCGGTCTTGGCCCTGGGGCTTCCGATTTTCGATACCGCCCTGGCCATAGTTCGCCGGACGGCCAACGGGCGCCCGTTTCACGAGGCCGACCGGGGTCATGTCCATCACCGTTTGATGCAGCTCGGCCTCTCGCACCGTGATACGGTGCTGGTTATGTGGCTGATCAGCGGCTGGCTTGGAATCAGCGCCATCGCCCTGACCGCCCTGGGTTTGGTCCCAGCTCTGGCCCTCCTGATGTTCGTCGGTCTCTCGCTCTTTTTTGCCGCCAAGAAGGTTGGTATTTTGGATGTCAGTAAATCCGACCGGGGATCGTAAACCCACAGCTTCACATTGACCGCGATTACCGGGGGTTGAGAACAAGCATCTCAACCCTTGCTTTCTGCCTTGGTTGGCAACTCGCCGGGATTGGAGCGACTCGACAAAATGGGCGATAAGATTAAGGTCATGGCCATTTTTGGGACCCGGCCGGAGGCTATCAAGATGGCTCCGGTAATTAAAGCCCTGCAAGCACGGTCAGACCGCTTCCAAGTGGTCGTTGCCGTCACGGCCCAGCACCGCGAGCTGCTGGACCAGACCCTTAGCCACTTCGGCATCGTCCCGGATTACGACCTCAACCTGATGCGCCACCGGCAGACTCTAACCTACATCGCGGTCGGGGCCCTGCAGGGGCTGGAGCCGATCTTAGCCGGGGAGCGTCCGGACCTGGTCTTGGTCCACGGCGACACCCTGACTACCTTCGTGGCCTCCTTAGCCGCCTTCTACCAAAAAATCCCGACCGGTCACGTCGAGGCCGGTTTACGCACCAATGACAAATACTCTCCCTTCCCGGAAGAGATCAACCGCCGGCTGACGGGCGCGATTGCCGATCTTCACTTCGCTCCGACCGAGTGGTCGAAGGGGAACCTTCTGCGCGAGGGGGTGGATCCCAACCGGATCTGGGTCACCGGCAATACGGCTATCGACGCTCTGTTCCTGACGGTCAGGAACGACTACGTTTTCTCCCAGGGGTTCCTGAACCGGCTTGATCCAGAAAAGAAGCTGTTGCTGGTCGATACTCTCCACCGGCGGGAGAATTTCGGGGAGCCGATGGAGTGCATTTACCGGGGAATTCGCCGGGTGGCCAGGGAGTGCCCCGAGGCCGAAATGGTCGTCCTCCTGCATAAAAATCCCGAAGCCCGGGAGGTCGGGCAGAAGCTGCTCGAGGGTCTGCCGGGCATCCACCTTGGCGAGTCGATGGACTACCCGGAGTGGGTGAATCTGATGGCCCGGGCCTACCTGGTGATCTCCGATTCCGGCGGGATTCAGGAGGAGGCGCCCTCACTCGGGACCCCGGTCCTTTTGCTCAGGGACGTCACCGAGCGGCCGGAAGCGATCGAGGCCGGCACGGTCCGGATGGTCGGTTCCGATGAGGAGCGTATCGTTGGGGCGGCCAAGCTGCTACTGGGCGATCCGGCGGCCCACCAGGGTATGGCTCGGGCTAAAAATCCCTACGGCGACGGGCGGGCCTCCGAGCGCGTCGCTGAAGCCATCCGAGCCTATTTTTCCAAATAGTTTTTGTATTTCAAGCGTTGTTGTGTACAAGGGTAGTATAGGTTATAATGGGGGCTGGCCGAAGGGCGGGAAAATCGGTGAAGAACTCCAATTTGTTCGTCCTGGCGCTGAATTTTGGTTGGAATCTCCTGATTTCGATTATTGTCCTGGGGTTTTTCGGGCGATGGCTTGACGGCAAGCTGGGCACCGAGCCCTGGCTGTTAATTGTGGGTATTCTTTTGGGCATCGCGGTCGGTTTCAAGGGTTTGTTCGTTCAACTGCTTAAGCCTGAAAGTGACCGCCGCAGGAGCAAGGACTGATGCTTAGCACCGCCGTGCTCAGGGATATTTTCATCGGGGTAGTTCTTGGACTGGCTGTCGCTCTGGGCAACAATTATTTTTTTGTAAAGTCGGTGAACCAGGCAGCGGCCGAGGGGGGTTCCCGGGCCGGAACCAGGGCCGTCACCAAAGGGTTTCTGGTCAAAATGGGCATTGACGCCCTGGCTGTCGTCGGTGTCTGGATTTTTTCGGAGAACGTTGTGATCCTGCTTTCCGCTGTCTTTGGACTGACGATTTTGGGCAATTTTGCCCTTTATCAAATGGTTTTCGGGAAAGGGGGGAAATAGTTTGTCCGATTGGCTTTCCCTGGCAAAGGCCGCCGATAAGGCCACCGAGCACGGGGGCGGGGGGCTCAGCCTAAAGCATCCCACCCAGGTTTTTGCTTTTGAAGGAACTTTTTATCAGATCGACGGATACACGGTTACTATGTGGGGAATCATGGCCGTCATTCTGATTGTTGCTTATTTCGCCGGGAGAAATGTTTCACGTGTCCCGCGCGGGGCGCAGAACGTTATGGAGTTCGTATTTGAGTCGCTGGAAGGCTGGCTGGCCGGCTTCATGGGCTCGCGCCATATGGCCCGTAAGTATATGCCGCTACTGGCCACCTTTTTCTTATTTATTTTGGTCAGTAACTACTCCGGCCTGATCCCGGGCGCTGGGGTTCTGCCCTGGCTGAAACCGCCCACCTCGAAGTGGGGGACCACCGTGGGACTGGCCCTAATTGTTTTTCTCTCGACCCATTTCTTTGCGATCAAAGAAAAGGGCATCGGCGAGTACCTGCACCATTACGTAACTCCGATGCCGGCCATGCTGCCTCTCAACATCCTCGAGGAGTTCATTAAGCCGTTCTCGCTCTCGCTCCGACTTTTCGGCAATATTTTCGCTGAGAAAACGCTGCTGGCGGTTTTGGCTTTCTTGGTTCCTCTGATCATCCCGGTTCCGATTATGGCCCTCAGCCTGCTTCTCGGAGGCATTCAGGCCGTGGTTTTCACCACCCTGGCCGCTATCTACATCGGGAGCGCGGTTTCGGGTCACCACTAGGTGCCAACAGTAGGTTAGGTTTCCTCCCCCTCTAGGAAGGCGCGGGCCTTCTCACTGGGAGGATTGACTACGGGGGCTAAGCCCCGGGGCTCTAGCCCCAAATGAGTTTCACTGACCAACTTGGAAAGGAGGGTGAACGCTCGTGACGATTGGTGCTGGTTTGGTTGCTCTTGGTGCCGCCTTGGCCATTGGTCTGGCCGGTTTTGGTGCCGCCATGGGTCAGGGTAGGGCCACCGCTCAGGCTATGGACGGTATCGCCCGGCAGCCGGAGGCCGCCGGTGATATCCGTGGTACGCTTATTCTCTCGCTCGCTCTTATGGAAGCTATCGCTATTTACGGTCTCCTTGTTGGTCTTCTGGCACTCCTTGTCTTTAAGGGCGCTTAAGGCGTCCTTAGTGGCAGGCGATCGGGGGCTTGGCCCCCGATCGTTTGCCGTCCACTAGAGAGGGGGGGAACACTTCTTGAACATCTTTCCGGAATCTAAGGATATATTCTGGGCCGCAATTAACTTTGTAATCCTGGTCGGGCTCTTGTACAAGATGCTTTATGGGCCGGTCCTCGGGATGATGGAAAAGCGGTCCAAGGATATTGAAGAGAATATTGAGCGGGCCGAGAAGGCCAACCAGGAAGCCGAAGCCCTTCGCGTCAAACTGGCCGACCAGACCGCTCAGGCTCAGGCTCAGGCCCAGGAAACTTTGGCCGCCGCCCGCAAGGCCGCCGAGACCTCTCGCGAGGAAATCCTCGGTCAGGCCCGGGAGGAAGCTGCCCGGATGATTGAAAAGGCTCAGGCCGCCATCAAGCGCGAGAAGGAGGCCGCCCTGGCCGAACTCCGGCAAGAAGTGGCCGATTTGGCTATCAACGCTGCCGGCAAGGTGGTCGGCAAGTCGCTGGATACTGCGGACCACCGCCGCCTTGTGGCAGACTTCGTGCAAGGGGTGCGTAACTAGTGCTGCAGGGTTCTATTGCCCGCCGTTACGCCCAGGCTCTCTTTGAACTGGCCAACGAAAAGGGCACGATCGATACCCAGGAGTCCGAGCTTAAGCAGGCCCTGGGCATTTTCGCTGAGAACCCGTCCCTGCAGTCGACTTTCGAGAGCTCTCAGACCTCCCCGGCCAAGAAGAAGGAACTTATTGAACAGGTTTTTGCTTCTTTTTCTGAGACGACCCGCGGGTTTCTCGGTCTCCTAGTCCGGAAGCACCGCGAGAGCGCCTTCCCAAAGGCCGTCCAGGCCTTCAGCCAGTCGGCCGACCGCGCTCGCGGCATTCTCGAGGTCGAGGTCCGTTCAGCGGTCGCCCTTGGCCAGGAGGAGCTCAAAGCCCTCGAAAACCGTCTGATTCAGGGCGGTGCTCGCTCGGTCCGTTTCTCGACCAAAGTTGAACCAGACCTGATCGGCGGGGTCGTCCTCAGCGTTGGGGACCGGCTTTACGACGGCAGCGTCAAGACGCGTTTGAAGCGATTGAAGGAACGCCTGGCCCGGGCTTAACCAGCCTCGGGTAGTTATGTTGAAGGGGTGAGACTAGGCAATGAGCCTGCGTCCTGAGGAAATCAGCACCATCCTCAAGCAGCAGATCGAGAATTACCAGGTCGAGGTTGAGACTTCCGACATTGGCCGGGTTATTCAGGTCAGCGACGGTATTGCTCGTATTTATGGTCTCCAGTCGGCCATGTCGATGGAGCTGCTCGAGTTTCCGGGCGGCGTCTACGGCTTGGCTATGAACCTGGAAGAGGACAACATCGGCGCCGTTATTCTTGGCCCGTACACCCAGATCAAGGAAGGCGACGAGGTCAAGCGCACCGGCCGTATCGCCGAGGTTCCGGTCGGCGATGCCCTGATCGGCCGGGTCGTCAGCCCGGTAGGCCAGCCGCTTGACGGCAAGGGCCCGATCATCACTAACAACAGCCGGCCGCTCGAACGCGTGGCCCCCGGCGTCATTACCCGTAAGTCGGTCAAGCAGCCGCTCCAGACCGGCCTCAAGGCCATTGACTCGATGACCCCGATTGGCCGCGGTCAGCGCGAGCTGATCATCGGCGACCGCCAGACCGGCAAGACGGCCGTCGCGGTTGATACGATCATCAACCAGAAGGGCCAGAATTGTATCTGCATTTACGTCGCTATCGGCCAGAAGGCCTCAACCGTAGCCGGTGTCCAGCGCATCCTTGAGGAGAAGGGCGCTATGGACTACACCCTGATCGTCTCAGCGACCGCCTCTGAGCCAGCCCCGCTGCTATTCATCGCCCCCTACGCCGGTGTGGCCATGGGCGAGGAGTGGATGGAGCAGGGCAAGGACGTCCTGATTATCTATGACGACCTGTCCAAGCACGCCGTGGCCTACCGTGAGATGTCGCTGCTGCTGCGCCGCCCGCCGGGCCGCGAAGCCTACCCGGGCGACGTGTTCTACCTGCACTCGCGCCTGCTCGAGCGTGCGGCCCGCGTCTCGGCCGCCTATGTCGAGAAGTTCACCAACGGCGCCGTCAAGGGCAAGACCGGCTCGCTCACCGCGCTGCCGATCATCGAGACCCAGGCCGGCGACGTCTCGGCCTTCGTGCCGACCAACGTGATCTCGATCACCGACGGCCAGATCTTCCTCGAGACCGACCTGTTCAACGCCGGCATCC
>JBGFRN010000003.1:0-2595 GCA_041695105.1 Bacillota bacterium | reverse complement strand
GCCCGCTTGAGACGGGCGTAGAAACTGTGCGCAGCGGTCCTGAACCCTGAGGAGCCCTCACACCGGAAGAGATAAGGAGGAACTTGAGATGCTTCGCCGATGTCAAACAGCCAGCCGAATTCTTCTTGCAGGGGTCTTCTTGGGTGTGTTCCTTCTCGTGGGAGATCGGGCGGTCGCCCAGGAAATGCCGACCGTATGGGTGGTCAACCGGGACGGAGGCGACAGTGTCTCGGTGCTCGATCCCGCCACTTACAAGGTGCTCGCGACGATTCCGGTGGGCGACACGCCCCACTTCATCAACTTCACTCCGGATGGAAAGCAAGCCCTGGTGCCGAACGCCCATGCCGACACCCTGTCGGTGATCGACACGGCGCAGATGAAAGTCGTGGCCACCATTCCCGTGGGGAAAGGCGCCCATCACGTTCTGATCACACCCAACGGCAAGTACGCCTTCACCGACAACCGGCATGCTGATTCGATCTCGGTGATTGACGTGGCCTCGCAGAAGGTTGTGACGACGATCAGGACGGAGAAAGAACCGGCCCATATCGCTATGACGCCTGATGGCCGGGTCCTCCTCGTAGTAAACCGTGGCGCCAATACCGTCCAGCTTATCGACACCGATGCCCATAAGGTGATTGCCTCGGTCCCCGTCGGGAAGACCCCGGATCATCTCCAGCTCACGCCAGATGGACGTCTTGCCTTCGTGGTCAATCGAGGCTCTGGGACCATTTCCGTGATCGAGATCTCCACCGACCCCGGCACGCAGCGCCTGGTCGCCACCATTCCTGTGGGCGACGATCGCACTGAACCGTCGAAGATCCTCATCGCACCCGATGGTCGGCATGCGGTCGTGACGAAACGCCATACCGATGACATCGCCTTACTTTCGCTCGGTCGTCGACAGGTCGTGGCCACGATCAACGTGGGCAAACGCCCCGATGATGGCGTCTTCACGCCGGATGGGCGCTATGCCTACGTGCTCAATTGGAACTCCGACGATGTCTCGGTGATCGATACCCATGGCCGAACACTTGTCGCCACGATTAAGGTGGGACGCCAACCCGATGAAGCCGTGGCCAGCTTCGATGGCAAATACATCTATGTGGTCAACTACGGCGACAACTCCGTCTCGGTGATCGAAACAGCCACCAATAAGGTCAGCGCCACGGTACCGGTGGGGAGAGGCCCCCACATCATCGGATACCTCCAGGGGGCGAAATCTGCCGTGAGCGAGCCCTAAACGAGACAGTACGAGCCCTATGCACTGATCCGACTTTGCTGTTCCCTATGGCCATCCGGCCGTTTCGATGAATCTTTACGTCGGGCAGAAAAGGAGGCTTAACCATGCTGGTAAGGAAACTTCTTCGCTGTGGCTTCTTGATCTTGGTGGTGGGTGGCCTCTGGCTCCTGAACAGTGGCAGAGAGATCGCCCATAGTTTCCCCGGCGGGGGGCCGGGATTCGGGCTGCTCCCCGTGACAGATGCGACCCCGTCTTGTGCTGGCTGTCATGCCATCAACAAGGCTGAATACCTGCGCGATGTCCCGCCCGACTCGCCGCTGAACGCTACGAATCAGCTCATGAGCGAGAAGCACTATAGGGCGATCGAGCAAGGGGCTGACGCCTATAAGCTCCTCAACGCTGCAGAGCGGGAGAAGCTGCTCAAGCAGGTCAGACTGGTCGATCAGAACAGTTCGATTTCCATGAAGGCCCCAAAGGAAGTCGCCAAAGGGAAAACGATCAAAGTCGAGATCAGCGCCAAAGGGGGAATCGGACCAGGGAGCAGCGTCATGCTTGTGGACAACAACCTCAGAATGCAGGCCCGCCCGGTTCAGGGGAACGGCTGGCTGATCACAGGCCCGCCTGAGGTCATCGGCCCCGATGGCAAGCCCCAGACCTTCTGGGTGGACAAGCGCTTCACAGGCCTGGAGAAGAACGTCAACTTCGTGGTGGTAGGGGGTGGGGCGGATGTGGAGAAGGGCTCCTATCCCAATTGGAAAGTCACCTACACCCTTCAGGCCCCTTCCAAAGCTGGGAAGTACAGCCTTACTGCGGCCTTCCTCTATGGCACGGAGGAGCCGAACGAGCATAAAGAGAAGGGGAAATGGACATTGCCCCCGGGTGGCATCACGGCCCCATCAGGGCGGATCCTGTTCTCAGAGGTGGTGGAAGTGCAAGTAAAGTAACCTCTCATGCGCCGACTCGAGGGGGTTCGGGAGCTGCTCATCACGCGGTGGCGTCGCCTGGTCTTGTGGATTGGGGTGGCTTCGGCCAGCGGGGTTGTTGGGTTCGCGACTGGAGCGGTCGTCACCGACCACTTGGAGCAGGACAACCGGTTCTGTATCGCCTGTCACCGTCCTGAGAAGCCCCTCCATGCAAGGGTGTATGAGAGCTTCCACCCGGTGGCCGGCAAACTAATGACCCTGGCCGGCAGTCACAACATTCGTGCTCAAGTCAAATGCATCGACTGCCACATAGGGGCTGACTGGAAGGACTATCTGGTGGTTAAGGCGCTAGCGGCATGGGATACCGGCAAATGGGTCGTAGGGGCCTATAAGGATCCAGAGCCGTTACGCGATCTGTTAGGGGCTCGC
>JBGFRN010000344.1:0-2595 GCA_041695105.1 Bacillota bacterium | reverse complement strand
GGGGCATCTAGGGAAACAGTCACGCGGGTTCTCTCTGATTTTCGCAAGCATAAGGCGATTGAGGACGACAAAGAAGGCATTTTGATTTTAAGCGAGGATAAACTTCGAGGCTGGAATTGAATCCGGCCTTTAGTTTTGGGTGACAATTATCACGAGCATGTTGTGATTGGCCGGCTTGGTAGGAGTCGGCCAAGAATATATGATCGAGTCGGAGGGATTGGCTATGATTTCAAAAGAGCGGGTCATGACAGCCCTGAATGAGGTCATGGACCCTGAAATCCATAAGAGCCTGGTCGAACTAAACATGATCCGAGACGTACTGATCGACGGGGGGAAAGTCCGGGTGACGGTCGCCCTGACCATCCAGGGCTGCCCCCTCAAGCATCAGATTCAGAAGGATATCGAGGCCAAGGTCGGCGCCCTTCCCGGGGTGGACCGGGTTGAGGTAATCATGGGGGCGATGACCGAAGAGGAGCGCCAGAAGCTGACCCAGGGCCTGCGGGGCGGGCGTGAGAGAACCTCTCCCCTGCTGGCCCCCGGCTCGCGAACCCGGATCATCGGGGTCGGCAGCGGCAAGGGCGGGGTCGGCAAATCGACCTGCACCGTTAACCTGGCGGCGGCCCTGGCCCGGCTCGGGTACAAGGTCGGGGTCCTGGACGCCGACATCTACGGTTTCTCGGTCTCGCGGATGCTCGGCCTCCACGGCCGGCCGGCCGTCTTGGACGAGAAGACGATCATGCCGATGGAGTCGCACGGGGTCAAGGCGATCTCAATGGGAAGCCTGGTTGAGGAGGATACACCGATCCTATGGAGGGGCCCGCTGCTCGGGCGCATCCTCGATCAGTTCCTGAACGACGTCCATTGGGGTGACCTTGACTATCTCTTGATGGACCTTCCACCGGGTACGGGCGATATCGCCCTTTCGATCTCCCAGACCATCCCGCAGGCCGAATTGATCCTGGTAACGACCCCACAGGCGGCCTCGGCCCGGGTGGCCGCCCGCGCCGCCAACATGGCCCGCAAGACCAACCAGCGGGTGATCGGTGTTATCGAGAACATGGCATATTTTATCTGCGATAACTGCGACCAGCCACATGAAATCTTCGGCCAGGGCGGCGGCCAAGCGCTGGCCAGCGAAATGGGAACTGTCCTGCTGGGTCGGGTTCCCCTCAACCCCCAGGTACGCGAGGGCGGCGACGCCGGCCTCCCGGTGGCAGTGGAGGACCCTGAATCTCCGGCCGGTCAGGCCTTCAACGAGATCGCCAAAAAAGTTGCCGAGCTGGCCCCGGCGGGGCTTCCGGTCGCCCGGTAAAAGGGAAATTCCAAGTTAACCGAATAATTGACGTGCAGGATAACCGGTGGGTAAAATAGACGTATTGGGAGAGGGAAGGAGGTGCGATTGGTGGCCTATATCATCACCGACGAGTGTATTGTTTGCGGTGCCTGTCTGCCGGAGTGCCCGAGCGAATCGATTGCCGAGGGTGATCCGAAGTACAGCATCGACGCCAACACCTGCACTGACTGCGCGGCCTGTGCCAACGTCTGCCCGACCGGAGCCTGTATTCCTGCCTAACTCCGGCAAGGGGGGTGCAAAAATGGCTGACGAGAAGAAGTGCGTGGTTTGCGGTACGACCAGCGACCAGCGCGTCCTGCTGGCTTGCGAAAGCCAGGGCAAAGAAGGACATGTCTGCGTCCGTTGCCTGCCGCGGCTTATCCACGGATAACCGGGGACCGGGTCCGGGGGCTGAGCAAAGTTTTTTGTTTCTGATGAGAGCCGGTCCCAGGACCGGCTCTTGTCGATTCTCTATATCTTTCCGGAGGGGGGATACCCGTGGCACCGGAAACCCGGCGACCCTTAGAGATCAGCGCCTGCCGCGGTTGCCATAACTCCGTCATCGACCCGGCTGCCCTGGTCAGGGCGCTCGAGGAGGCGGTCCTCCAGCATGACCTGGATGGGCGGTTAATTCAGCTTCATAACGGCAAGCTGCCCCACCACCTGATTCTTAAGGCGGCGGTGGCCGGCTGTCCCAACTCCTGCTCTCAGCCCCAGATCAAAGATTACGGCCTGATTGGCCGGTCCGAGCCTCTCGAGGGCGAGGAAGAGTGCATTAACTGCGGCCTCTGCGTCGAGGCCTGCCCCGATTTCGCCATCACCATCAGCGATTCGTCGGATCGACCGGGCTCAGGGGCTGGGCCTCGTCCAGTGATTGACCCCGAACTCTGCCAGCGCTGCGCTAAGTGTGCGCGCGCCTGTCCGACCGGCTCCTTGATCGCCGGGCCGGCCGGGGTGGAGGTCCTGGCTGGGGGGCGGGTGGGCCGCCATCCAAAGTTCGCCCTGACCTTGAAGCCTTGGGCTGGAACCGGCGAGGCGGTGAAGACCTTCGTCGACCAGGTCGAGCGGTACCTGGCCGGGGCCCGCCCGGGTGAGCGCTTTGCCAATTGGTTTGAAAGGTGTTACAAATCTCCCGCTGACCCTGTGACTGGCGTCACCTCGGCCAACCAGGCAGCCGGCTAAGATTTAAGCAAATAGATATCTTGGCCTGGAGGTCTAAATCATGAAAGTTACAAGAGATTCAATTATCGGTGAGGTTGTCA
>JBGFRN010000302.1:0-2608 GCA_041695105.1 Bacillota bacterium | reverse complement strand
AGCCTCTCCGGAATTGACGACAGCCTCTCCTGAGATGACGATAGCCTCTCCCCAAAGGCAGAAATCTCAGATCCGGCCCCGGTTATCTCGCTTGTCCCGACCGCCCCGACCGCCCCGGCTGCCCTGGCTGCTCCGGCTGCTGCGACCTCGGCCTGAAGGGCGCCTTCCCGGACCTGGTGATAATCCTCGATCCAGGTCCGGTGGCCATCGCGAATGACCAGCAGTGTCGTATCGACATGGGGAGCGATGATCTCGCATTTGTCCGTGGGCGCGGCGGCCAGAACCTGAAGCCCTAGCTGGTTGATGAACACCAGGGTGTTCTCGACTCTGTCCACGTCCATCCGGTTGAAGGCCTCATCGAACATCATCAGGCGGACGCTATCCTCGTTGTATTTATGACGGTAGAGCTGGAGGAAGGAGGCCACGATGGCCACGTAGTAGGGCGTCTGCGTCTCGCCGCCCGATTTCTCCCGGCACACCCTGGAGAAGGTCGAGGTTTCGCCGTTGGAGTGAGCAATCTTTATGTCGTAGTCGAGGTAGGTCCGGTAATCAGTGAACTGCTCGATGTTCTTGATTTGCTGTTCCTCGGGAACGTCAAGGATCAACGAGAACAGCTCATCAATGGTGGCCCGGTGTTTCTCCTGAAAATGAAGGCTGAAAAGGGAGTGGCCCTCCATCAGATCCTCATCGGTGATCATGTCATAGAAGCGGCGGTACGTTCCCGACGGCGTGACCAGGAACTTGTACCGGTCCTGCCCGAAGGTTATGTCCCTCAAGACCTCGTTCAGGTTGTCGAACTCGTCCCGGGCCGTCTCGATAAGTTCCTTGAGCTTATAGACGAAATGCTCCTTGAACTCCTCCTCGGCAGCCTTCTTGGCGCTGCTGATCCGTTCCTCGTACTGGGGCAATTCGCTTTCGGTCAGTTTGCGATATTCCTGGTCGTAGGCGGAGTTGTCGGGCACCCCAGGCGCCCCCCCGAAGTGATATTGGCTATTGTATTCGGAGCGGAGTTGGACCAGAGCTTCATGAAGGTTTTGAGCCCTCCCGGTCAAGGAGACGCGGTTCTGTCGGAATCCTCGGATTATCTCCTGATTGCTGCGGGACCGGCGCTCGTCCTGGTATCTGGCGGCCCCCTGTTCGGCGGCTGCCGGGTTTTCGCGGGCAAACTGCTCAAGGAGGGAGAGCTTCTCCGCGTTTCCGGATTCAAGCGCCAGAATCTGGCCCTCCAACATCTTCAGCTTCTCCCGCAGACCTCCGAGATTTCCGACGAGTTCTGTCTCGCGAGCCTCCAGCGTCTTGATTGCCCTATCTGCTTTCTCGATCTCCTGTTCAATCCTGAGGATTTCGCTAAGATCGATGGATGCCCGCTGCGCTTGCTTCTCCTTCAACTGGACCGAGATCGCTGGTATCTGAGCGACCTCCTTCCACAGCTCGACCGCCCGCTGGTACCGGTCACGCCGGTCGCGGCAGAGTTCCTGGCACTGGCGGCCAAGCTCCAGCCGCTGCCGCAAAGAGCGCAGTTCTCCTTCGATCTCCCGGAGGCGGGCTTGCTTCAGGTCTACCTGTCGGGCGATGGCCCGCTTGCCGATGTACGGGGTTTCGTACACGTAAGAAGGTATCTGCCGGGCCGTGTGGTTGCGGTAGGTCATGCAGGTGGGAGTGATGGCTACGTTGTGGCGCTTCAGTTCTTGCTCAGTCTCGCACTTCATCACCCGGCCCAGGAGACGGTTGACATAGCTCCGGGCATACTGATCGGCGGTCTGAATTTCCTCGGCCAGACTTCCCGGCACGGCGTCGTTCAGGTGCGCCAGCACCTTGCCGGTGTTGACCAGACCGACATTGGCGATCCTGCGCTCCCGCTTGCGTCGTTCATAGACGGTGAGGGCCCGGTCGAAGGCCTCCGGCGGCACAATCAGGTCAAATCGCTGGGTGTTGAGGTACCCTTCGATGGCATCCTGCCACTTCTCGTTGGGGATCTCCAGGAGCTCGCAGAGTACCCGGGGTTCCACGGCTTTTCCACCGAAGGCGGCCTCTTCCCTGATGACCCGCCGCAGGGTTTCAACGCTCTCATCGTAAACCAGCCGGTGGCTGCGGAGTGACTCGAGATCCTGCCGGAGCTTGCCCGCTTCGTTCTCCAGGGTTTGAATTGATTGCTGGACGGAGTAGTTCCTCTCCAGGAGCCTCGAACCTAGCGCGAGGATCTCCGCCGCCAGTTGGCGGAGATCCTCATCGGGGGTGGTCCCGCTGAGGTCGCCGCCCGCCCATCGATCCAATAGTGGAAGGGTCCGACGGATTCCGGCCAGATCTTGCGGACCCAGCCCAAGATGTCCGGCGTTATCCCCGGCCAGGCGAAGCAACTGCGCCACATCGTCGGCCTCGGTCCGGCCAGTTTGGATCAGCTTCCGGCGATCCTCTTCCAGGCGGGAGAGATTGTCTTTGAGGTGTTTGATGTCTTGATCCAGGCTCTGGGCCAACTGCCAGGCGGAGTTGTTGCCCCTGGCGGCAATGAGGTCGTCCCGGAGGGCCTGCTGGGAACTGCGTTTGGTCCTGATCGAGCCGATGTCCGCCTGAGTGCCCTCGATGCCCTTCTGAGCCTGGGTTTGCTGGG
>JBGFRN010000085.1:0-14911 GCA_041695105.1 Bacillota bacterium | reverse complement strand
CAGCAAACGTCCCGGGTGGGAACCTGTCCCCTGCCTTTTCAAGGAGTGCCGCGCATTTCTCCTGCCTCAGCCCTTGGACCCAATATACACGTAGGTGTAGCTTACCCCGCCCATGGCCGTCAGGCGGTTTTTCTCGGTGTTGTAGGAGTAGGTCGTTGGGACACCGTTCCGGGTGACCGATGTCCGGTTGCCCAGCTCGTCGTAGGCGTACTGGATGGTCGTGTCGGCCGAGGGGTTTCCGATTGTCCAGTATTCTTCTTTGGTGAGCTGGTTCAGCTCATCGTAGGTGTAAAGGACGTACTTTTGGGCTAGGTCGTCGTCGATCCGGGTGACGTTGCCGTTTTGGTCGTACTGGTATCTTAGCAGGATCTCGGCCCCATTGGCGGGGTTTTGGGCCAGCACCTCGGTCAGCCGCCCGGCGGCGTCGTATTTGTAAAACGAGCTGTAGCCGGTGGTGTTGGTCTGGTTGTAAGACTTGACCAGCTGCCCCGATTCGTTGTACCGGAACCAGCTCGACTTGGCGCGGAGGACGTCGGTGACCCCGGACATTGCGTTGCGCTCGTCATACTTGTAGTCCACGGTCCAGGTGGTGGTGTCAGGGGCGACCTTGGTCGTGCCGGTGACGTTGCTGGCCGGGTCATAGCCGTAGTAGGTCCGGTCTCCGGAGGGCTCGTTGATGTCGGTCAGGCGGTTCAGGTTGTCGTAGACCAGGGTCGTTTGCCCGTTTGGGCCGGTGAAACTGGTCAGGTTGGAGGCGCTGTCGTAGCCGAAGCTGAAAGTCAGGGACGGCGGGTTGGCGCCCCAGCCGTGTTTGGCGTCAGTCACCCGGCCGGCCTTGTCCACCACAAAATCGGTGTAGGCGGCGTTGGGGCGGGCGATCTTGACCAGCTCGCCAAGGGCGTTGTAGCTCAAGGTGGTGGTGTAGCTGATCCCGCCAGCTTGCTCAACCGCTGTCTTGAGCTTGTTTAGGGCATTGTAAGTGAAGCTCCAGGGCTGCTGGCCGCCGGGCGCCGTGACGGTTTCCAGATGGCCGTTGGCGTCGTATCCGTAGGTGAAGGTCTTGGTTTGGCCGAGGTAGCTGAAGGCGGCCGTCTTGAGCCGGTTGAGGAAGTCGTAGGTGTAGTCCAGGGCCGAGCCGAGCGGCTTGGCCAGGCGGGTGATGACCCCGGCATTAGGGTCGACGTTCATCCAGACAGTGTGGCCGAGCTGGTTGGTGACATTGGTGACGTAGTTGTTGTTGGTGTCATAGCCGAAGGCGGTGCGCTTTTGGCCTTCGAGCAGGCGGACGTTATCGAAGTAGGCCGTGCCCGAGCCCTGGCGCATCTGGACGCCCACCCGGAGGTAAGCGGTGCCGGCCGGGGCACCTCCGCTTAAGACGGCGCTCAGGGCGGTCCAGCCGGTGTCGCCGGTTACCGTTGGGGAGGCGATCTCACCGAGCCAGTTCCCAGCGCTGTCGTAGCAGTGAATCAGCAGGACGGCGGTCGAGCTGACGGCTTCAGTCTTGAAGTAGCCGGTGGCCGTGTAGGTCTTGGCGGAACTGTAGGGAACCCGGCGGGTGTTCAGGATGCTGGCCCAGCCGCCGGGAGCTTTGATGCTGGCCGAGCGATCGCCGGTGTAAGACTTGGTCAGCCCTTCCCAGGTGAAGGTTGGGGTGGTGCCGGATTGCTGGACCTTTTCCCATCTGTCCGGCCAGTTGGTGCCGTTCCAGTCGGCTTCGAACGATGAGTTTTCGGCGTGATTGTACTGGGAGACCGCCGCTGAGGTCAGGTACTGCTTGTGAATCTCGAAGTCATCGAACCAGGCCGTCCCGCTGGAGGCGTTGTGGATGGCGTAAGCCTTGATTTTGGCGAACGGCTTGGTCGCCCGGAACACTTTTGAAGCCTGGTGCCAGGCGGTTTGGGTCGGGTTGAAGGTGATGTCAAAGCTCTCCGTGAAAGCCCCGTTGCTGTCGTACAGCTCAGCCAGGCCGGCGAAGTAGGTGGCCGAACCGCTCACACTTCTCTTGGCCCAGCCGGAGAACGCCAGTTTGTTGCCGGCCTCGCCCGAGATGTCGATCCAGCGGTAGACGTAGTTGCTGACACCGGTTCCAACGATCTTCTGGGAGGCGGCCCCGGTGCGGGGGTTGGAGAAGTCGATGCTGATCTTGGCCGGGTCGCGCTCGGACGGGTACCAGCCATCGGCGAACTGGGACTGGTCGACGTCCAGGTCAAAACCGGGATTGGCAATGACGTTGTTTTCCCACCGCCCGGCCCCGGTCTCGAACTGGATATTGTCAAACCATGCCGTCCCGGAGCCGTTGACCTTGACCTCGACCTGGGCGGTCGCGGCGTCGGAAGGCGCGGTGACCTGGGTGCCCTTGCGTCGCCAGACGACCCCGTTGGCCGTTAACGAGAGATCCGGGGTTACGGCCTCGATAGCCGAAGGGCTTCCATCGGACTTGAACCAGTGGACCCGCATGGCCGCAGCGTGACCGGACCCGGTCTTGACATCGGCGGTCAGGGTATAATTGGCGCCCGGGATCACCGGAGCGCTGGCAGTATCCTTGACCGCCAGGGTCGAGGTCGAGGTGATTTTAAGCGACTTGTAACCACCGCTGACCGTGGCCGTATCCAGGCCGACCGACTCACCCGCGCCCGGAGTTCGGGTAGCCGCCCAGTAGGTCAACGTATCGTCCTCAAACCCCGGGTTGGCCAAGAGGTTGGCCGCCAGGCTAATCGGGAGAGTCGACGAGAGCAGGTTCCCGGTGACCGAGCCATAGCGCAGCAGCGAGGCGTTCCCAAGAGGGTCGATCGCCTCGGTCTGGTTATTTCTCGAATCGAAGTTGGCCGCGTTGACCCCGCCCCGGGCCTCCTTGCCGATGATCGGGTTGTAGGCTGAATCGTAGTTGAAGCTCGTGGTCAGGTCGCGATGATTGGTGATGGTTAGGGGCTGTCCTTTGTCATTGTACGAGATCGACGTGCTCTGGTTCTTCGGGTCAGTCACCTTCAGCAAGTTATGGGCGGCGTCCCAGTCATACTTGGTTGTGAGAGTGCCAGTATCCGTTAAGACGCCGGCCTGGAGCAGGTTGCCCTGGTCGTTGAAGGTGTAGGTCACCGAGCGGCCCAGGCCGGCCGGGCCGGTGACGGTCGCGGTCAGGCTGGTTGGATATGAATAGGTGTTGGAGTAGGTGTTGCTTCCCAGGGTCCAGCTCACCGAGGTCACCCGGTTGTTGGCCGTGTCGTAGCCAAAGGAAACCACCTGACCCTTGGGGTCGGTGACCGAGGTCAGCCGGTGGGTTCCGGCGGCATAGCCGTATAGCACTACCGATGAAGAGGTGCCCTTGGTGATCTCGACCTTATAAAGGTTGTTGGCGGCGTCATAGAAGTAGACCGCTGTCCGGCCGCTGGGATCGGTGGCGCTGGTCACCAGCCCGGCGGCGCTGACCGAAACGCTGGTGGTCCGGCCCGAGGGGTCAGTGATCCCCGTGAGCCTGCGGCCCGCGTCGCGGACAAAATTGGTTACCTGATTATTGGAATCGGTAATCTTGGACAGCAGGCCCCAGTCGTCAAAGGTGAAGACGGTCTTGTCGACGGTCGTGACCGTATACGTCCCGTTGGACTTGTTCCAGGCCACGGAATAACTGATTCCCGGGGGGGCCTTGTAGGTGTCGTCGCCGTTGTTTTCGAACACGTGCCGGGCACCGGTGGCGTCGGTGAAGACGATCGGGCCTTTGGCCGTGTTCTTGACTTTCATGTCCAGGTTCGAGCTCCACCCGTAGCCGAACAGGCCGAGGCGGTCCGAGGCGCGGCTGTTGTAGGCCCGGGAGATGGCGGCCGCTACCCCCCGCCCCGGTGTGGCCAGATCGATCGCCTGCAGGACGAGGTTGCCATTGAACGGGTTAACCCCATCGCCGGTATAGGTCCAAAAGCTCTGGTCGCCAATCGGGTCGACCGTGTAGTTGATGGTCAGTTTGGGCACTTCATCCGGGTTGCTGTAGTCTCCGGACCTGAAGCTCCGGCGGTTGGCCGTTTCGGGGTTGGCTTTCAGCATGACGCCGTAGTTGGGGAAGTCGCCGTTGTACCATCCGGTAACCAGGCTGGTGGTGTAGAAATCCCACCAGCCGGGACCATTGATGGCCACCCCGGTCTCACGTGTGGACGCCGTGCTGGGCTGGGCGTTCCAGGTCAGGGTTGAGGAGCTCCAGTCAGAAGTAACCCGGTAAGCCTCGACCGTCGTGGTATCGGTCTCGCTAAGGTACATGTTAAGGCTGTACCGGGCTGAATTGATCACCGCCCCCTCCGGAAGAGAGGGCAGCTTGAACCAAAGGTAGCTTCGGGTGGTCCCATAAGTTACCTGGTTTCCGGCGATGAGAAAGGCCAGGCCGTTGTGGGCAGTAGACGGTTCAGAGCTGGAGGCAAAGGTGTCCTTGCTTTCGGCCGGGCCTGGTTGCACTACGATGTCCGGGTCAATGATAACCGGGAACTTCCTCCCCGGCTGCTTTACCCAAGCTGGGTCGGCAGTGACGTCAAGATAAAGCCGCCCCCCCTCCTGACGGATGACCTGGGTCACCCCCTGGGAAGCGGCCGGTTCATCCCCCGCCTCATACATGAAGGGTTTGGGGAACACAAGCAGCGGCTCGGCCTCCCCCTTCCGGAAAAAGGCGATCGAACCGTCAGGTTGAGCCCGGTAGGTCAGGTTGGTGAGGTTCAGGGCGAAGCTGTAGGCGGTTGGGCTGTTCGCGGAGGCCAGGATGATTGACTCCTTGAGCCGGTCGGCCAGGACCTCGTATTTGAGGTCAACGCCTGGATAGGCCGAGCTATAGATGACGGCGTTGGACTGAACCTGGCCGGTCGCCGCCCCGGCCCCCACCGGGCTGAACTCAATGGCTGAGTCGTCGAGAGCGAAACGTACCAAAGAGGCGGAGCTGGCCGTGGCACCGAACAGAGCCGTAAAGCGGTTAGCCCCGTTAGCCCAGGCATACCCGGGCTGGTCCGCGGGTTTCAAGTTGTTGTCGATCGGCAACATCACTCGGGTCTGGCGGTCTTGGTAGAAGATCTTATTCTTGAAAACCTCGGCGGTGAAGCTGCCGTCGGGGTTTAGGAAATGGCGGGCGTTAGGTTCGCGCCACTGTCTAATCTCGACCTTGGAAGTCGGGCGAGACGGGAAAGGCTCCCTTTCCTGAGCTACTGGCGACTTGCTCGCGGGGGCCGCAGAAGCTAGGTAAGAGAGCCCTGGGGTTGAAATCCCAAGAATGTGGGAAAAGATGATGAATCCAGCCAGAATTTTGGTCACCAGACGCAGGCGAGGCGGCAAAAAAACCAACTCCTTGACTGGGTGAATTATATAAATCGCCGTTAACTATAACGGATGTACTAGACCAGGCATACCATCAGTTAATGGACTGTAAGGAACAGCTTGGGAATGTCGGAAAAAGAAAAACCGGAAGTCCAACCTTCCGGCATAGGCCCCGGCCTAGGGGGTCTTAATTGTTACTACCAGCTGGTCATATAGCGGAAACAGCCACCGCTGGTTTACAACGACAACACAGGGTCCCCGTGTTAGTGAAGGCCAGCAGCCTTTCGCCCTCGATCCGGGTGCACATGTTGGCCCGGCGAAACTTCCCGGTGATCACCGCGTCACAGGCGTGCGTCCTGATGGGAGGCTGGAGGTGAACCGGAATCATGCCCATGTTAACGCTGAAAGCCAATGCTACCACCTTCCCCTTCAGTCGCTCCAGTCCTGGTCGGAAACCGGTTCTTGTTTGAAACAAAAAAACCCCGCAAACGCTTGCGGGGCTTCGTTTTCGTTATGGTGGGGTGTACAGGGTTCGAACCTGTGACCTCTTGAATGTGAGTCAAGCGCTCGTACCGGCTGAGCTAACACCCCATTTAGAAGTATCTCTTATTGTACCGTCCAGCGGGCGCTTTGGCAAGCCGCCAGATCCCGATGGCACCGGGCAATCCGGCAATTACGATCCGGCAATTAAAGAAAAATTTGGGGCGCCCGCAGGGACTCGAACCCCGAACCAGCCGATCATGAGTCGGCCGCTCTAACCATTGAGCTACGGGCGCGTTTTGACCTATTGAGTATGAGTCAAGCCCCTCGCATTCGCATCTATGGACGGCAAGAGTGGAAAAAATAAAAATTGGCTCCTCGAGTAGGATTCGAACCTACAACCCTCCGGTTAACAGCCGGATGCTCTACCGTTGAGCTATCGAGGAACGCAACGTTTTTAACTATCTTAGGCTTTCTTAGGCTTTGCGGCATGTTTTACGGAGCATCGGTCGAACCGACGTTTAAAATTATAAGGTGTTCGCATCACCTTGTCAACGTGAGACTCTCGCTTCTTCGCTCTAGTTTGGTCGCCGTATGTGTCGCCGCATGTTTACTCGGGCACCCAGCAGCTCTCGCGCAATATTTTAACAGCAAACCAGGCTCCGGACGCTAATTCCCCCCAACCACTACTCCCAACCACCGCCGGCTATCTGCACAATTCGCCGCAGGCGTGGCAAAACTGGGAGGTGTAGGTTTCGCTGACCTTGATCTGATTCCTGCCTCCAAAAATCAAAAACCCGCCACCTTAAGGTAGCGGGCGAGTTCCACTGGGCAACAAAGACCTGAGGATCTCAAGACGTCTAGTCAAGGTAATCCTTCAGCTTCTTGCTGCGGCTGGGGTGGCGCAGCTTGCGCAGGGCTTTGGCCTCAATCTGCCGGATGCGCTCACGGGTAACGCCGAAGACGTGTCCGACTTCCTCCAGGGTTCGCTGGCGGCCATCATCCAGTCCGAAGCGAAGGCGCAGGACTTTCTCCTCCCTCGGGGTGAGGGTCTCCAAAACCTCCTCAAGCTGCTCTTTGAGCAGCATGAAGGAGGCGGCCTCGGCCGGTGCCGGGGCATCCTCATCCTCGATGAAATCACCCAGGTGGCTGTCTTCCTCTTCGCCGATCGGGGTCTCGAGCGAGACCGGCTCCTGGGCAATCTTCATGATCTCACGGACGCGGTCGACCGAGATATCCATCTCGTCAGCGATTTCCTCCGGCAGGGGCTCCCGCCCTAGTTCCTGGAGGAGCTGCCGGGAGACGCGAATCAGCTTATTGATCGTCTCAACCATGTGGACCGGGATACGAATGGTCCGGGCCTGATCGGCGATAGCGCGGGTGATGGCCTGGCGGATCCACCAGGTGGCGTAGGTGCTGAACTTGAAGCCCTTGCGGTAGTCAAATTTTTCGACGGCCTTGATCAAGCCGAGGTTTCCTTCTTGGATCAGGTCGAGGAAAAGCATGCCACGCCCGACGTAGCGTTTGGCGATGCTGACCACCAGGCGGAGATTGGCCTCGGCCAGGCGGCGCTTGGCCTCTTCGTTTCCCTTCTCAATCCGTATGGCCAGTTCGATTTCTTCCTCGGCGTTAAGCAGGGGCACCCGGCCTATTTCCTTGAGGTACATCCGAACCGGGTCGTCGATGGCAACCCCGTCCGGAACGGTCAGGTCGACCTCAGCCGCGTCCGCCGGTCCCTCGCCGTCTTCGACCGCTTCCATCACGGATGGTTCGGGCGGCTCCTCCGCTTCGGGAGTCCCGGCGATGACCTCAATCCCGGCCTCGGAGAGAGTTTCGTATACTTCATCGATCTGGTCGGGAGTGAGTTCAATGCCCTGAAGGGCGTTCATGATCTCGGCATAAGTCAGGACACCGCGCTTCTTGCCCTTGGCGACAAGCTCCCGGACGCCCTCAACTCTTATGTCTTGTGTGCTCATGAACTCACCTTCTTTCGGGTTGTCTTAGGCTTTTGTCTTCCTGGCAAGTTCCTGGTACTCCTTTAGCGTTTCCACTGGGATCACCCGGCCGCTTTTCTCAAAATCCTCAATCTGTCTCTCTAATTCGGCCATTCTCCGCACCATTGTATGCTCATTCAAAACCCTGACACAATCATTGGCGCAACGAGCCGCCCGTTCAGGGTTCAGTGGCTCATTCTCGAAACTGGCCCGGAGTTCCTTCAATAAGGCAATGGCCAGCGGCTGCTGCTCGTCCTCGATCGATCCCGGTCCTCCCCCGTCCAGAAGGATCGAGGCCAGCCGGGCCAGTTCGTGGTCGGAGAAGGATTTGAAATCAACCTTGCTTCTGATGGTTTCTATCAGTTCCGGCTTTTCGAGACACAAAGCCAGCAGGTTTCTTTCAGCCCTGGTCCCCCCGGCCGGGCGGGTTGCTACCGCAGTCCCCGGTTGAGGGCTAGATTCCGGGCGATTATCTCTGCTATTATGCCAAGTATTGCCGAATCTATCCCTGTGGCTTCCAGGCGCACGTTGACGGTATGTCCTTTTCAATTCCTGGAGCACAGTATCCTCTTTAACACCGGCCAGGGCGGCTACCTTTTTTAGATATTCGCCGCGCTCGACAGCGTCGGTGATCGAGGCCAAGACTGGGATGGCGCGCCTGACGACGTCGGCCTTCTCTTCGGGCGTTCGGGGCCCGGCCCGGGTCTCGCCCAGGGCCAGCCGGAGTTTATACTCGTTCAGGGTCCCGGCCGATTCAAGCTGGCGGGCGAAGTCCTCGGCCCCAAAGGCTTTGATATATTCGTCGGGATCCTTTCCGCCTTCGAGTCGAAGGATCCTCACCCGGCATCCCAAACTGGCCAACAGCTCCATTCCACGGATGGTGGCGGAAGCCCCGGCCAGATCGGAATCGTAGGCGATGGTGACCTCGGCGGTCTGCTGCCGGAGTAGCCGGCCCTGCTCAACCGTCAGGGCGGTGCCCATCGAAGCCACGACATTATGGATCCCGGCCTGGTGGCAGGCGATGGCGTCCATATAGCCCTCAACAATGATCGCTCGTTCCTTGGCCCGGATGGCGTCTTTGGCCAAATGCAAAACGTAAAGCAGGTGACCCTTATTGAAAAACTGGCTTTCAGGGGAGTTGAGGTACTTTGGCCCTTGCCCCTCGGTTAGCGCCCGACCCCCGAACCCCACTATCCGGCCGCGGATGTCGCCGATCGGGAACATCAGGCGGCCTCGAAACCGGTCGTAGTGGCCTGACCGGCCCTCTCGCGAGGCCACCAGGCCGAGCCGGGCCAGAAAATCAGGTTGGAAACCCTGGCGCTGCATCCCTCGGGTCAGACGGTCCCATGAATCCGGGGCGAACCCCAGGCCGAAGGTCATCGCCGTCTCCGGTTTGATGCCGCGCCTCTCCAGGTAGTCGCGGGCGCCCTTACCCTCGGGACTATCCAGCTCCCGGACAAAGTAGCGCTGAGCCAGCTCTATCGCCCGGTAGGCCTCTTCGGTCTCCTGCCTCCGGCGGCGCGCCTCGGGGTCTTCCTCGTCATCAAGGGAAACCCCCACCCGGCCGGCCAGAAGCTTAAGGGCCTCGGGAAAGCTCAGGTTCTCGCGCTTCTGAATGAAGGTGAAGACGTTGCCCCCAGCCTGGCATCCAAAGCAATAGAAAAGGCCTTTGTCAGGAGAAACGTGGAACGAAGGCGTTTTTTCGTGGTGAAACGGGCATAACCCGAGGTAGTCCTGGCCGCGTTTTTTTAAAGCCACATATTCTGATATGACTTCAACAATATCGTTGCGCCGCCGAACTTCTTCAACTAAGGCTTTGTCCTTCACCCAAGGCCCCCCGCCCGCCCGAAGCCTCTACCCACGGCTCCTTAAGGGGAGTAAGAAACGCCCCGTCGGGGGCGATTTGCTAGAACACTTCTACAGTGGTTGTCAAGACTCCTTCTGGTTAAATCCGACTAATCCGGTCTGAGTCAAAATTAGACTATTCCGGCAGGCGCCAGGAACCGGGCACGAAGAACCGCCCGTACTGGTTGACAGCAAACCGGTCGGTCATGCCGGACACGTAATCACAGGCCGCCCGGTGGGGATCTCCGGCCGGGGGACCGGGCAGGATTTCGGGATGCTCGACCAGATAATGGTACAGATCGGCCAGCATCCGCTCAGCCTTGGCCTCTTCGGTCTTGGCCGGCGAGCCGAAGTAGACCGTCTTAAACAGATGCTCCCGTAGTTCTTGCATCGCCGCGCGGACTTCAGGGCTCATCGTAATGTCGGGCTGGTCCCAGGAGGCTTTTATGATATCCTTTACTAGTGTGTTGATTCGCTGGCTGTGGGTCTCGCCGAGAATTTGGCGGCATTCCTTGGGAAGGTCGCAAGCCGAAATGATTTTGGCCCGGATGGCGTCATCAATGTCATGGTTAACGTAGGCGGCTCGATCAGCGAGTTTGATGATCTTGCCTTCGAGGGTCGAAGCCTGAAGGTCACCTGGGTGGTTGAGGATGCCGTCCCGGACCTCCCAGGTCAGGTTGAGCCCGGTTCCTTTCTCCAGGCAGTCGACGATGCGCAGGCTCTGCTGGTTATGAGAGAATCCTCCTGGGTGGATCTGATTGAGCACTCTCTCTCCGGCGTGACCAAACGGTGTGTGGCCGAGGTCATGGCCCAGGGCGATGGCCTCGGCCAAATCCTCGTTGAGGCGAAGAGCCCTGGCAATGGTACGGGCGATCTGGGCTACCTCGAGGGTATGGGTCAGACGGGTCCGATAGTGGTCTCCTTCGGGGGCCAAAAAGACCTGAGTTTTGTCCTTGAGGCGCCGGAAGGACTTGCTGTGGATGATCCGGTCGCGGTCGCGCTGAAAGCAGGTGCGCACCTCGCTCTCTGGTTCAGGCCGGAGGCGGCCCCGGGATTGGCCGGCCTTTTGAGCCAGCGGCGAGAGCGATCTGTGCTCAGCTTGTTCCAGCATTTGACGGATATCCATATTTGAATTGTTCTGCGTCTTTGGGCGGAACCCTTTTGTTGAAAGAAATCATCGAGCCGGCCCGTCATTAGGGTTAGAGAGCTCGACCGGGAGCTGATCTGGCCTGCGACAAGTTCGGCAAGAAGCGGTACAAATTGAAGCCTTGGTGGACAGGGCCAAAGCTGGCGACGGCGAGTCCTTCGGGGAACTGGTCCGTCTCCACCAGACCCTGGTATTCGGGTATTGCCTCCGCCACACCGGCGACCGGGAGACGGCCCTTGATCTCACTAATGAAGTCTTCCTGCGGGCCTTCCGGCGGTTTCCGGATTATGACCCAACCCACCCCTTCCGCAACTGGCTGATCAAGATCGCGGTCAACCTTTGTATCGACCATCACCGCCGCCGTCCTCCTCCAGCGGCAGTCGACCCGGGCGACTTGACCTGGATGGCCGACGGTTCCCCCGAAACCGACCCAGAAGCTAGCCTGGTAAGGCTCGAATCGCGGGAGGAGATCCGCCGGGCAGTCCAAAGGCTGCCGGAAAACTACCGGTCGCTCGTTATCCTACACTACTTCAACCAACTCACCTACCAGGAGATTTCGGAGACCCTTGGGCTTCCAATGGGAACGATCAGCACCTGGCTCCACCGGGCCAAAATCAATCTGCGGCGGCAGCTCAGCCGGGCGGCGGCTCAGGCAGGGCCAGACGCCACTAGGGGAGGTGACTGGCATCTTAGGCAATAAAGACGGCCGCCTTAACAACGGCCGTCAGGATGAAGATCGCCCGGATGGAATTCCCTTAGATCGTGCGCTTCGCCAGGCCCTGGACCTATCTCCCGAAGAGGCCGGCTTTTTGGATGCGGCCGGATTGCCGGCCAGGTTCAAGGCTTCGGGGCACCGGGCCGCAGCCGTCGCCGTCCAATCCTTTTGCTGGGTGTACCTGGCCCACGCCCTGGCTTCTGCGGCGCTGGTGGCCTTTTGGGTGACCGGCTCGATCAGGCCGTCCCTGGCCTGGCTCCAACCCACAGGCCTGGATCCGTTTTCCGCTTGGAGATTGCTCGACCTGGGTTGGACCGTAGCCGGGCTGGCTGCCAGCTACTGGCCTCTGCCCGGAGACTTTTGGGCTTCGATCCTGGCCCCGGCAGCGCTGCTGCTCCTTCTGGCTCTTTGGCCCAAACGACCCAGACTCTTGGGAGGAATCTAAGATGCAAAAACTTCGGTGGCTTTTAGAATTTCGGTGGCTTTTTCTGATCGCTCTGGCTGCCAGCCTGACCCTGGTTGGGCCGCCCGCTCCCGCCCAGGCCTTGGGCGTGCGCAGCGGTCATGGAACGACCGTCCCGGCAGGCGAAACCGTTCGGGATGATCTTGTCCTGGCCGGCAATTCGATCACTGTCGATGGGGTGATTGACGGCGACCTTTATGCCTTCGGCGAAACGATCACCGTCAACGGGCAGATCAACGGCGACCTGATTTCCGCCGGACGGCTGGTAATTATCCGCGGCAAGGTGGGCGGCAACCTGAGGGCGGCTGGCCAGCACCTGACGATTGACGGGCAAGCCTCCCGAAGCGCCACAGTGGCGGCCCAAATGCTTTCCGTCGGTCGGGGTGCATCAATCGGAGGGAACTTGATCGCCGCCGGCGAGTCGATTATCCATCAAGGTTCGATTGGCAAGGGTCTCTGGGCGGCCGGCCGGGATCTAAGGCTTCTGGGCAGCGTCGGTCAGGAGGCCCGATTAGCGGTTGACAGACTGACTCTGGGGAGCGCCTCATCGATCGGTGGCCCGCTCACTTATCACAGCCGGAATGAGGCCGTGATCGAGAACGGGGCCAAATATGGGGCCATTGAGCGGATCATCCCGAAGCATGCGGGCGAGATCCGCCGTGAGCACCGCTACGGGATGCCCGCTGAGTTGATAGCCGGGATCGGAGTTTTCATCCTGGCCAAATTCCTTGGGTTTGTCCTGATTGGTCTGGTCTTCCAGAGGCTCTTCCCGGCCCTCTGGGAGGAGGTTGGCGCTGAGGTCGAGGCCCGTCCTTGGAGGAATGCCCTGATCGGCTTTTTGGTGTTGGTGGCCGCCCCAGTCGGAATGGTCCTATCAGCTATCACTTTGGTCGGCCTGCCTCTCTCACTGCTGGCCGCCGGGTTGTACGCATCAATAATCTACCTCGGCCAGATGCCGCTTTCCTACTGGCTCGGACGCAAGATTCTCGCCCGCACCCGGCTGTCCGGAGCGCATCCCGGGTGGGTTTTCGCCCTGGGGGCCCTAATCACGGCGATCCTGACGAAAATCCCGTTTGTAGGGTGGTTCCTGGGCCTGGTCCTAGTTTGCCTGGCCCTAGGCATTCCGACCGCCCTGGCTGAAAGGCGGCTATCGGGGAGATAGGTCAACAAAAAAGGATGCCGAGCCAACCCAGATCCGGCTCCGACCTCCCTCATGCGCCAAGGGCTGGCGATTCGCCATGGGGCTTGCCTGGCATACCCTTATCCTGAAAACAACAACCCCGCCTTCCCAGGAATCCGTTCTCACTCGGACCGGAATCCCAATCAAGACGGGGTTTGTTCTTCGGGATGAGACTGGTGCCGCTCGGCCGGCTATGCGTTCGAATACGCCACCGTGCTCTCCTTGACCTTGGCCTGGGCGGCGGCCAGGCGGGCGATGGGGACGCGGAAGGGCGAGCAGGAGACGTAGTCGAGGCCGATCCGGAAGCAGAACTCGATCGAGGCCGGTTCTCCGCCGTGCTCGCCGCAGATGCCGACCTGGAGGTCGGGCCGGGTCTGGCGGCCGTTGTCGACGCCCATCTTGAGAATCTGGCCGACACCCTTTTGGTCGAGGGTGATGAAGGGATTCTCGGCCAGAACCTTGCGCTCGACGTAGGTATTGAGGAACTTGGCTTCAGCGTCGTCCCTCGAGAAGCCGAAGGTGGTTTGGGTCATGTCGTTGGTGCCGTAGCTGAAAAACTCAGCATGCTGGGCGATCTCGGCGGCCACCACGCTCGAGCGCGGGGTCTCCAGACAAGCGCCGACCTGGTACCAGAACTCGACGCCGGTCTCGCCCTGGCTCGCGCATAATGGACATCTCATTGGGATCTGAGATCAGCGGGATCATGACCTTGGGCAGGGCCTTGACCCCTTCATTCTTGAGCTGTACAGCGGCCTGGAAGATAGCCCGGGCCTGCATCTCGTAGATCTCCGGGTAGACGATGCCCAGGCGGACGCCGCGGAAACCGAGCATCGGGTTGAACTCTGCAAGCTGGCGGACGACCTTGAGCAGGGACTCTTTCTCAACCAGTTCACGGGAGGTGCCCTTCTGGCGCAAGAGGGCCACTTCGATCGCCAGCTCCTCCTCATCGGGCAGGAACTCGTGCAACGGGGGGTCAAGCAGGCGAATGATGACCGGCAGGCCCTCCATCGCCTTAAGGATGCCGTAAAAATCGCCCTGCTGCATCGGAAGCAGCTTGGCCAGGGCGGCCCGGCGCTCGTCTTCGGCCTGGGCCAAGATCATCTCTTGGACCACCGGCAGGCGATCCTGAGCCATGAACATATGCTCGGTACGGACCAGGCCGATGCCCTGGGCCCCGAACTCGCGGGCCTTAGCGGCGTCCTCGGGGGTATCGGCATTGGCCCAGACTCCCATCTTGCGGGTCTGGTCGGCCCAGCCGAGAAGTTCGGCGAACTCGCCCCCAAGCTCGGGGTCGACCAAGGGAACCTCGCCGAAGATAATCTGACCGGAGGCCCCGTCGATCGAAATGACCTCGCCCTGGCTGATGGTGCGGCCGGCGACCTCGAACTGCTTGCGGTTAAGGTCAATGCGCAGGGACTCGGCCCCGACGATGCAGGGCTTGCCCATGCCGCGGGCGACGATGGCGGCGTGGCAGGTCATGCCGCCGCGCGAGGTCAGGATGCCCTGAGAGGCGACCATCCCGTGAATGTCATCCGGGGTCGTCTCGGGGCGAACTAAAATGACCTTGGCCCCGTTCTTGGCGACCTGCTCGGCCTCGTTAGAATCGAAGATTACCGTTCCGGTGGCGGCGCCGGGCGAGGCCGGCAGGCCCTTGCCCAGGAAATCGAGCTTGGCCTTGGGGTCGATCCCGCGGTGGAGCAGCTTTTCAAGCTGGGCCGGCTCGACCCGCAGGAGGGCCTCATCCCGGCTGATCAATCCTTCTTTGACCAGGTCAACCGCGATCCTGACGGCGGCGGCGGCGGTCCGCTTGCCG
>JBGFRN010000090.1:0-14942 GCA_041695105.1 Bacillota bacterium | reverse complement strand
CCAACGATCCCAGTTGTAGACATGATAATCCGTCCCGCAGATGCTGGTGGACAAAACCCTGATCAGGACGTCCCTGGGGCCAATCTGAGGGAGCGGCACCTCGCGCAGCTCGGCCCCCGGGCCTTTTTGGGTTTTTACTACCGCCCGCATAACTGAAGGCAAGGGCATCATCCCGACCCCTTCGCTGGCGTGCCCGCCCCGATCCGCCACAGCAGCAGCCCACAGCAGACCACGACCACAATCACGCTAGTTAGTTGGGCCGCCTTAATGCCCAGGGCCGTCATCAGGCTGTCGGCCCTCAGGAATTCAAGCATGAATCGCCCGACCGAATACAGGATCCCATACGATAAAACGATCGATCCTGAGGGCAGTCGACGGCCGCTGAGCAACAATAGAATGCCCAGAACGACGAGATCCCAAATTCCTTCAAAGGCCTCAGCCGGCCAGAGCGGCTGCGGACCGAAGGCTTGGTAGGCCGGAGTTCCCGGTTGGTATACCACCCCAAGAAACGAACTGGTCGGCTTGCCGTAGGCGTCCCCGTTCAGCAGGCATCCCACCCGGCCAATGGCCTGGCCCAGGATGACCCCCGGCGCCAGGATATCGGCGAACTCCCAAAAGGCCAGTTTTTTGACCCTGGAGTAGACTATCGCGGCTATCAGTCCACCGGCGATCGCCCCCTGAATGGATAGGCCGCCGTGCCAGATCGCCGGTATCTCCAGTAGGTTCTGACCGTAATAGTCCCAGGTAAAGAATACCTCCCATAACCGCGATCCGATCAGGGCCGAGACAAAGGCATAGAAGACGAAATCATAGACCTCGTCAGCAAATTGCCCGCGGCGCTTGGCCAAGCGGTAAGCTAGCCAGGAACCGGCGACTACCCCTAGGGCGATCATTAAGCCGTATGATCGAATCGGAAACCCAAAGATCTCAAAGAGTATTGGTTTCATAACTTGCCTCCAAAATTGAAACGACGCCAGTCTATTAGGACAATGGCGTCGATTTGGCCATTATAAATTATTATAGTCGTGTGTTTCTAAAGGGTCAAGAAACCAGTCGATCCGACTCTGCCACCGCCAGTGACGATTCCATCAGCCAAAGATCGATCTCGGCCTCTTCCATAGCCAGGTACTCGACAGTCAGATCGGTCAGGTAGCCGTAAAAACCAAGATCCTGACCATCGAGCCAACCATCGTTGCGCAATCCCTCAAGCAAAGCTTTGACCTCGTCTCGAAGAACCTCACGTTCACGCTTCAGACAATCTACCACCAGTTCAATTTCACCCATAGTCCAGGCCTTGGCCTCAAGGTTTGACAGCCGGGCCAATCTTCCCAGGAGGTGGGTAAGGCTGGCTACCGTTTCAGAATGGTGGCAGATCATCCGCCCGAACTCAGCCTTGAGTTCCCCCAGGCCCTCGGGCATGTTTAACGGAGCCTCCAAAACCGCGGCCATTTCTTGAAGCGGCCCGCTTGGCCCATACATCCAAAGCGACTCCGATTCAGGCTCCTGACCGTACATACCGGCCAAGCAAGAGTAAATCTTCGACCGGCTTTCTGCGTAAAGATCCGTCATCACATACTCACCTTTCTTTCAAACAGTGGTTCTTTATGCACCTTCCACTGCCGGGGGAAGAGCCAGGAGGACCGATAACAGTTCGTCACTGGAGGCCGTCAGAAAAACGCTCCGGTGGTGAATTGTGACCCGGTTGTCTCTGAGATCTATTTCTACCACTTTGGCTCCGGTGATCCGGGCTAGCTCCGCGGCGCTTTTTCCATGTAGGGACGGACCATCAACTAAGATTACGTCAGGCCGAACATTCTGTATCTGTGGCAGGTCACCGGCCAGGCTAATACCACGGCCGACAACATCCATCTGATTATCGGTTTTAATCAGGCTTTCGAGCCCGCTCATCAAGAGCTGGTGCTCGGAAAGCAAATACACCCTGCAGTTCGGCAAGCTATTCACCTCCGTCACTTCTAAATTTAATTCTCCGGCTCTTGTACCGCCAACCTCAAAAGAGTTACAGGGGGAAAAAAAACCGAACTACCTGACGGTAGCCGGTTCTTACTAATTTGCCTAGTAAATTAGCCTAAATTAATCAGATTGAACTTTTAGGTCGACTAATCCCTCGCGCAGGGCAAAGGCAACCGCCTGAGTCCGGTTTTGAAAATGAAGCTTTTCAAGAACATTGCGCATATGGTTCTTGACAGTGTTTTCGGCGATGGTCAGGGCCGCGGCGATCTCCTTGTTCGTCAGCCCACGGCTGGCCATATCAAGCACCTCAAGCTCCCGGTCGGTCAAAATCTCCTTATCTCTCTGGGCCGGCTTGGCCGGAGCGACGGCTGACGGACGGGCCATCTCTTTTAGGATTCGCGCGGCCAAGGGTCCAGAAATAGCGGCCTCTCCGGCCTGAATCAATTTAAGGGCGTCAAGGAGTTCGTTTGATGATACGTTTTTCAGCAGGTAACCGTCGGCCCCCGATTTTATAGCATTGAAAAGATCCTGATCGTCGTCGGAGACGGTCAGCATGACCACCTTGATCCCGGGGAATTCAGACTTGATCTGCCGGGCAGCCTGGATTCCATCCATTTTGGGCATGTGGACATCCATTAGAACCAGATCGGGCTTTAAATTCCTGGTCTGCTCCAGGGCTTCCTGGCCATCTCCGGCCTCTCCGATCAGCTCGACCTGCCCGGCTGCCTTGGTAGAAGTCAGGATACTGGCCACCCCGCGGCGAAAGATCAGATGGTCGTCCACTAGCAGAATCTTGAGCACCAACTCACCCCCTCAACGCCTTAGGAATCATTACCTCTATTTTAGTGCCCTGGCCGGGTTCCGAAAAGACCTCCAAAGTGCCTCCGACGCTTTTGGCCCGTTCGCACATAATCGTCAGCCCGTAATGGCCCTTCGGACCAACCCCCGAAGCCTGGTTCTGAAATCCCCGCCCGTTGTCGGCGACAACCACCTTCAGTCCCGCCCCGTTGAACGGTTCGAGCCGGACCCAGGCCCGGGTGGCCCGGGAATGCTTGGCCACGTTGGACAGGGCCTCCTGAATAATCCTGATTACTTGAACCCTGACTTCGTCCGTGACGTTTAATGCTTGATTCTTTGGAAGAACAAGCTCTCCCTCAATCGAGTGCCGCCTGATAAACTCGTGTACCTGTTCCCCGATGATGGTTTCCAGGTCACCCTCAAGCTTGGCGCTCTGCCTGAGGTCGAAGATAGCTTGACGCACGTCCCGGTGGGCATCATCGACCACCTGGATGATTTCCCTGACCAGGCCCAGGGCCTCCTGGCGGTCGCCGCCATTGATAAGCTCAGGCAGATCCTTGGTTCGCATACTCAAGAATCCAGTCAACTGCGCCAACCCGTCGTGGATCTCGGCGGCCAGCCTGGCCCGCTCACGCAGGGCGGCCGTATCTTGAACCTGCAGGTACAACCGCTGGTTATCCATCGCAACGCCGGCCTGCTGGGCGATGGCCGAGAGGGTAAGCTCGTCCCCATCGGTGAAGCGCCTTGGGGAGCGCTGGCCAATCATCAGCACCGCCTCAACCTGGCCCCTGACAGTCACCGGGACGGCCAGGGCCGCCCTCAGTTCTTGATGTACCATAATTGGGTATGAATCAGGAGTGTCGGTCAGGTCATGGGGAAAATCAAAGGTGTGCAGCGGGCGGGCCGTGCTCCAGACCCGGCCCGCGATACCCTGGCCGAGCCGGGTTCTAATAATCCGGCCCTCGCGAACTCTGGGCAGGCCGCCAACCACGTGCTTCCAATATAGTTCCCTGGTCTCAAGATCAAACTCGCACCAAGCGGCGAAATCGGAGCTCATAACCTCTCGGGTAAGGGTCAGAACTCGGATCAGGTTATTCTCCAACCTAAGAACAGCCGAGAACTCCTGGGCGATCTGGTAAAGACCCTCAGCCTGGCGCCGGCGGGCCTCCTCGTTTTCTTTCTCCTGGAGAATAAAGGCCTGGTAAATTCGATCAACCAGACCAAAGACGATTGCCGAGAAGATCCCAGCCCCGATCAGGGTTACGCCGACGGCGATCAGGCTCTGGGCCATCGGGGCGTAGGTTCCCAAGAACAAACCGCGAAACGTCTCGGCAGCTATAACAAAGGCCACCGGCGCGATGACTGTCAGCCATTTTACGAGCCGAAGGTTTACCAAAGTCACCCTCCAGAAAGAAACTTGCCATAGACTACCATAGTATAGATTGGTAGGGGCAGTCAAGCTAGAACCCCTGCCCCCGCATCCACGCAGACATAGCCTCGGCCACCCGATCACGCCGCGGGTCGACCATCAGGTTGTGCTCGGCTCCTTTAACAATCTCAAGTCTTTTATTTACCAACCTGATCGAATCGAAAAAGCGGCGGGTGGCCGGCGGGTTGATCACCCGATCCTGCTCCGGGATCAGGAACAAGACCGGGCACCGGATTTGGCCGGCCAGAGACCTCAACCGCCACAGGTGCCTCAGGTTGGCCACGAAAAAACGGGCGCTGAAGACCCTGAGCCAACGCTCGTCGGCCCTGATCCTCCTAAGGGCCTCATCGCTGCCGGTCGTAGCCTCAAGCGGGAAGGGCGATGGAAACCGGCTTCCGGGGCAAACCAACTGAGCCAGCAGTACTGGAAATAAGAAACCCAGAGGCAGGCGTCTGAGCCCGAGGCCGGGCGATAGGGCGATGACCCCGTCGACCAGGTCGGGCCGCTCGCCGGCCAGGCGCAGGGCCAGTCCACCGCCCATCGACAGGCCTGAAACCACTACCCGACCACGGTGCCCCCGGCGACGCCATTCTTCAACCACCCAGGCGGCATCGCTGATATAGGTGTCGAAGGAAGGGACGTCCCCCCTCGGCTCGGCCTGAGACAGCCCAAACCCGCGGCCGTCGAGCGCCAGAACCTCAAACCCATCGGCCGAGAGGCGGTCTCCGGCCCCAGTGAAGGGACCGCTGTGATCCCCCATTCCATGCAGGTAAAGCAGAAGGGCCCCCGAGCCGGGGTTCCTCCAGTGCCTCAGGGGAAGCCTCGCGCCGTCGGGGGCCGTCAGCCAGACGATTTCGTGCCTGGCCGGGCTTCCAGTCAGGTACATCTAGCCCCTGAAGAGCGGGAAACGAGCGGTCAATTCCCTGACCTGGCCGGCGATTGTTTCGAGTCTGACCTGGTTTTCCAGGTTCTCGATCGTATCAGCGATCAGCCCGGCAATGACACCCATTTCTTTCGTCCCCATTCCCCTGGTTGTGACCGCCGGGGTGCCGATGCGAATCCCGCTGGTCACAAACGGGCTTTTCTGGTCAAACGGGACGGCATTCTTATTCACGGTAATCCCCACCGAATCCAAAGCGTGCTCGGCCGCCTTGCCCGTGACGTCCTTGCTGAACAGGTTAACGAGCATCAGGTGGTTGTCGGTGCCACCGGACACCAGGCGGAACCCGCGCTCAGTAAGCCCGGAGGCCAGGGCCTGGGCGTTGTCTAAAATGCGCTGGGAGTAATCCTTAAACTGCGGGGTCGAGGCCTCTTTAAAGGCTATGGCCTTGGCGGCGATGATATGCATCAGCGGCCCCCCTTGGATGCCGGGGAAGACCGCTTTGTCGATGCCAGCAGCGAACTCGGATTGGCAGAGGATGAAGCCCCCACGCGGGCCGCGCAGGGTCTTGTGCGTGGTAGACGTTACGAACTGGGCGTGCGGGACCGGATTGGGATGGAGCCCAGCCGCCACCAGCCCGGCGAAGTGAGCCATATCGACCATCAGCAGGGCCCCGACCTGATCGGAGATCGCCCGCAGGCGGGCGAAATCCCAGAAGCGGGGGTAAGCCGAGGCTCCGGCCACCAAAAGCTTCGGGCGGTTTTCTTTGGCCAGCCGCTCGACCTCATCGTAGTCGATTCGCTCGGTCTCCTGATTGACCCCGTAGGAGATGAAATTATAAAGCTGGCCCGAGAAGTTGACCGGGGAACCGTGGGTGAGGTGCCCACCGTGGGCCAAGTTCATACCCATAACCGTGTCGCCGGGGTTGAGAACAGCGAAGTAGACAGTCATGTTGGCCTGGGCTCCGGAGTGCGGCTGAACGTTGGCGTGGGCGGCGCCAAACAGGGCTTTGACCCGGTCGCGGGCCAGGTTTTCAGCAATATCAACGTATTCGCACCCGCCGTAGTAGCGCTTTCCGGGGAGACCCTCGGCATACTTATTGGTCAGAACCGTACCAGCGGCCTCAAGCACGGCCTCGCTGACGAAATTCTCAGAGGCAATCAGTTCGATCTTTGAAATTTGTCTCTTTTTTTCTAATTGAATTGCCTCAAAGATTTCCGGGTCGATTCGGGACAGGTTGTCCATGCGGTTGGTTCCTCCCTGCACAGTCATTGTTTCATAACTATATAAGTTTATCCTCTTCCTCTGTTCTGGTGCAAGGGGGTTCCATAGACTCCCCGGGCCGCTTCGGGCACTGCCTCGGACAGGCTTGGATGCAGGTGGATCGCCTTCTCAAGCTGCTCGGCCGTCATCCCGGCTCGAATGGCCAGGACTCCCTCGTGGATCAGCTCCGAGGCGTGCGGCCCCAGTATGTGCAGGCCGAGGATCTTACCGGGGGATGGTCCCCCGGCCTGAGCCACGACCTTGACCACCCCTTCACCCTCGCCGGCCGTCTGGGCCCGTCCGTTTGCGGCAAAGCTGAACTTGCCCACCTTGATCTCGATCCCCTGCTCTCTGGCCTGGGCCTCGTTCAAGCCGACCCCGGCCAGTTCGGGGAAGCTGAAGGCACAGGCCGGCACGGCGCAATAGTCGACCGGGTCAGGCCGGCCCATGATGTCCCCCACGGCGGCGATCCCCTGAGCCGACGCCACATGAGCCAACTGCGGCCCCCCGGTCACGTCTCCGACCGCCCAGATGCCCGGGCGGGAGGTGCGGCCGTTAGCGTCAACCTTGATCCCTGACGGCGAGTGGCTGATTCCAGCCCCCGCCAGGTCGAACCCGCCGAATTCGGGCTGGCGCCCGACAGCCACCAGCACCTTTTCCGCGGTGAACGTCTCGGAAGTGCCGGCGCCGGCAGTACCGGTACCGGCTGGGCCGGCCCCAGTCATGGCGGCGGCCCCGGTGGAATAGGCCACTTCAATCCAGCCGGTCTCCCTCCGGCCCCGGGCCGGGCTCAGGTGCTCAACCTTGGCCCCGGTGACGATCTCGATCCCGCGCCGCCGCAGGAGCGCCCCCAGGCGCCGGGCCAACTCCTCGTCGCTTCCAGGCAGGATCCTCGGAAGGGCCTCGATTACCCTGACCTTGGTTCCCAGTGCGGCGTAGACCCCGGCCAGCTCGATCCCGATCACCCCACCTCCGATCACCGCCATTGATTCTGGAAGACGGTCCAGGGTCACGGCTTCATTGCTGGTGATCACCCCGGGCAGATCGATCCCCTCAATCGATGGCATGGCAGGCCTGGAACCAGTGGCGAGGATCACGGCCCGGGCGTTCAGTTCCAGCTCCGACCCACCCGGCACGACTACGGAAAGGCCGGTCAGCCCGGGAGCGGCCGGAACCAGCCGGCGGGCCGAACCACTGATGACCCGGATGCCCGCGGCCTTCATCAGGCCATTGATGCCTTGGACCAGGCCGTCGACCACCCGATCCTTGCGAGCCATCAGGGCCGCGAAATCGACCGTAACCGGCGAGGCGACCAATCCGAAAGCAGCCGCTTCAGCCAGGTCTAGCTTGCGCCGGGCCGATTCAAGCATAGCCTTGGTGGGGATGCAACCCCAATTCAGGCAGGTCCCTCCCAGGCGATCCCTCTCAACCAGGGCCGTCCTCAGGCCGCGGTGGGCGCCCTCTAAGGCGGCGACATAGCCCCCCGGCCCGCCGCCGGTAACTATCAGATCATAATCCTCTGGGCCGGTCAAACAGCAGTCCCCCTATACTCATCGCTTGAAGGTATAAGCCTTGTGGGCGAATTTGGACGTCTCGAGGTCAGCGGCCAGCTCTTCCTCGACCGCCGTTAGCTCCCCGGGCTCAAATTCAATCCCGAGGGCGACGGCCAGGCCCCGTTCCAAGGCCGCCCGGGCCTCGTCAAAGGCGACCGGGCGCCCGGCGGCCTCAAACAGATCAATGGCCTGGCGCTTAAACTCTCCGGCCAGCCTCTCTCTTTTTTCCGGACCAAGGGCCAGCAGGCTGAACAGCCCCAGCCCATCCAGGAAGAGCGGGAGCGATCCGTGCTGGAGGATGGCCCCGCCGCGACGGGTCTGGGCGCTGCCGGCCACCTTGCGCCCCCCCACCTCAAGCTCATAAGAGGACGCGGTGTCAAAGCAGGCGGCGCTTCCCCCGGCGGACCTTTTCATTTCGCTGCCGACGGGCTCTTTAGCTCCCGAAACCACCGCCGGGATGCCCAGTTCGAGCAACCCCCGGTGCAGTCCAGCCGAAAGCAGCCGGTAAGTCTCAAGGACTCCCCCGGGCAGGTCCGACCCAGCCATAGCCACGCTGTAGGTCAGCTCGCGATCGTGCAAGATGGCCCGCCCCCCGGTCGGGCGCCGGACCAGATCGATGCCCCGGGCGCGGCAGGCCTCAAGGTCAACCTCGGAGACCGGCTGAAAGTATCCAATGGATAAGGCAGCCGGGCTCCAGGCGTAAAACCTCAGGGTCGGCCCAGCCAGACCCCGGGCGCAGGCGGTCTGGATGGCCTCGTCGACGGCCATATTTCTGGCCCCGGAGGCAGCTCCGTGGCGAATCAGCCGCCAGGGCCGGCGCCGCCAGGGCTGAGGGCCGGCCTCAGCCACCTTCATAGCGGTAGCGGAGGTTCGGTTTTCTGGCCGCCAGTGCCTCGTCCAGCCGGCCAACCACGGTTTGGTGCGGGGCTGACTTCACTTTTTCCGGTTCCGATTCCGCCTCGCGAACGATTCCAATCAGGCGCCCGGCGAACTCATCGAGGGTCTCTTTCGATTCGGTCTCGGTCGGTTCAATCATCAAGGCCTCCTCGACAATCAGGGGGAAGTAAATCGTCGGGGGGTGATAGCCGAAATCGAGCAGTCGCTTGGCCAGATCCAGGGTCCGGACCCCGGTCCGGGCCTTGAGACCCTTGCCCGAGAGGACAAACTCGTGCTGGCAGTGACGGTCGTAGGGCAGATCAAAGTGCCCCTTGAGCCGGACCAGCAGGTAATTAGCGTTGATCACGGCGTTCTCGCTGGCAGCCTTCAGCCCGTCTGGACCCAGGCTGCGAATGTAGGCATAAGCCCGGACGACCACCCCAAAATTCCCGAAAAACGATTTGACCTTGCCGATTGAGAGCGGCCGGTCGGAGTCGAGATGGTAGTGGTCGCCGTCGAACTCGACGGTTGGCAAGGGCAGAAAGGGGGCCAACTCGCGTTTGACGCCGACCGGTCCCGAGCCCGGGCCGCCCCCGCCATGCGGGGTGGAAAAGGTTTTGTGCAGGTTCAGGTGGACGACGTCGAAGCCCATGTCCCCGGGGCGGCTGTAGCCCATGATGGCATTGGCGTTAGCCCCATCGTAATAAAGCAGGCCGCCCACCCCGTGGATGATCTTGGCTACCTCACAGATGCTTTCCTCAAACAGCCCGAGGGTGTTCGGGTTGGTCAGCATCAGGCAGGCGACTTCGCGATCGGCTGCCTGGCGCAGGGCCTCGAGGTCGACCCCGCCCCGGCCATCGGAAGGAACACTGATCACCTGGTAGCCGCACATGGCGGCGGTGGCCGGGTTGGTTCCGTGGGCCGAATCCGGCACCAGCACCTTGGTCCGGGCCTGGCCCCGGTTATGGTGGTAGGCCCGGATCATGGCGATTCCCGCGAATTCCCCGTGGGCCCCGGCCGCCGGTTGGAGCGAGACCCGATCCATGCCGGTGATCTCGGCCAGAAAGCGCTCGGTCAGGAACATCAGCTCCAGCGCCCCCTGAACCGTCTCCTCTGGCTGGTACGGGTGCAGGCCGGCCAGGCCTCCCAGTTCGGCGATATCCTCATTGAGCTTGGGATTATACTTCATGGTGCAGGAACCGAGCGGGTAAAAGCCGTTGTCCACCCCGTGGTTGCGGCGGGACAGCGCGGTAAAATGGCGGACCGTTTCAACCTCGCTCAGCTCCGGCAGGCGTGGGGCCTCATTTCGAAACAGGGTTTCCGGGACCAGAGCCCGGACATCGACCTCAGGCACATCCAGCGCCGGAAGCGAGTACCCACGCCGCCCGGGCCGGGAAAGCTCGAACGACAGGGGCTGGGCCCCCGGATGACAGCCGGTCCTCTCGCTCATTTGGTCACCCCCAACCCGATCACGAGGGAATCGATCTCCCGCCTGGTCCTCTTTTCGGTCACCGCTATCAGCAGGCAGTCGTTCAGCTCAGGGTAGTCGCGGCCGAGCGGGTAGCCGGCCAGGATGCCCCGGCCGGCCAGATCTTTAATGATCAGCTCCGGGTCGCCCGGCGACCGCACGGCGAACTCACGGAAGAACGGCCCAGGGAAAGCCGCCTCCCAGCCCGGCAGGGAGGTTAGGCACTTCTGGGCGTAGACGGCCTTTTGAAAGCACTGCCCGGCCACCTCCCGGAGCCCGGCCTTGCCCATAACCGTCAGGTAGATGGTCGCGGTCAGGGCGTTGAGCGCCTGGTTACTGCAGATGTTGCTGGTCGCTTTTTCCCGGCGAATATGCTGCTCGCGTGCCTGCAGCGTGAGCACGAACCCCCGGTTGCCGCGGCTATCGACGGTCGCGCCGGAGATCCGTCCCGGCATCCGCCGGGCTAGCTTCTCGCGGGCGGCCAGATAGCCCAGGTATGGACCCCCGAATGAGAGCGAGTTGCCCAGCACCTGGGCCTCGCCGCAGACAATATCAGCCCCGTAATCTCCCGGGGCCTTTAAGATTCCGAGCGAGATCGGGTCGGCCGCCACGGCCATCAGGGCCCCGTGCCCGTGGATCACCGGCTCCAGCCGCTCGACAGGCTCCAGCCGGCCGAAGAAGTTCGGATTTTGGATCAGAACCCCGGCCGTCCGGTCGCTGATCAGGCTCTCCAGCGCGCCGGTGCCGGTGACTCCCTGATCGACTGGGATCTCAACCAGGCTGATGTTCTGGCCTGCCAGGTAGGTCTGGACCACCCGGCGCCACTCGGGATGAACCGAGCGAGAGACCAGGATCTCGCGCCGCCCCTGAGTCCCGATGCACATAATAGCCGCCTCGGCCAGGGCCGAGGCCCCGTCGTACATCGAGGCGTTGGACAAATCCATTCCGGTCAGCTCGCAGATCAGCGACTGAAACTCATAGATGGCCTGGAGGGTTCCCTGGCTGATCTCCGGTTGGTACGGGGTATAGGCGGTATAAAACTCGGCCCGCTTGGTCAGGTGATGGACCACGGCCGGGATGAAATGGTCATAAGCCCCGGCCCCGATGAAGCAGGTCAGGCGGTCGGTTCCCGAGTTTCTGGCCGCCAGCCCTCTGACGTGATCAAGCAGCTCCAGTTCAGACATCGCCGGGGGCAGGTCAAGCGGCCGGTTCAGCCTGACCTCGGCCGGAATGCCGGCGAAGAGATCCCCGGCGCAATCGACCCCGATCGTCTGAAGCATCCCGGCCCGGTCGGCCTCGGTGTTCGGTATGTACCTCATCCGGCGATCAGAGCCTGGTAGCCGGCGGCGGTGAGCAAGTCGCCTTCCGACTCAATTTCGATGGCGACGATCCAGCCTTCGCCGTACGGATCGGCGTTGACCAGGGCCGGGTCGTCCAAAAGCCTCTCGTTAACTCTGGTGATCCTCCCGGCCACCGGGGAATAGAGGTCCGAGACGGTTTTGACCGACTCGACCACTCCGAAAACCTCCCCGGCCTTAACCTGGCGCCCAACCTGGGGAAGCTCGACGAAGACCACGTCGCCTAGTTGTTCCTGGGCGAAGTGGGTGATCCCGACCGTCCCCTCCTTCCCGTTCTGGCGCAGCCATTCGTGTTCCTTGGTATACTTCAGATCTTGGGGATACATCCCGGCGCTCCTCCTCTGAATTACTTTGCCCGGCGGTAAAAAGGCGTCTTGACCACCATCGCCCTCACCGGACGATTGCGGATCATGATCTCCAGTTCAGTTCCTGGGCCAGCCAGCTCGACCGGAACGTAGCCCAAGCCGAGGTTCTTGTCGAGGGTCGGGGCGTAGGTGCCCGAGGTGACTACCCCGACCGCCCGGCCGTCATGGTGGATCGGGTACCCGGCCCGCGGGATGCCCCGCCCGGTCATCTCGAAGCCGGCCAGCTTTTTAGTAATGCCCCCAGCCTTCTGCCTGGCCAAGGCCTCGCGGCCCAGAAACTCGGGCTTGTTAAGCTTGACAAAAAAGCCCAGTCCGGCCTCGAACGGGGTGGTGTTCTGGTCAAGCTCGTGGCCGTAGAGAGGCATTTTGGCCTCAAAACGCAGGGTGTCGCGGGCGCCGAGACCGCAGGGGACTAGGTCGTCATCCTCCCCGGCCTCCATAATCTCGTCCCAAAGGTTGGGGGCGTCTTCCGGCGAGCAATAGATCTCAAACCCATCCTCGCCGGTATAGCCGGTCCGCGAGACCAGGCACCCGGACCCGGCCACCCCGACCCGGGCCCTGAACCAGTAGTACTTGATCTGGCTCAGGTCGGTCCGGGTCAGGCGCTGAAGGATGCGATCGGCGTTCGGTCCCTGCAGGGCGAGCTGGGCCCAGCAGTTGGACCGGTCGATGACCTGGGCCCCGGGAAACCGGGCGGCAACACTCCGGATGTACTCAAGGTCTTTCTCGGTGTTGGCGGCGTTGACGACCAGCATGAAACGCTCCGGTCCGAGGCGGTAGACCAGCAGGTCGTCAATAATACCGCCACTCTCGTAGCACATCGGCGAGTAAATGATCTGCTCGACCGCCATGGCCGGGGCGTCGTTGGTGATCAGGTAGTTGACCAGTTCCAGGGCCTGGGCTCCGGTCACCTCGATCTCCCCCATGTGGGAGACGTCAAATAGCCCGGCGGCTGCCCGAACCGCCCGGTGCTCCTCGATGATCCCGGTAAACTGGACCGGCAGGGCCCAGCCCCCAAAGTCGACAATCTTGCCGCCGTACTTTTGGTGGATCTCAAAGAGCGGAGTCTTTTTCAGGTGGTCCCACGATTCCAATACCCGCCACCCCATTTCCCTTCCTTAACCATAGTAGTATGCTCGGACTGACGAAACAAAAAGACAGAGACAGCGCGCCAAGCGCTTCTCTGTCCTGTTACCTGAGAGAATCCCGGTTAAGCCCGGTTACCCCGTGGGTGTGGCTCACGATCAGCCACTCTCCAGAGTCCCGTCAGCCCGTGGTCCTTTTGCCTGAGAGTTTTCAAGCCTTGCTCCTTCGGCGCCCCTTGGCCCGGCCCGGTGCGGCGGTTGCCTCGCGCCCCGGCGGTCAGGGGTCTCTCCCACGAACGTCATCCGGCAGTATGAGGTTGGTCGGGTTTTCCCCTTCGATTTCTCCCCTTCGATTTCGGGTCCGGGGTTTCCTGCCACCCAATGACTGGACCCGGATCATTTTTTCCTGACCACCGAGGCGTCGGCCCGGCCGCTGATCCGAACCTCGCCCAAGGCCGCCGAAAGCAGTGGCGGCCGCACCGGCAAGATGACCCTGACGGCCACGGTTGGGGCCGACAACATCCGGCCGGTAGTGCGGTGACGAACCGAACTGCCCGGGTCAATGTTGTAGACCTCTACCTCAATCTGGGCTTGTTCCGGGTCAACCCGACCCGCAAAACCAGCGGCCAGGTTGTCGCGGGCGTACTGCCGGGCGACCGAACGGGCACGGCCGGGGTCGAGATAAACCCGACCCCTGGCCAGCAAGTCCAGGTCCAGCTCCTGACAGGCGGCCAGCGCCGCCAGGTCAGCCGCGGTCACCAGCCTCTGGCGGGCGACAAAAAGCCAGCCGGCGTCGATGGTCAGGCTGGCGCAGCTCAATAAGACCGGGAGGGTCAAAGCCAGGAGCGCCGAAACCGACCCCCGACGCTTCATTATCATCAGATCACCTCAGCTTCTCACTCCGCGTCACCGCCCCAGCTCGGATTCTAATTCCCCCTGAGGCAAGGCTTCTCCCTACCGGGGTGACAAAAGTGTACGGATAAGCTAGCTCCACCTGAATCGGGCTTCCGTAGGCGGCGGTCCTGGGCGAGACGCTCACCTCGGCCCGGGCAGGGTCAATTCGCCCCAGTCCCAACTGCTGGTTGATCCGCTCCCTAACCGCCCGGGTATCCCCGCCGTCGACAGCCGCGCGCCGCGCCCCCTCGCGAGCGGCGGCCGAAAGAATGAGCTGCGCGTTCATGGCTAGACCGAAGTCGATAATACCGAACATCAGGGTGATCATCAGGCCGGCCACTAGGGAAAACTCGGCGGCCGCCGCCCCACGCCTGCCGGCGCTAGGCCCCGTTGAGACTGCTGATGATTGTGTGGAGTTTGGCATTAAGTGTCGTTCCCAGCGTTCTCAGGGTCGTAATCAGGACGATGACCACAAGGGCGAGGATCAGGGAATATTCAGTGGTGGTGGCGCCTTTTTTATTCAGGCGACAGCAGAACAGGCAACAGTTGGCCAACCGGATATTCCGTTTATGCATTCACGACTCCCCCATCACCATTTTTCTCCGAATCTAATCAAACTCGGGACCACCACCAGGGCTAGCAGCGCCGGCAGGTAGAACCCAACCGTGACCAGGGTAAGCTTCTGCGGCACTTTAGCGATGGCGACCTCGACCCGGTACCTGAGATCTTGGAGCAATTGTTCTCTAAGGTCTGTTAAACTCTCAGCCAGGCCAACCCCATAGGTTTCGGCGCGAGTAAGGGCGTTGGCCAGCCCCCCAATCGAGTCAACTCGGGTGCGCTGAGCCGCCCGGCCCAGAGCCTGGGTCAGGGAAACCCCGGCCCAAAGTTCATCACAAACTCTCCTCATCTCTTCCCCAAGCGGGCCGTCGAGCCGCCCAGCCGTTTCGTGCAGGGCCTGAGAAGTATTCAGTCCTGACTCAACGGCAATGATCAAAATATCAA
>JBGFRN010000112.1:0-14968 GCA_041695105.1 Bacillota bacterium | reverse complement strand
TTTTGGGCTGAAGTTCAGCCCAAAAAGCTCATCCAAAAAACGGGAGGACAAAACCCGTCCAACTCCCTTCATCCGCCCGCAGGCAGCAGATAAATCGCAGTTCCCGCCATCGTTCAAGCGCCCAGGTACCTCTTTTGGATCTCCTGGTCATCTTTGATCTCGGCGGCCGGGCCGGACTGGCAGATGACGCCCTGATCCATGATATAGGCGTGGTGGGCGATCTCCAGGGCCAGGGAGGCGTTCTGCTCGACGAGCAGGACCGACACCCCCTCCTCCCGGTTGACCCGGACCAAGATGTCCATGATGGCCGAGACGAACATCGGGGCCAGCCCCTGGGTCGGCTCATCGACCAGGAGCAGCGAGGGCCCGCTGACAAAGGCCCGGGCGACGGCCAGCATCTGCTGCTCACCGCCGGAGAGGCTGGTGCCTTCCTGGCTGAGCCGCTCCTTGAGCCTGGGGAAGTACTCCAGCATCCTCTCCACCCGTTGCTGGGCGGCGGCCCGCTGGGCCGGTTCCTGGGCCACGACCGCCAGGTGGAGGTTTTCAGCCACCGACAGGCCGGGAATGATCCCGCGGTTCTCGGGGATGAAGCTGATGCCCTGGCGAGAGATCCGGTGAGTGGGCAAGCGCTGGATCTCCTGGCCTTTGAGTTTTATCGTCCCGGCCCGGCAGGGAAGAAGCCCCATGATCGTCTTCATGGTCGTGGTCTTGCCGGCCCCGTTTCGCCCGATCAGGGCGACGATCCCGCCGTCGGGGACTTCTAGCGTCACCCCCTGGAGGACATGGCTCGCCCCGTAATAAGCATGGATATCGTTGACCTGCAGCATCAGTGGCCACCCCCCAGGTAGGCGCGCTGAACCTCGGGATTGGCCTGAATCTCCTCTGGAGACCCGGTGGCCAGAACCTGCCCGAAGTTCAGGACGGTGATGTAATCCGAGATTTTCATGATCATATCCATCTTGTGCTCGACCAGGACCACCGTTACCTTCTTGGCCAGTTCCCTGATTAACAGGACTGTTTGCTCGGTCTCAACCGGGCTCATCCCGGCGGTTGGCTCGTCGAGCAGCAGGATCTTCGGGTTGGTCTGAAGGGCGATGGCGATATCCAGATAGCGCTGCTCGCCGTGCGAAAGGTAGGCGGCCAGCTGGCCGGCCTTTTTCTCCAGGCCGATGGTCGCCAGGGTCTGGCGGGCCCGGGCCAGGTCATCCTTGAAGCTCAGGGCGGGTCGCCAGAAATTGAAGGCCTGAGGGCTCTGGGCGGCCACCAGGAGGTTGTCCATGACCGACAGGTTCCGGAAGATAGTCGTGATCTGATACGACCTGGCGATGCCCAGTCTGGCCACCCGGTGCTGGGGGAGCCCGTTGATCTCGCGGCCCTCGAAGATAACCCGCCCACTGCTGGGCGGAATCCTTCCGGCTAGGAGGTTGAACAGGGTGCTTTTCCCGGCCCCGTTCGGCCCGATGATCGAATGGATCTCGCCCTCCCGGATGTTGACACTAACATCGTTGACGGCCAGCAGGCCGCCGAATCGCCGCGAGAGGTTTTCAGATTGAAGCACAGTCCTTTTCGAGGTCATGCCGAACTGGCCTCCTTTCGCGCCCGGCCGGTTATGAAGGCGTAAAGGCTGCCCAACCCGCCACCGAGGCCTGACGGCAGGGCCAGGACGAAGCCGACGAAGATGGCACCGACAATCAGAGGCCAGCTTTCGGTATAAACCGCCAGGTAGTCCTGAAGGGCCAGGAACAATCCGGCACCGATAAACGGGCCGACCAGCACCCCCTTGCCACCAAGGATGGTCATCATCAGGATCGTTCCCGAAGTGGCCAGCGAAAGGGACTCAAGGGGAACGAATCCCAGGTAAAGGGTGTTCATCGTCCCGGCCAAGCCGGCCAAACCGCCCGAGAAGACGAAGGCCAGCCACTGGAGGCCCCCGGAGTCATAGCCGACGGCTCGCGAGCGCTCCTCGCTCTCGCGGATGGCCTGCAGGCCCCGCCCGAAAGGCGACCGGACCAGCAGCTCCTGGAGGAAGAGGGAGACGGCCACCAGCGCCAGGCAGAAGAAGTAGAAGTTTTCCGGGTGCCTGATGCTCAATAGTGGGATCGATCCCAGCCCGGGGATGACCAGATCGGGAGTCGGAACCCCCTGAAGCCCGTCATCGCCTCCGGTGATGAAATCAAGCTGGAAACCCAAAAAATAGGCCATCTGACAGAAGGCCAGAGTCAGCATGGCAAAATAGACCCCGCGGCGCCGCAGGCAGAACCAGCCGACCACGGCCGCGCCCAGGGCGGCGACAACGATTCCGGCCGCCAAACCTCCCCAAAGCCCCGAACCGGCCTCTTTAAGATACAGCCCGGCAGCGTAGGAACCGAGCCCGAAGAAGACCGAATGCCCGAAGGACAGGAGCCCGGTGTACCCGAGGAGCAGGTTGTAACTTACGGCCAGCAGGCCCCAAATCAGGATCTGAATCGAAAGGGTCTTGCTGGGATTGATGAACGGGAGGATGACCAGAACCGCCAGCAGGGTCAGTAACGAAGAAAGTTTCATTTGCCACCTCGCGCCTGGCTATTCACGGCCGAAAAGACCGCGAGGCCGGATTAGAAGTACGATGGTCATGAGCACGTACATGATGACGTCCGATAGGCTTGGATAAAACAAACTGGTCAAGGCGACGGTGATTCCGACCAGCAGGCCGCTGGCCACCGTGCCCCAAAAACTCCCCTTACCCCCGACCACGACCACGACGAATGCCTGAGGAAGCAGCGCCTGGCCCATCTCTGGAATTACCCCCCGGACCGGCGCGGCCAAAGCCCCCGCCAATCCAGCCAGGGCGGTTCCGATCATGAAAGAAAGGATCCTGACCCGGTCGAAATCCAACCCGAGAACCTGGACCATCGTGCTGTCGCGGCTGCCCGCCCGGATCACCAGGCCCATGTCGGTCTTCTCCAAGAACAGCCAGAGGGCGAAGACGGCCAGGGCCGAGCAGGCGACGGTAAAAATCAGGTAAGACGGAAAGCGGAACCATCCAGCCCCCCAGGATTCCGAAAGGGCCGCCGGCAAGTTGACCGGAAGCCCGATCTTCCCAAAACCAAGCCTCATCGCCTCCATCAAAATGAAAGCCAGGCCGAAGGTCAGCAGGATCGGATCCTCCTCGGACCTTTGGTACAGCCGGCGGATCATAGTTCTTTCGATAATCAAGCCGGTCAGACCAACCAGGATCGGGGCCAAGATCAGGGCGATCCAGAAGCTGCCGGTGTGTTGAAGAACGAAGTAAAGCGCGTAGGCGCCGGTCATATACAGTGCGCCGTGGGCAAAATTGACCACGTTCATCAGGCCGAAGATCAGAGTCAGACCGAGTGCCAGCAACACCAGCATCATTCCCGACACTATACCGGCAAACACCTGGCTGAAAAAGGTGGTTGCGTCCACTCGTTATCCCCCCTTCCCTTCCACGGGCCCGCCAAACGGCGGGCCCAGGTCGGGAAATTGATATCACGGGAAATTGATGTCACCGGTTAGTGCTTGTAGCCAAGTTCCTCACAAGTGCGCTCCATCGACTCGTCGGCTTGGACCACACCGACAATCTCGCGGAACCCATACTGCTCCCGGCCAGCCTTCTTGGCCTCTTCCAAAGTCCGGCCCCTGGTGATGAAGATCGACTGGAAGGACTGCTGGTCGCAGGCGCGAATCCATTGCTCGCCTTTGTAGGTGTTGTACTTCTGACCGGCCAGGGCCTTGGAGAACTTCTCCGGTTCAATGCTGCCTGCCTTTTCGGCCCCGAGCTTGATCAGCTTGGTGGCGCTGTAAGCGTAGCCAGCGTATCCGGAGGGCGGGCTGCCGTATTTTTTCACATAGGCGTCAACAAAGGCCTTGGCGGTCGGGTCTTTATCGGCCAGTTCCCAGTAGAAGCTGGCCCCGCCGTAAGTGTTCTGCAGGTTCTGGAAGCCGGCCGCCGCGTCGCCCTGAATGTCGGTGACGACGATGAAGATCTTCATCTCCTTGTTCAGCTCAAAGCTCTGAACCTGCTTGAGAAGATTCACCTGGTCGTTTCCTAGGGCGGCGGTGACGACGACATCAGGCTTAGCCGCTCTGATCCTGGCGATAAAGGGAGTGAAGTCAGAGGTTCCGAGCGGGTACCAGGCCACCCCGACCTCGGCCCCGCCGGCCTGGAGGAGGGCTTTGTTGATGGCGTTGTAGTTGTCCTTGCCAAAGGCGTAGTCGGGCATCAGGTAGTAGACCTTCTTACCCAGGTTGTTGGCGATCCACTTGCCGAGAGCCCGGCCGTTCATGGTCGGAGTCAGGGCCTCATGGAAGCTGAACTGACCGCGGTCCTTGGCGGTGGTCACCGCGTCGCTCTGGGCGATTCCGAAGAAGGGTATCCCGGCCTTCTTGGCCTGGTCGTTCATCGGCAGGACGGTGGCTCCCGAGATCGAGCCGATGATGAAATCCGGTTTGTCGTTTTGGATCATGTCCTGGGTGACCTTGGCCGCCTCGCCCGGGTTGAGCTTATCGTCGCGCTTGACCAGCTCGATCTTGCGCCCGAGCAGCCCGCCCTGGGCGTTGATTTGCTCAGTCGCTAGCTGGACGGCCCTCCACTGATCCTCGGCGATAGCGGCGTAAGTCCCGCTGAAGCTGCTGACGAAACCAATCTTGACCGGGGCGGCCGGTTTGGCCCCACCCGGACCGCTCGAACCCCCGCTGGCTGGCGGAGGGGTTGTGCCGGTATTTGAGCTGGAGCAGCCAGTCATTGCTGCCATCAGCGCAAGAACCACGAGCAGGGCGTAAACCTTAAGATACCGCAATTTCATAATTGACCCAATCCTCCCCGTACTTTATTACGTTTCTAGACTAGGCAACTCGTCGACCAGGACCACCTTGACGGGAACTTCCCCGCTGTCCAGGCGGCCCAGACAGTAGTACATCAATTCAACCGGGCTCAGATGTTCTCCGGCCTTAGGTCTGACGTAAGCGACCAGTACTTCCCCCCAGTCCGGGTCGCTCTTTTGGACTACCAGGACCGACTCGATCTGCTGGTGTTCCACAAGGATTTTTTCAGCGGCCGGGCGATCGTTGGATTGATACGCGTTGCATCCCCTCCAGAGGCCTTACACCAAATTGGCGATGACCGTTACTGCGAATTCAGATCCCGAGGCGTCGGGCCTTACGGGTCAGGGTCGAGGCGTCGACCCCCAGGACCAAGGCGGCTTGTCTCAGGCTACCCGCCCGGGAAACCGCCTCTAAAATGATGTTTTTCTCCAGGTCCTGCACTTGGGCCCGAAGCGACGCGCTGGTACCCGGTATTCTTGATTTCCCCGGACGAAACTGGGCCGGCAGATCCTCTATCGAGATGATCTCCCCTTGAGTGGTGACAACTAACCTTTCCACCAGGTTCTCAAGTTCCCTGACATTGCCGGGCCACCGGTACGACACCAGACTGTCCACCGCTGAAGGAGAAAAATGCTTTTCCAGGCCGTATTTGGAGCAGTTGACCCGGAGAAAGTGAAAGACCAGGGGAGAGATGTCTTCCGGTCTTTCTCTCAACGGCGGGACGTGGATCGGCACAATGTTTAGACGGTAGTAGAGGTCTTCTCGGAATTTGCCTTCCCGGACCATTGATTCAAGGTCGCGGTTGGTGGCCGCAACCAGACGGATGTCGAGCCTGACGGGGCGGGTTCCGCCTACCCGGGTGATCTCTTTAGTCTGCAGGGCCCGCAGCAGCTTGACCTGGACCGGTAGCGGCAGCTCGGCCACCTCATCCAGAAAAAGGGTGCCCAGGTTGGCCAGTTCAAAGAGTCCGGGCTTGCCGTCACGGTTGGCCCCGGTGAAAGCCCCCCGATCATACCCGAACAGTTCCGACTCCAGCAGCGAGTCGGGAATCGCCCCGCAATTGATCCTGATGTACGGACCTTTTTGACGGGGGCTTTCCCGGTGAATCAGGTTGGCTACGACTTCTTTGCCGGTGCCCGATTCGCCCGTGATCAGTACCGTAGTGTCAACTCTGGCTATCCGGAAGGCCAGGTCGATCACCTTTTCCATGGCCGCACTTCTGGCGACCAGGTCGACGTGGTGACGCAGGCGTATATTGGTCAGTTCCTGAAGGTATCCGGTATTCAGCGCCTTGGCTCGTTCCAGTTCCGCCTTCAGGTCCATCAGTTCGGAGATATCCCTGGCGTTAATGACCACCCGGTTGACCCGGCCTTGATCGTCCACTACCGGCGTCCCGGTCACCAGCATCGTCTTGCCGTTGCGGACCTGGTTCAGGATGGTGATGGTCTGCTTGGCCTCAATGACCTGCTCGGTGACGCTGCGGGAGAGAAACCCGGCTTCAACCAGCTCCCCGACCTTGCGCCCGACGACCTCCTCGGCGGCGATTCCCGAGATCCTCTCGTAGGCCCGGTTGATCCGGAGAACCTTTCCATCGCCGTCAAGGACCCATATACCGTCAAACGAAGAGTCAAAGGCAACCCGCAGCTCCGATTCAGCTTCCCTGGCTAACTCCAATTCGGCCTGCAGGGCATTGATGGATGGATGTGTCATTCTCCCTCTCCCCCCAACTCGCTAGCCTTGTGAAGTAAAAGATACCACTGGCCGGCTCAGGAGAGAAAGGTACAAAATCTGCAATTTTCGCTAATTTGGCCTGGACTTATGCCCTTTGGCGCAAATCAAACACCCGCTTGGCCTTGAAAGTGGTCCTCTCGATGACGCCCGGTGCCACCAATTCGACCTCGGGGGTAACCAACAACTCAGCCTTCAGGGCTTCAGTCAACCGCTTGAGTAGGGCTTCCTGCCCGTCTCCATCCATTGTAGTTTCAGCTACCACCGTGCAGCGGTCCAAACCGGTTGAATCATCCCGAACCAAGCGGATCTGATATTCGCCCGGCAACTCTGGGAAGCTTCGAATCACCTTCTCAACCTGCGTTGGGTAGAATTTCGCCCCCCGGTAAATCACCAGGTCGTCGTGCCGGCCGAGAATCCCCCCGGGCGACCGGGCATGCGAGCGCCCGCAGCGGCAGGGCTCCGAGATCTTCCGGGCATAGTCTCCGGTCCAGTAGCGAATCATGGGCGTGGCCTGGCGCGTCAGATGGGTCACAGTCAGAACCCCGACCTCCCCATCGGTAACCGGTTTGCGCGTATCGGGATGAAGGATTTCGATCAGGTAATGATCCTCAGCCCAGTGGAGCCCGGACTTTTCCGTGCATTCCGAGGCGAATGTCGGCCCGAGCTCAGCCACCCCATAGTAGTCGTAGGCGTCAAGATCTAGGCTGGCTTCAAGCCGGGCCCGGGTTGAGGGCACCTCGACCCCGGCCTCTCCCCCGAAGGCCCCGATGCGCAAACCGAGGTCTTTCGGCTCGATTCCCTCTTCCCGGAGCTTCTCGCCGAGATAGACCCCGTAGGAAGGAGTGGCCATGATCACTGCCGATCGGGCGTGGTGGAGGTAAAAGATCTGCCGCTCGGTGAGCTGGGCGCCGATCGGGATCACAAAACAGCCGATCTGGGCGGCGGCGGCGTGAACAGCCAAACCGGCCACCCAAAGCCCGTAGGAGAAGGCGTTTTGAATCACGTCCCCGGGCCGTACCCCGAAAGACCACATCGTCCTGGCGGTTATATCGGCGATGTTCTGCACATCCCCGGCCGACCAAATCGTCGAGACTGGGAACCCGGTGGTCCCGGATGACGGGTGAAGCTCGCGCCAGTCCGAGGGGGGAGCGGTGGCCAGGCGGCCGAACAGGGGCCTGGCCGCCTGTTCATCTCGGAGTTCCTGCTTGGTGACGCAGGGGAAACGGCGCAGGTCACCGAGGGTCTTGAGACGGTCGGGGGTAACCCCGGCCCTTTCCCACTTCTCCCGGTAAAATCCCGATAGTCCGAAACATCTTTTCAACTGCCGGCGAAGCAAACCTAGTTGGAGTTCCTCCAGCTCTTTCCGAGGCATGGCCTCGACCTGTGGGTGATACAGCGAGGTCTCCACTTTAGTACAGCGGTACTTCGGTAATCCGATCAACCGGCCATTTTGAAAGGATCTCGCAGCCGTTCTTGGTGACGGCGATCACCTCTTCGATACGGACACCGAACTCACCCGGGATACCGTGCTGGGTCTCGATGGCAAAGGTCATGCCTTCCTCGAGTTCCACCGGATCATTGAGCGAGGCCTCGCGCCAGATAATTGGGGGCTCGTAGAGGGTCAGGCCGATGCCGTGAGCCCAGTTGCTGCCGGCCGTCTGATCTTCGTGCATGATGTTGATGTCCTTCCAGACTTCCGGGCCGGAGGGCCAGCGGCTGGCGACGTCCTTGGTCGTATTACCGGGCTTAACGGCGTCGATGCTGGCATAGAGCCAGTCATAAGCCGTCTTGTAGATGTCGCGGGCCCGGTCGTTGGCCGGCCCGCAGGAGAAAGTGCGGTAGTAGCAGATCTTATAGCCGAGATAAGCGGTGTTATAGACGTCCATGTAGAGGACATCGTTCGGGCGGATGATCCGATCGCTGCCGTCACGCGGGTTGGGCCAGCCGAAGGGGCCAGAGGTAACGAAGACGCCGGAGAAGATCTGAGCCCCGAGGTCGTAGGCCGTCTTATGGGCCAGGCCCTCCAGCTCGGACTCCTTGATGCCTGGGCGGAGATTGCGGGCCAGGGTTCCGAACATGGCGTCGCCGATCGAGCAGGCCATCCGGAGACACTCAATCTCATCCTGGTTCTTGATCTTCCGGGCTTGGAGCATGATCTCGGCCCCCAGGGGAGCGACCCGAAGGCCAACCCGGGTGAACTCTTCAACCAGCCCGGGATCCCAAGTATCGAGAGCCAGGATTTCCTTTTCGACACCGGCCTCCTTCAGATCGCCGGCGATCTGCTCGACAAACTTGCGCCGCTGGTTTTCCCAACTGACCCTACCCATGGTCTGGCCGATCCAGCCGGCGCCGGTGATGGCGACCTTGACCTTGGGAAGCCAGGGAGCCGTGTGCTTGACGTGGTACCCCAGCTCGCCCTGTTCGTAAAGGATCCCGCAATCATAGGTCGCCGGGAACAGCGAATAGCGCAGGCCTGAAGACGGGGTTGTCCAATAAGGCACCCAGGTTGAGGTGCAGTACTTGATATTCCACTCGTTAAGGCAGAGAACGGCACCGATATTGCGCTTGACTAGCTGTTCCTTGACCCTGGCGAACCGATAATTGCGCATACGCTCGACATTAATGCGCTCCTCCCAGTCGACCAACTGGGGGCCGAAGGCTTTCCGGCCGGCGTAATCCGGTACCACCGGCCATTCGAAAGTCGTCGGCTTGTCACTTCCAGGTCCACACATTTCTTGGATAGCCCCTTTCACCTTTTTGATTGCGGGCAACCGGCCGCTCCCCTACGGCCATCCCCCTTCATCTTCAGGTTATCGCAAGAATCGTGCCAACCGTTGGAGTAGCCTCTAAATTTAAGCCAAACCCTTGTCTGGCTTGCATCTCAAGGCCCAAGCCCCCGCTGATGCAGATGGGCAACCCTGCTGCAATAATGCCTCGTGTTGCGTTTTTGCCTCAAACCGGCCCAAGGGCTTGTAACGACGGCTTTGGGGCTGCCCGATCAGGGCCGTTGCGCCCAAAACTGATGCAATTTTGCCTAAACTTTAAATAAATAAAACGGGGACTGGCCTCGCCTCATCCGGCAAAGTCAATCCCCGCCTTCGGTTCCGCGTCATTCTTTTTGTGCTAATCCTGCGACACTAGAGCCGTGACTATCTGTCACTGATCCACTTCGGCCTTGACCGGCGCCTGGCTGAAGTTGTAGTTCACCGGGCGCAAGGGAGAAATCGTCGACAAGGCGTGCTTGTATACCAGCATTTGCTTGCCGTCCTGTTCGAGGACGACGGTGAAATTATCAAATCCCCTGACCATGCCCTTTAATTGAAACCCGTTCACCAGGTAGACGGTGACCGGGATGTTCTCCTTCCTGACTTGATTCAAAAATCCATCCTGCAGGTTGATCGCTGGTTTGGTCAATGCTCTCTCCCCCCAACCGTTACTCTTGGTCTGCGAAGCAAGTTCCTTTACTTCTACGCTCATTTCCATTTTACCTCCACCAGTTGGAGGATCTCCTGCAACGGCTCCTCCTTACTCCTAGCCTCTCCCACATCTATCCAGTGTATGCGGGGATCGGCTCGAAACCAAGTGAGCTGGCGCTTGGCAAACCGGCGGGTGCCGCGTGAGATGACCTCGACGGCCTGGTCAAGCGACACCTTGCCCTTTTGATAGTCGATCAGCTCGCGGTAGCCCAGGGCCTGCATCGAAGTCAGTTCTGGGCTGTAGCCCTTTTGCAGCAAGGCGGCGACCTCCGCTACCCAGCCCTGTTCGATCATCTGGCGCACTCTAAGATTAATCCGCCGGTAAAGCTCCTCCCGGGGCATGGTCAGGCCGATCATCAAGAGGTCATAACGCGGGGCCTGATCCTTACCCTGCTCGGAGATCTTTTTCCCCGAACTGTGGTAGACCTCAAGCGCACGAGTGATCCGCCTCAGATCGTTGGGATGGATCCGGGCGGCCGCCCCGGGGTCGACCCGGCTGAGGCGCCGGTGCAGAGACGGCGCACCGTGTTCCCCGGCCTCAGCGATCAGCACCTGGCGGAATTCGGGATCGGCCTCGGCCGCGCTGAAATCGTACCCGTCGGTCACCGCCCTGACGTAAAGCCCGGTGCCCCCAACCAGCACCGGCAAGCGACCGCGCGAGGCAATCTCGCGAATGGCCTGGCTGGCCAGCTCCTGGAACTCGGCCACCGAGAAGGGATGGTCCGGCTCGAAGAGATCGATCAGGTGGTGGGGAATGCCGCCGGTCTCCACGGGCCGGACCTTGGCCGTCCCGATGTCCATGCCACGGTAGACCTGCATCGAGTCGCCGGAGATGATTTCACCATCAAGGCGCCGGGCCAGCTCGACCGAAAGGGCGGTCTTGCCCGAGGCGGTCGGGCCGGCCAGGACCAGCAGGCGCATCAGGCCCGCCTCCGGAAGCGCCGCTCCACATCCTCGGCCGGGAGAGAAATCAGGGTCGGCCGGCCGTGCGGGCAGTGGTAGGGGTCACCGGCGGCGGCCAATTGGGCCAGGATCCCAGACATCTCGGCCGGTGAGAGCTGGTCTCGGGCCTTGACCGCCGCCCGGCAGGCGGCGATAGCCCAAAATACCTCTTCCGTGCGGCCGAGCGAGGCGCGCCCGTCGCCGGACTCGACCAGCCGGTCAAAGAAATCGCGAACCAAGATACTGTTGCCCAGGCAGAGGAACGGCGGGACAGCTTTAACCAGGATAGTATTGCCGCCAAAAGGCTTGACCTCAAAACCGGCCTTCTCCAGCTCGCCCTGGTATTCGGCCAAGAGGGCCGGTCCGGCCGGCCCAAGGTCGAGGTCGATGGGCAGGGCCAGGTACTGCGAGGCCGGCTGGGCGGCGGCGGCCATCTCGCGGATCATCTCAAAAAACACCCGCTCGTGAGCGGCGTGCTGGTCAATCAGATACAGGCCATCATTGCCCTCGGCCACGATGTACGTTTCGCGGAACCGCCCGAGCGGGCGCAGCGAGGCAATCAAGGGGTCAACCTTGGCCGCGGGAAACGAGGGGACGATCGGTGCCCCATACGAGCGGCCATCCTCTGCCCCTTCGCGCATTACCTGATCCCAGACCGAGGGAATCTCGGGCTGGCTGATCGGTCCGGCGGCCAGTGAGGCCGCCAGCGAGGCGGGCGACGGCGGGCTCGGTGCCAACTGGCTCGGAACGATGTAAGGCCCGACCGCCTCGCCTGCCGAGAGCGGCGACCAGGCAGAAGTCCGGGAAAAGGCCGGCGGGACGTGTCCGGCGGCCCCGGCCGGGCCGAGAGCGTCCTGGACGCCGCGGTAGATGGCCGCCTTGACCTCACCCTCCCGGCCGAACCTGACCTCGAGCTTGGCCGGGTGCACGTTGACGTCGACCTGGCTGGGGTCAACCTCGATGAAGACAAAGGCCACCGGGTAGCGGCCGGTCGTCAAGCGCCCCCGAAAGGCCTCTTCGAGCGGGTATCTCAGGGCCGCACTTCTGATCGCCCGGCCGTTGACGAAAAAGTACTGGTGGTTGCGGCTGACCCGCGAGAGTTCGGGCTTGCCGATGTAGCCGGAGACGCGCAGCCCGCCAGGCGAGGCTGACTCTTCTGTTCCCGGAAGGGGAATCAGCCCGGCGGCGATTTCACCTCCGGCCGTCCCTCGGACCGCCTCGAGAAAGCGCCCTGAGCCGGGGGTCGTGATTAGAGCCCGCCCCTCAGCCTCCAAGCGGAAGGCCACTTCAGGCCGGGCCAGTGCCAGCCGGGTCACCGCGTCGGCCGCCTGGGACAGCTCGGACGAACGGCTTCGCAGAAACTTAAGCCGGGCCGGGACGTTATAGAACAGATTTCTGACCGTGACCCTGGTTCCCGGGGGAGCGGCCGTCTCCTCGACCGCCCTCTGGACCCCGCCCTCAACTACGACCCTGGTGGCCGCCAGGTCCTCGGCGCGGCGGCTGACGATTTCAAAGCGCGAGACCGAGGCGATGCTCGGCAGGGCCTCGCCGCGAAAACCGAGGGTAGTTAGCGCGTGCAGATCCTCGGCCGATCTGATCTTGGAAGTCGCGTGCCGGAGCAGGGCCAGCGGAAGTTGTTCGTGGGCGATCCCCGCCCCGTCGTCGACCACCTGGATCAGGTCGGCCCCTCCCCCGCCCAGGGTGACGCTCACCCGGGCAGCGCCAGCGTCAAGCGAGTTTTCTACTAACTCCTTGACCACCGAGGCCGGGCGCTCGACCACCTCGCCGGCGGCGATCTGGTTGGCCGTCTTTTCGTCGAGGATCCTGATGTCAGCCATCCTTCTTCAATCTCTCCTGCCAGCGGTATAGGGTGTTGAGGGCCTCGATCGGGGTCAGGCCCGCCAGATCCATCAACCTCAGCTCGTCGACCAGCGGGTGGGGCGGCACCTCCAGGAACGAGAGCTGGATGGTGCCAGGGCCATTATAGCCGGGGCCGCCTTTGAGCCCGGCGCCCCCGCCGCCGGTGGCGGCCGCCTCGACTCTGGAGAGGTGGCTGGCCCGCTCGGCCTCAAGCCCGGCCAATACCTGCTTGGCCCGCTCGATCACCGGGCGGGGTAATCCGGCCAGGCGGGCGCACTGGATACCGTAGCTCCGGTCGGAGCCTCCCTTGATGATCCGGCGAAGAAAGACGATCTCGTCGCCCTTCTCGCGCACCGCCACCGAATAGTTGAGCACGCCCGGCAGCAGCTCGGCCAGCTCGGTCAGCTCGTGATAGTGGGTGGCGAAGAGGGTCCGACAGCCGGCCGTCCCCTGATGATGAAGGTATTCGGCCACCGCCCAGGCGATCGACAGCCCGTCGAAGGTGCTTGTCCCCCGCCCGATTTCATCGAGCAGGACCAGGCTCCGGCGAGTGGCCAGGTTGAGGATAGCGGCCGTCTCGGTCATCTCAACCATGAAGGTTGACTGGCCGCTCGAGAGGTCGTCCGAGGCCCCGACCCGGGTGAAGATGCGGTCGGCGATCCCGACCCGAGCGGATTTGGCCGGCACAAAGCTCCCCATCTGGGCCATCAGGGCGATCAGGGCCACTTGGCGGAGGTAGGTCGACTTGCCGCCCATGTTCGGACCGGTGACGATGATCAGCCGCCGGTCGCCGGTGTCAAGCGCGGCGTCGTTGGGTACGAAATCCTGGCCCAGGATTTGATCGAGAACCGGGTGCCGCCCGTCTCTGATAAGAAGAACCTCGGAATCGTCGACCTCGGGCCGGGTGTAGCCGCGGTCCACCGCAACCTCGGCCAGCGAGGCCAGGGCATCGATCTGCCCAAGCAGGCCGGCGTTAGCCTTAAGCTCACCGGCAAAGGCGGCCGTTTTGGCCCGGACCTCGGCGAAGAGCTGGTACTCCAAGGCCGAAAGCCTTTCCTCAGCTCCCAAAATGAGCTGCTCGTGCTCTTTCAGTTCGGGGGTGATGAAACGCTCCCCGTTGGTCAAGGTCTGCTTGCGGGTATAATCGTCCGGGACAGCCCCAAGATTGGCGTTGGTGACCTCAAGGTAGTACCCGAATACCTTGTTGAAGCCAACCTTGATCGACCTGATCCCGGTCCGCTGGCGCTCTTTCTCCTCGAGGGCGGCGATCCACCGCTTGCCGTCGCGCGAGGCCGAGCGCAGCCGGTCGACCTCCTCCGAATAGCCCTGGCGGATCAGCCCACCCTCATTAGTGACAAAGGGGGGGTCGTCGACGATGGCGGTTGAGATCAGCTCGACCACCTCGGGAAGGGGCCGCAGGCGCGAGCCCAGGCTGGCCAGAGCACCGGTATCCTTCCCACCCGCCGTTCCGCCCGCCGCCGCTCCGCCCGTTCCGGCCAGAATCTCGGCCAAGCGGGGGATGACGGCCAGGGAATTACGGAGGGCCACCAGGTCTTTGGCGTTGGCTGTTCCGCAGGCCACCCGGCCGGCCAGGCGCTCGACGTCGTAGACCGACTTCAGCCGATCGCGGATCTCGGCCCGGCGGAAACCATCGTCGAACAGAGCCCCGACCGCGTCCAATCGCTCCTGGATGGCCGGGACTGAGATCAGCGGCTGCTCGATCCAGGCCCTCAGGCGACGCCCGCCGATGGCGGTGACGGTATGGTCAAGCACCCAGAGCAGGGTGCCGCTCTTGGAGCCGTCGCTCAGGCGGCGAGTGAGTTCCAAGTTGCGCCGGGTGGCCGGGTCGAGGACCAGATACTGGTCGGTTGAGTAGGCTGTGATGCCGGTGAAATGGGCGAGGTCGCCCTTTTGGGTATCGCTCAGGTATTCGAGCAGGGCACCGGCGGCCGATACCGCGCCGGTCAGGCCCTCCAGACCGAAGCCTGTGAGCGACGAGACGCCAAACTGGCGCCTCAGGCGCTCGGCCGCCCCGCTGGCTTCAAAGGCCCAGGGTGGGCGGGCGGTAACCGTCGCTCCCAGCCCCGACCGGATGCGGTCGAGCAGCGGCCCCAAGCCATCGGGCTCAGCCAGGA
>JBGFRN010000015.1:0-2657 GCA_041695105.1 Bacillota bacterium | reverse complement strand
CTCGCCCTATAGCAAGGTGGGCGTGGAGCTGACGGACAGCCCCTACGTGGTGGTCAACATGCGTATCATGACGCGGATGGGCAAGGCCGCCCTCACGCGCCTCGGCTCCTCCGGCGACTTCGTCCGCGGCCTCCACTCCCTGGGCGACCTGAGCCCGGAGCGGCGCTACATCATGCACTTCCCGGAGGAAGAGCTCATCTGGTCCATCGGCTCCGGCTATGGCGGCAACGCCCTCCTTGCCAAGAAGTGCCACGCCCTGCGCATCGCCAGCTGGAAGGCGCGCAAGGAAGGCTGGCTGGCCGAGCACATGCTCGTCCTGGGCATCGAAGAGCCCAGCGGGCGGACCACCTATATCGCCGCCGCCTTCCCCAGCGCCTGCGGCAAGACGAACCTCGCCATGCTCATCCCTCCCGCCAGCCAGAAGGGCTACAAGGTCTGGACCGTGGGCGACGACATCGCCTGGATGCACATCGGCGATGACGGCCGCCTCTACGCCATCAACCCGGAGGCCGGCTTCTTCGGCGTGGCGCCGGGCACCAATACCCGCACCAACCCCAACGTGATGGCCACGCTGAACCGCAATTCCATCTTCACCAACGTGGCCCTCACGCCCAACAGGACGCCCTACTGGGAGGGCATGGACGGCCCGCCTCCCCAGGAAGCGCTGGACTGGCAGGGCAAGCCCTGGACGCCCCAAAGCCTCACCAAGGCCGCGCACCCCAACTCCCGCTTCACCACGCCGGCGCGCCAGTGCCCCACCATGTCGCCGGAGTGGGAGAACCCCAACGGCGTGCCCATCTCAGCCATCCTCTTCGGCGGGCGGCGCGCCAACCTCATCCCGCTGGTCTACCAGGCCTTCAACTGGCAGCACGGCGTCTTCCTCGGCGCAACGATGGCCTCGGAGACGACGGCGGCGGCGACGGGCGCGGTGGGCGTTGTGCGCAGCGACCCCATGGCCATGCTCCCCTTCTGCGGCTATCACATGGGCGACTACTTCGCCCACTGGCTCGATACCGGCAAGAAGCTGCGGCACCCGCCGGAAATCTTCATGAACCCCTGGTTCCAGTTGCTTTTCGCCACTCCGGTACAGCTCTACGCTGGTTGGCAGTTCTACGTTGACTCGTATCACAACCTGAAAAACAAGACGGCCAACATGTCGGTGCTGATCGCCATTGGAACGACAGCCGCTTATCTATATAGCCTGGCCGTAACCATCTGGGGTGAATCCCTCGGTCGCAGCGACATCTACTATGAGACTGGCGCGGTTATCATCTCCCTGATCATTCTGGGCAAGTACCTGGAGGCCGTGGCCAAGGGCCGGACTTCCGAAGCCATCCGCAAACTAATGGGACTTCAGGCCAAGACGGCTCGGGTGGTTCGCAACGGTGACGAGATCGACATCCCCGTTGAAGACGTGGAAGTGGGCGACCTGGTCGTCGTCCGCCCCGGCGAGAAGATCCCCGTGGACGGCATTGTTCGGGAAGGCCACTCAGCCGTTGATGAGGCCATGATCACCGGAGAGTCGATCCCGGTAGAGAAGAAGGCCGGTGACCCGGTGATTGGGGCCACCATCAACAAGCACGGGACGTTCAAGTTTGAAGCCACCAAGGTCGGCAAGGATACCGCTCTGGCTCAGATCATCAGGATCGTCGAAGATGCTCAGTCCTCCAAGGCTCCGATTCAGCGCCTGGCTGACGTAGTATCCGCCTACTTCGTCCCGGCCGTCGTCGGAATCGCCGTCCTGACCTTCCTTGGATGGCTTATTTTCACCGGTGACTTCACCAGAGCGCTTCTGTACTTCACCGCGGTTCTGGTGATCGCCTGCCCCTGCGCCCTCGGATTGGCCACGCCGACGGCCATCATGGTCGGCACCGGCCTGGGCGCCGAAAAGGGTATCTTGATCCGTGGCGGCGAGCACCTGGAGAAGGCCTATAAGCTAAATACGGTTATCCTCGACAAGACCGGCACTATCACCCGGGGCGAGTCGGCGGTCACGGATGTCGTTCCCGTGAACGGTTTCGCGGAGACAGAGGTGCTGGCTCTGGCTGGCCGGGCGGAGAAGAGCTCCGAGCATCCCCTGGCCCAGGCCATCGTGCAACATGCGAAGGAATCGGGAGTTCCGTTGACCGACCCCGAAGAGTTCACCGCTATTCCAGGCCATGGGGTCCGGGCCGTTATTGAAGGCAGGGTTGTCCTGCTAGGGAACTCCAGGCTGATGGGGGAGAGCCATGTCGACCTCTCCGAGATTGTCTCCCGCAAGGAGGAACTAGAGGTTCATGGCAAGACGGCAATGATCATGGCCGTTGACGGCCAGGCCGCCGGACTGGTGGCGGTTGCCGATACGGTGAAGGAGACCTCCGCCGAGGCCATTGCCGTACTCCGCCAGATGGGCATCGAGGTCTGGATGATCACCGGTGATAACCAGCGGACTGCCGCCGCCATCGCCAAACAGGTGGGGATCACTCCGGAGCATGTGATGGCCGAGGTTCTGCCTGAGGACAAGGCTAAGCAGGTGAAGAATCTGAAGGGCAAGGGCCGGGTTGTGGGCATGGTTGGTGACGGAATCAACGACGCTCCCGCCCTCGTCGCGGCTGACCTCGGAATGGCCATCGGAACTGGGACGGACGTGGCAATGGAGGCAGCCGGTATCACTCTCA
>JBGFRN010000183.1:0-2660 GCA_041695105.1 Bacillota bacterium | reverse complement strand
ATTCCGGGCCCGCTGGAAAACCACGTCCTGGCGCATCTGTAAAGTGACAGCGACCGACCTGACACCATCTTGACGGCCGGAATCCGGGCATCTGGTGCTGTACACGGCCGGCCTTTCGCAAGGCGAAGAAGCTGTTGTATGCCTGGATCACCTTCTAAGGCCTCAAGCCTCGGCCGCCTGGCGTAGTGAGGCGATCGCCCCGGCCACGTCCGACTGGGCAAAGACGGCCGACCCGGCCACCAAGACGGTGGCCCCGGCCTTAACTGCCTGGGGAGCCGTCTTGACATTGACGCCGCCGTCGACCTCGATCAGGTATTGGTACCCCTTTTCGCCGGCCAGGCGTTTCAACTCAGCAATCTTGGGGAGGACGGATGGGATAAAGCTTTGACCTCCAAAGCCCGGGTTGACGCTCATCACCAGTACCAGGTCGACGTCGCCGAGGATGCTCTCGACCAGACACACCGGGGTGTGCGGGTTGAGCGAGACGCCTGCCTTAACGCCTTTTTCCTTAATCTGATGGATCACCCGGTGCAGGTGGTTGCAGGCCTCGGCGTGAACGGTCAGATAGGCCGCGCCTGCCTTGGCGAAAGCGGCGATGTGGTCCTCGGGGCGGTCGATCATCAGGTGGACGTCGAGCGGCAGGCGGGTGGCCGGGTACAGGGCCTCGACCACCAATGGACCGATGGTGATATTCGGGACGAAATGCCCATCCATGACGTCAACGTGAAGCCAATCGGCGCCACCCTGCTCGGCCTTGCGGACCTCGCCGGCCAGGTTCAGGAAATCAGCCGAAAGCAGCGACGGGGCGATCTTGATCACTGGGACACCTCCAAACGCCGGGGCTAATACACCGTAACCCGTTCCTCGATTTCTTTCAAGAACTCCAAATAGTGGTCGTAGCGCCAGGCCAGGATTTGGCCGTCCGTGACGGCCGCTTTTACGCGGCAATCGGGCTCATCACGGTGCAGGCAATCGGCGAACCGGCAGTCGGGGTTGAACGGCTCCATCTCTGGGAACAACTCGCGCAGCTCGACCTTTTCCACCGGGGAGAGATCGAGAAAGCTGAACCCCGGAGTGTCGGCCACCAGGCCGCCGGCCAGCTTCCAAAGCTCGACGTGCCGGGTGGTGTGAGTCCCCCGCCGCACCTTTTTAGAGACCTCCCCGGTCTTGAGGTTCAGCCCGGGCTCCAGATCATTCAGGAGCGAGGATTTACCCACCCCGCTCTGGCCCGAGAAGACGGTGACCTTCCCCTCAAGGTGCGGGAGGATCTCCTCGATCCCGGTCCCGGACCGGGCGCAGGCAGCCACGACCTTATAGCCGATCCGGCGGTAGGGCTCGGTCGCCTCGCGGATCTCCCCTAGACTGAGCAGGTCGATCTTGTTCAGGCAAAGCAAGACTTCGAGCCCGTGATGCCCGGCCAGAACTAAAAAACGGTCCATGATCCTCAAATCGAGGTCCGGCTCCCGGCCGGTATAAACGATCAACACCTGATCAACGTTGGCGATCGGGGGACGACTGAGGCAGTTGGTCCTCGGGTTAATCTTGTCGATCACCCCAAAACCGGGCCTGAGTCTGGTCGCTTCGACCAGGTCGCCGGCCAGAACCAGCCCCTCCTCGAGACGGAAGCGCCCTCGGGGACGGCATTCGAGGATTTCATGACCGGTATCGACGTAGAAAACATGCCCGTGGGCCCGGACTACCCGACCCGAAAGCCGCATAAAACCTCCTCGCCAGCGATTGTCCTCACCTGAGGATATCCTGGCCCATCAGGGAGCCGTTGGCATAGACCGAATAGAGGGCCGACTCGCCCATCCAGCTCAGGTTGATGAGGATAACTTCATTGGGCTGGTGGACGCGGCGGTAGGCCGTGGCCGTTCCCCGGGTATCGCTGACCGTCACCAGGATCTCGACCGGGGCGCTGCCCTTGGGAACGACGATCTGAACCGTCTGGTTACGCGTGGTGCCGCGGTTGACTACCAGTTCGGCCTTATCGCCCTCGACCACCCTCTCGCCGGCCTTGGGCGTCTGGTCAATGACTACCCCGGGACCGTACCGCGAGTCATTTACCTCCTTGACCTGAGTCGCTAGTTTTAGCTTGTCAAGCTGTTTTCGAGCCTCCTCCAGGTTGAGCCCAGAGAGCGATGGCATTGAATACTGGGCTTTTCCGGTGCTAAAGGTAAGGTCAACGTAAGTAATTCCCTTGACGACACCGGTGCCGGAGCGCGGGCTCTGCTCTATGACTGTGTCCGGGGGAACTGAGGGGTCATTGCGGGGGAAGCGCTGGCCTACCCTCAGGCCGGCCGCCTCGATGATCGATACGGCTTCGGTGATCGTTTTGCCGACCACCGGGGGCACCTCGACCAGCTCGGGACCCGAGCTCAGGACCAGTTCGATCTCTCGTCCCAAGCGGGCGTCCTGCCCGGCCTCGGGCCTCTGCTCAATGACCTCGCCCTTGGGGCGATCGCTGGCCCGCTGATCGACCACCTTTTGCTTTAGGCCGGCGCTGCTCAGGATTTGGTCGGCCTCGGTAAGGTTCTTGCCCACAACCGGGGGAATCTGGACCACCGGAACCCTCACCCAGTTAGAGAAGGTCCAATAGCCAAAAACCAGGGCCAAAAGGACCATTAGGCCCAGAACCACCCAAGCCAGGCCCCTGACCT
>JBGFRN010000089.1:0-15192 GCA_041695105.1 Bacillota bacterium | reverse complement strand
CCTTCATCATGATCAGCGGCGACGGCGGCATGGATATCGGCATGGGTCCGGCCATCGGCACCGCCCTGCGCAATCACAAGATGATCCTGCTCGAGTACGATAACGAGGGCTATATGAACACCGGCAGCCAGCTTTCTTACTCGACCCCGCTCGGGCACATGACCTCGACCAGCCACGTCGGTCCGGCTCAGAACGGAAAAACCTTCCATCACAAGGACACCCCCCAGATTATGGCCGCGACCAACATTCCCTACGTTTTCACCGCGGCCGAGCCCTTTACCAACGACCTGGTGAAGAAGGCGGCCAAGGCCCAATGGTATGCCAAGAACGCCGGCATGGTCTACGGCAAGATGCTGATCGCCTGCCCGCTCAACTGGCGGAGCGAGGATAGGATGGGAACCGAAATCATCCGGGCGGCGGTCGATTCATGCTTCTTCCCGCTGTACGAGATCGAAGACGGCTTGACCAAGATCACCTACAACCCCGAGGAGCGCAAGAAGCGCGTCCCGGTCAGCGATTGGCTCAAGCAGATGGGCAAGACCAAGCACCTGCTGAGGCCCGACCGCGAGGCCGACCTCAAGGCCTTCGAGGCCGAGGTCGAGCGCCGCTGGCAGCGTCTGAAGGCCAAGCACGAGAACCCGCTGCTCTAGTCGGGAACGGTCCAAACCTGTCTGGCGGTCAGGACAAAGAAGAAGCTGCTGCCGCGGCCGGATTCACTGGCCGCCCAGATCCGGCCCCCGTGAGCCCTAATGATTTCACGGGCGATGGCCAGTCCCAGCCCGCTTCCCCCGGTGGCCCGGCTTCGGGACTTCTCCCCCCGGTAAAAGCGGTCAAAGATGTGGGGAAGATCGCGGGGGGCAATCCCCCGGCCGGTATCGCTTACCTCGACCAGGACCTCCGTGGCTTCCGAAATCGGGCTGCCGGCAGCCGAAGCCCTGAAAGTAATCTGGCCGCCCTCGGGAGTATGCCTGATGGCGTTGGTGACGATGTTGTTGACCACCTGATTGATCCGGTCCGGGTCGACCAGGACCGGCGGGAGATTCGGGACGACTTCGACAGCCAGATTCAGGTCGGCCTTGCGGATATCCAGCTCCAGGTTATCGATCGAGGCCAGCAGGATCTCGGTGGCCGGGAACCATTCGAGGTCCATCTTGAGTTGGTTGGTCTCAAGATGGGAAAGTTCGAAGAGATCGTCTATCAGCCGGTTCAGGCCGATGGCCTTTTCGTGAAGGATTTTCAGATATTTGGCCGACGACTCGGGACTAGTAGCCATCCCGTCCCGCAGGGCCTCGACGTAACCAATGATTGAGGTCAGGGGAGTACGAAGGTCGTGGGAGACGTTGGCCACCAGGGCCCGGCGGGATTTCTCCAGGCTCAGGGTCTGGAGGTTGGCGCGTTCCAGGTCGGCCACGGTGGCCTGCAGCTCGGCCGTCCGCTGGGCCACCTTCCGTTCCAGGCTGCGGTTCAGATTGGCCAGGGCATCGTTCAGTTGCTTCTGTTCCTCGGCCTTTCCTTTTAGCGCGGCGATCAGTTCGGCCACGCGGCGGGCCATCAGGTTGAAGGAAGAGGCCAGAATCCCGATTTCATCGCGGCTTTCAACCGGAATCTGGACGCCGGCCTTTCCCTGCCCCACCCGCCGGGTGGCCGTGATTAAGTTATGTACTGGCCTGATGATCTTGCGCGATAGAACGACCGAAGCCCCGGTGATCAAAACCAGGGTGCCCAGGACACCGAGGGCCAGGCGGTCGATCAAAACGCGGATGGTTTGGCGGTTCTGCTCCTCGATGATCGAGGCCACCGGCGCGGTGATCTCGCTGGCCGGGATGACGAAGGCCAGGCTCCAGCCGTTGGTCGGTATGGGCGTGTAGAGCAGGTATTTATCCTCCCCCGACAGGCTGATAAGGTCTAGGCCGCTCTTGCCGGCCGTCATTTCTTCGACCACCCGGCGAAAACCCTGGTTGCCGGTTTCAAGCAGGTCGACCTGGTAGCGATCCGCCTGGTCGGTTTGGTTCCGGTCGGCCAGGCCGAGGTCCTTAAGGGCCTGGTCGGGAAAAGCGATCGCCCGGCCATGGTTGCCGGCTAAAAAGGCGTAAGCCCCGGGCTGCGGGAACCGGAAGTTTAGGACATTGTCGATCAGGTTTTGAATGGTAACGTCGATCCCGGCCACGCCTCTGATTCTCTGCCCGTCAGGATAGAGGGGGGCGATGGCCGAGACCATCCAGCCGCGTTCGGTGAGATCAAGGTAGACGTCAGTCCAGGCGAGCTTGCGGTCCGGGTTGTGCTGGGGGTCGGCCGTATAATAAAAAGGGTAGGCGGTGACGTCAAGGTCCTTGGGCAGGCGCCCGCTGGAGACCTCCCGGTCGAGGTCCATGGCCGGGTAGATCCGGGTTGCTCCCTCCTCAAGGATGACGTACATCGCAGCCAGGTTCCGGTTCTGATCAATGGTGTGTTTCATAAATGGATCCAGGTCGCCGGTGAGTTCAACGTCCCGGATCAGATGCCCGGTCAGGGGTGCCCGCAGGCTGATAAAGACGTTTGAGCCCTCCGGGGGCTTTCCGGGAGGCTCGCGGTAATAGCCGACTGATTCATCTCTGGACAGCCTTAACTTGACGGATTGAACCCGGCCGTCAGACCGTTTTCCTTCTCTGAGGACCTGCTCGGTGAGCTGCTTAAGAGTTCTGAGGTGATTCTCAACCGCCGATAGCTCGGCCTCGACGAACTTGGCCTGGTTCAAGAGGTTTACCTGCTGGATCCGAATGACGTTCTTGACCAGTTCTTCCCCTGATCCGGCGGCCGCCAGGTGGGCGGTTTTTTTGATTTGGTCGAGCGAGTACCAGCCCAGGCCAACTAGAGGGACCAAAGAAATCGCCACCATGGCCAGGAAGATCTTCGTGCCCAGGCCGATGCGGTTGATCGCCCTCAAGGAGAGCTGACCTTTCCGATGAACTTATACCCGGTCCCCCAGACGGTGGCAATGTATCTTGGGGTGGAGGGATCCTCCTCGAGCTTTTTTCGCAGGTTCCGAATGTGAACCATCAAGGTTCGCGCGTCCCCGTGCCCCTCGTAGCCCCAGATTCTCTCCAGCAATCGCTCTTTGGTCATGACCTGATTGGGGTGAAGGGCGAGGAACCTGAGGAGCTGAAATTCCTTTGAGGCCAGGGCGACCTCCTGGCCCATCACCTGGACTTCGTGGCTGTTCAGGTTAATCTTGAGACCGTCGAATTCCAAGAGGTTCGGGGCAGGCGCTGGAACCGATTTTAACAGGCGGTTTCTCCTGAGGTGGGCCTTGACTCGGGCCACCAGTTCACTTGGGCTGAAGGGTTTGCTGATATAGTCATCGGCTCCGACCCCCAGACCGAGGATCTTGTCGACATCGTCTCCCTTAGCGCTCAGAAACAGGATCGGAGCCAGGGTGTCATGGCGCAACTGGCGGCAGACCTCCAGCCCGTCCATTTCCGGCAAGAGAATGTCCAGGATGATCAGGTCTGGATTAAGGTTGCGGGCGATTTCCAAAGCCCCGCTCCCGGTCGAGGTGGTCTGAACCCGGTAGCCGTCGCGGGCCAGGTAGGCCTGCACCAAGTCGAGGATCTCGACCTCGTCGTCGACCACCAGGACCATTTCCCCGGCCAAGAGATCACCCCCTTGTGAGGCAGGAATCTTCTACGGCCCGATAGGGTTTACCTCCAGCCTTAGGCAGAATTAAGACAAAATTAAGATATTAAGGACTAGATCCTTAAGAACTGGCTGTTAAGATGAGGGGCACTCCCGGGTTAGTCCCGGGAAGAAAAAGCCCCTTTTTTATTGGGGTGGGGGAGGCAGAGATCGTAATGTCAGTTGGGGGACTAAAACGGTCGATGGGGCTCTGGGCGGCGGTTTCGACCGCAGTTGGACTGGTGGTGGCGTCAACTACCCTGGTGTCTTTGGGTCAGGGCTTTGGCATCGGTGGACCGGGGTTCATCTTTGCCATGCTGATTGCCCTGGTGTTGAATCTCTTCGTGGCGTTTTCGTTCGCTGAGCTTTCCTCGATTCTTCCCAAGGCGGGGAGCCTGAACCACTATACCCTTTCGGCCATGGGGCCTTTTCCGGCCATCTTGGCGGTCCTCGCGGGATATGTCATCGTCACAATCTTTGCCGGCAGCGCTGAGGCCGCGGTTCCCGGGATAGTCTTCAATGAGGTCTTTGCCGCGTGGATGTCTCCGATTGTCTTTTCAGTCGGAATGGTCTTGCTCCTGACCGTTGTCAATCTGCTTGGGGTCGATCTTTTCGCCTACGTTCAAATGGCGATGACCGGTATCATGATCGGTTCAATGGATCTGCTCGGCCTGATTGGGAACCTCGGAATTCCCGGGCCGGCGGTCAATCCGGAAGTCTTTGCCAATTTTAATCCGATGGGCCTTGGGGTGGCCTCCCTGGCCTCGCTAGGTTTCTGGCTCTTCGTTGGGATCGAGTACGTCTGCCCGATGGCCGAAGAGATTAAACAACCGCGGAAGTACATTCCTCTGGCTATGATACTGGCACTGGCCATTATTGCCGTATCCAATATTTTGTTCGGGTTTGCCTCCCTGCGGTATCTGCCCCTCGACCAACTGGCCGGCTCGACCGCCCCGCACGTGGATACCGCCGTAGCCATGCTCGGCCCGGCCGGTGGCATTTGGATCGGCATCGTGACCATTTTCGCCAGCGTCAGCACGGTCAATACCCTTCTGGCGGCCATCCCCCGCATGCTCTACGGCATGGCCCAGCAGGGTCAGCTCCCGTCATTTCTGGCATATATCCATCCGAGGTTTCAGACCCCGTGGGCCGGTATCTTGTTGGTTGCGGCCTGTATCATCACTCCGATCCTGGTCGGGATCGCCACGGTCGAGACGGTCATCATATATATCCTGGCCGGGGCCCTGGCCTGGTTCGTGGCCTACATCATCGCCCATTTAAACGTGATAATTCTCAGGGCCAAGTACCCGTCGGCCCCGCGGTCGTTCAAGACCCCGCTCTACCCCTGGCCTCAACTCCTGGGAATCGGCGGGATGGTCTACATGATCTTTAACATCTTCCCCGACCCTGAGATGAAGGCCAGCATCTACAAGTATGCTCTGGGCTTCCTGCTGGCGGCGGCGGTCTTTTCGGCCGTTTGGGTCAAGGCCGTGATGAAAAAAGGATTGTTTGAGACCCAAACCATTGAAAGCCTGGGTTCGGTCGAACCGGCCGGTGACTTCGAGATGGCTGCGGTGCCGGCCATGAAATTCGAAAGGGGTGACTAGCGGGTGACGGCCGAAGCAGCGGTCAAGCAGCTCCCGCGCCATGACCACGCTGAGGAAATCCGGCGTGTGGTCAAGGAACACGGGATCAAGAGCGTTAAGATCGAGTTCTCCGATTTTCACGGGATCTGCCGGAGTAAGGCGCTGTCGGCCGACCGTTTTCTGAAGTGTTACGAGGAGGGATTGAACTTCGCCCTCCCGACCTTCTCGCTTGACCTGTCGGGAAACATGGCCACCGGCACCGGTACGGCGGAGGAATACGGCTACTGTGACATGGCGGCCGTGCCCGATCTGCAGACCTTCCGGCTGGTGCCCTGGGAGGAGCGAACGGCCGCCGTGACAGCCGATCTGCATCTCCACGGCCGCCCCCTGGAGGTCAGCCCGAGGAACATCCTCAAACGGGTGGTCGCCGAATACCGGGCCCTGGGGCTGGACCCGATCACCGCCAGTGAGCTGGAGTTCTACCTCCTGAAGCCGGAGGGAAGCGAGTGGAAGCCGTACGCCGATCGACCGAGCATGGTCTATACCATGAACCCGACGGTTGATCCCGGAAACGTCATCGGTCAGTTCCGGGGCCATCTCGAGGCGTTGGGGCTAGAGGTACTGGCGTCTAATCACGAGTATTTCCCCGGCCAGTACGAGATCAACCTGTCTCACGGCCCGGCCCTGTTAACGGCCGACACTACGGTGATCTTTAAGCAATTGGTTAAAGAGGTAGCCTTCCGCAACGGATTGCTGGCTACTTTCATGGGCCGGCCGCTCAACGGCTCCGGAGGCAGCGGCTATCATTGCCACATGAGCCTCAGCGATCCGGCCACGGGGGTGAACCTGCTTTACGACAATGAGAGCGGGGATGGGCTCTCCGACCTGGCCAGGTGGTTCATTGGCGGCCAGCTTAAGCATGCCAGGGGCCTGATGGGAGTCTGCGCTCCGACGGTCAATGCCTATAAACGCTACCAGCTAAACTCATTTGCTCCTTACTTTATCGTCTGGGGCTACGACAACCGGACGACCTACATCCGGGTGCCTCCGGACCGCAAGCAGGGAACTCGGGTGGAGAACCGGGCCGCTGACGGTTCGGCCAATCCCTACCTGGTGATGGCCTCGATCCTGGCGGCGGGACTTGATGGTATCAAAAATCAGGTCGATCCGGGCCCGGCTTTCGACGGCGACGCTTACGCCTCCGCCGACCCGGGGGCGACCGGGGTCGTCCCGCGAACCATGGCCGAGGCTCTCGATGCCCTCGAAGCCGACGACATTCTGGTTCAGGCCCTCGGCCCAGCTTTCGTCAAGGCCTGGACGGCGGTCAAGAGAATGGAGTACCAGCGCTTCGCGGACTACGTTACCGATTGGGAGTTCAAGGAGTATTCGTTTTACCTCTAACCCTCAAATCTGAACAGGGGTGAGACCATGTGCGGGATCGCCGCGGTCATGCTCAGTGGGGGCACCGCCCCCCTGGGTCTGACGGTTGCCGAGATGTTGAAGATGATACGCCACCGGGGCGGCGACTCCAGCGGTTTGGCCCTTTACACCCCGCCGCCGGGCGACGGCTCGACCCACTGGGCCAGGATCTCGCTCCGCAACCCCGAGCGGGACGTAGAAACGGTTCAAGAAATCATGGACCGTTTTGGACGTCTCGCCTCATACCGGATCGAACCAAGCCACTCGGCTTACTGGGTGCTCGACGGCCGGGTGGAGGTGGAGCCCGAGCGTCTGACTGATCTTTACCGGGCTATTGACGAGCGGCCCGAGTTGTGCGTGCACAGCCTGAGCCGGACGCTGAAGGTCTACAAGGATCTGGGCAACGCTGAGAACTTGGAAGCGTACCGCGATCTGGCCGGTATCCCCTGCACCCACCTGATCGGTCACGTCCGCCTGGCCACCGAAAGTCTAGACAACCTCAATTTCGCCCACCCGTTCTCTTCCCCGCTTCAGCCAGACCTGGCCATTGTTCACAACGGCCAGCTTACTAACTATTTCAACCTCCGAAGGCGGCTGGAGCGGCGTGGGGTTCGGTTCAAGACCCAGAACGACTCGGAGCTGATCGCCCACTACCTGGCCTGGAAGGTCGGGGTGGAGTCCAGAACCCTAAGCGAGGCCATGGCCGACTCTTTGGATGAGCTGGACGGGGTCTACAGCTATCTTGTCTCAACCGCCAAGGAAATCGGGGCGGTTCAGGACCGCTTGGGTCTCAAGCCGATCCTGATCCATGAGTCCGACGAGATGGTTCTGATCGGCTCGGAGCAGATTTGTTTCTCGCCTGTCCTGATGACCGCCTACGGGCTCGAAATCCGTCCGGGGGAGGCGAGAGTGTGGTCGAACTAGACGCCCGGGGCCTGACCTCCCGCGAGGTGAATCTCAGGCTGAGGGAGCTGGCCGGCCGGGAAAGGGCGGTTCTGGTGAGGAACCCGGGCTCGCTTCACAACTTCGCCATTGGCTTGCGCGGGGAGATCGAGATTACCGTCGATGGCAGCCTGGGTGTCTACGCCGGGGGATTCATGAACGGGCCGAAGATCACCGTCCGCCGCAATGCCGGATGGTATGTGGGCGACAACATGATTGGCGGGCAGATCATCGTCGAGGGTCACAGCGGCTCAAACGTAGGCCCGTCGATGATCGGAGGGCTAGTCTGCGTCAAGGGCCAGGCCGGCAGCCGGGTCGGTTACGGCCTCAAGGGCGGAACGATTGTTATTGGCGGCGATGCCGGCCTGGAGACCGGGAAGATGATGATGGGGGGGCGGATCGTTGTTCTGGGCCGGTCGGGGCAGCGAACCGGTGAATCGATGTATGGCGGGGTCGTCCACGTTCTGGGCGGCCTGGACAGCCTGGGAGGAAACGTCGAGGCCGGTGAGCCCTCAGACCTCGAGGCGGCCGCCTTGGAGGAGATCTTACTGGACCTCGGCCTTAAAGCCAATCCATTGGAATTCACCACTATCACCCCAAGGCCGGGGAAGCACCAATACGTCCTATTTCAACCTAAATTCGAATACCGAGGGGTGGCCAAGCGATGATTCTCTGCAATCCATCTCTCTGTAATGATTGTGCCCGCTGTATCGACGCCTGCCCGTCCGGAGCCCTGGAGATCGGGGAAACAGGGCCCGGGGCCGCCCGAAATGTCAAGGCCAAGCCAGCGACGGCCCTCGGCGGGGGCGGCTGGAGCGGGGCGGTGATCCGCGACATTCAGCAGAAGGCGGCCACCGGCAAGCATTCAATCCGCGGCTGTGGGTCGACTCGCAAAGTTCCGACCTTCGACGACCTGGTTTTTTTGCCGGCCCAGCTCTCCCGCCTCTCGATTGACACCTACCGGGAAGACTGTGCCACGCGCACCATCCTTGGCGCCAGGCACGCCAGAAAGCCGCTCGTACTCGAAACGCCGGTCCTGATCGGCGGTATGTCTTACGGAGCGCTGAGCAAGGAGGCCAAAATCGCCCTGGCCAAGGGGAGCGCCCTGGTCGGGACGGCCACCAACAACGGGGAGGGAGGGCTGCTCCAAGAGGAGCGTGATGCCTCGTACATCGAGATCGTCCAGATTTGCCCCAGCCGGTTCGGGTTCAGCCTGAGAAATCTGGAGCTGGCCGACGCCCTGGAGATTGTGGTCGGAATCGGGGCCAAGCCCGGACTGGCCGGTCACCTGATGGCTGAAAAGATTACCGAGGAAATCGCCGCCATGCGGGGCCTGCCTCCCCGGATCGACATCCACAGTCATCCGCGCCACAGCGATATCTTTGGGGCCGACGACCTGGTGATGAAGATCGAGGAACTCAGGGAGATCACCAACTACGAAAAGCCCGTTTTCCTTAAGATGGCCGCCGGTCGGGTCAGGGAGGACGTCAAAATCGCCGCCAAAGTCGGAGTCGACGGGATTACGATTGACGGGATGCAGGGCGGTACCGGGGCCGCTCCGATGGTCGCCCTCGACCACCTCGGCCACCCGACCCTGCCGGCCCTGGTCCAGGCCGTTCGGGCCCTGGAGGAGTACGGGGCCAAGGATGAAATCAGCCTGATCGTCTCCGGTGGAATCAAAGACGGGGCCGATGTGGCCAAGGCTTTGGCTCTGGGGGCTGACGCGGTGGTGATGGGGACCGGGCCGATGGTGGCCATGGGCTGCACGGTCTGCTTGGAATGCCACAAGGGGCAGTGTGAATACGGGATCGGAACCCAGGATCCTGAACTGCGCCGCAGGCTTGACGTTGATCTGGCCGCCCAGCGAGTAGCCAATTACCTGACGGCCGTGACCAACGAGCTGGTCATCTTGACCAAGGCCTGCGGGAAGACCAACGTCCACAACCTGGAGAGGGAAGACCTGCGGGCCCTGACCCTCGAGGCCGCGGCCATGACCGGGATCCCGCTTTTCGGGACCGACTATACCTTTGGGGACCGTTTCGGTTATGGATGAGGCCGGAGGGTGCCCGGGAATGCGGGTCATCCGGCACCCGATCCTCAAGCCGCGCCAGACCAGGCACGTGACGATTTATTATAACGGATCGCCCTTGGAGGCCCAGGACGGGGAGCCGGTGGCCGCCGCCTTGCTGGCGGCCGGGATCAGGGTTTTTCGCACCACCCACCGTTTCGGCCGGCCCCGGGGCTTGTTCTGCGGCATCGGTCGCTGCACCGACTGCATGGCGATCGTTGATGGGGCGCCGAACGTCCGAACCTGCGTCACTGCGGTCCGGGAGGGCATGAAGGTCGAGTTCCAGGCGGGGTTGGGCAACTGGCCAGGCGAGGTGGCCCTGCCCGCCCAATCGAGAAAGGAGAATCTGGCGGGATGGGACTCTTAAAATCGCTGATCGGCCGTGAAATGTCAATCGGATTAATTAACGGGCAGGATGCCTCGGGGACGGTGACCGGGTACGACTCAAGGGACCGGATCATTCAGTTCGCGACTAACCATGGGCGTGACGAGAAGCTAACCGACTACTGGCTTCCGCTGAGCAGCGTCCTGCGCATCGTCGGGACCGGGCTGGGGAGCTCGAATGGTATCCTGAGCAGCTTGGCCGGCCGGACGCTCAAGATCTTTTTTGTCAACGGGACCAATGCCATCGGAACGCTCCACGGCTTTGACGAGGAGGACCGGGTCTTGATCTTTACCCCCAACGGGGAGCCCGGAACCAACCCGCAGGCGATGTATGTGCCCATGACGGCGGTCTTGAAGATGTCCAATAAGGTGACCTGAAACCATGACCGCCGCCGGTGACAGATATGACCTGGCCGTGGTCGGGGCCGGGCCAGCCGGGCTTAACGCCGCCATTGTGGGCGCCACCTGCGGTGCCCGGGTCCTCCTGATCGATGACCACGAGGCCCCCGGAGGGCAGCTTTTCAAGCAGATTCACAAATTCTTCGGTTCCAAGGAGCATTTCGCCGGGGTGCGCGGCGTCGAGATTGGCTATCGCCTTTTGGACGAGGTCAGCCGGCTCGGGGTTGAAGTCAGGCTCGAGACCCGTGTCTGGGGGATGTACGACCGGGGACGGCTGTCACTGATTAAAGGCAGCCAGGCTCGAACGGTTGAGGCCGGGGCCGTCGTCCTTTGTACCGGGGCCTCGGAAAACTCCCTGGTTTTTCCCGGCTGGGACCTCCCCGGGGTGATGACGGCCGGGGCGGCCCAGACCTTTATCAACTACCACCGGGTGCTCCCGGGCCGGCGCTTCGTCGTCGTCGGGGGCGGCAACGTCGGGCTGATCGTATCCTACCAGATCCTGCAGGCCGGGGGCGAGGTCGTCGCCCTGGTTGAGGCGCAGCCGGCCCTCAACGGATACGAGGTCCATGCCGCCAAGATCCGCCGGGCCGGAGTCCCGATCCTGACCGGCTGCACGATCAGGGAGGCTCGGGGCCGGAACGCGGTCGAGCAGGTCGTCATTCACCGGGTCGATCCCGGGTTCCGGCCGGTGGCGGGGAGCGAGCTGTCCCTGCAGGCTGATACTGTCTGCCTGGCGGTCGGCCTGACACCGATGTCGGAGCTGGCCAGGCTCAGGGGATGTGCCTTTGGCAGTTACCCGGCCATCGGGGGGGCGGTTCCCCTGCATGGCCCGAACATGGAAACGACCGTGCCCGGCCTCTTCGTCGCCGGCGACATCGCCGGGGTGGAAGAGGCCAGCACGGCTATGGAAGAGGGGAAGCTGGCTGGTTGGGGGGCGGCCGGATGGCTGGGCCTGATCCGGCCGGAGGAGGCCCGATTGCGGAAATCAGCGGCCTGGGAGAGCATCGACCGGCTGAGGGGCGGCCCCTTCGGTAGGGCCCGCCGGGAGGCCAAGGCCGGCATCCTCACCCAATTCGGCCGGATTCAGCCAGGTTTAGAGCTGCAAAGGGGGACCGGGACATGATCATCTGTCGCTGTGAGGAGGTCCTTCTGTCCGAAATTGAGGAGGCCATTCGGGACGGGGCCGCCGATCTGAACGGGATCAAGCGCCGGACCCGGGCCGGTATGGGCCTGTGCCAGGGTCAGACCTGCCGCCGTCATCTGGAAGGAGTCCTGAGGTCAAAACTCGGAACACCCCCTGGGCCGGCCTCGGTACGCCCACCTCTTTTTCCCATTCCGATGGAGGCGGTCACCGGGCTCCGAGAGGGACCACAGGAGGGACCCCGGTGGGGTGAGGAATGAGTCCCCGGGCGCGGGCGGTGATCGAGTGCCCTCAGGAGATTCCCTGCAACCCCTGTGAGCAGGTCTGCCGGACCGGGGCGATCGAAATCGGCCCGGACATTACGGCCGTTCCCAGGCTCGATCCGGCCAAGTGCAACGGGTGCACCCTCTGCGTGGCGATCTGCCCCGGCTTGGCCATTTACCTCTTGGAAGAGGAGTTCGCCCCGGGCATGGCGGCTGTCTCCTTTCCCCATGAATACCTTCCGCTCCCGGCCAAGGGAGACCGGGTTCCGGTGGTTGACGGGGAGGGCTGCGCCGTGGCCGAGGGAGAGGTGTTGCGAGTCTCTAACCCAGCCAGTTTCACCGGGACGCCGGTGGTCAGGGTGTCCGTTCCGAGCGGCGCGGTCAGCCGGGTCAGGGGAATCGCGGTCAGGAGGGATTCCATTGGCGGTTGACGCCGCGGTGATCGGCGGGGGCGTAATCGGTCTCTCGATTGCCTACCATCTGGCCAGATTGGGTTTGAGTGTCAGGCTTTTGGAACGGGAGGACCTCGGGGCCGGGGCCTCGGGAAGGACCGGCGGCGGGGTTCGCCAGTCGGCCCGCCTGGCTCCGGAACTCCCGCTAGCCCGAAAGAGCGTCGAGCGCTTCGCCCGCTTCTCCGAGGAGTTCGGGCACGACATTGAATACGTCCGGGAAGGCAACCTGAGACTGGTTGAGTACCGGGAGCACTTCCGGGCCATGGAGTCAGCGGTCAGGACCCAGAGGGATCAAGGACTTGACGTGACCTTCTTGAGCCATACCGGGGCCGTGCTGAAAGCGGCCCCGTTTCTCAACCCACAGGCGGTTCTGGCCGCGTCATACTGCCCGACCGACGGTCACGCCAATCCGCTTCGAGTCGTCTTTGCTCTGGCCGAGCGGGCCAGGTTCCTGGGTGTCAAGATCTCAACCGGAGCCTGGGTCCGGCGGGTGGCTCCAAAAAACGGGCGCTGGGCGATCGAGGTTACCGGTGAGGAGGTGGCGGCCGGCCGGGTGGTCTTGGCCGCGGAGATGGGGTCAATCCCGCTGGCGGCCCGTCTCGGGGTCAATCTCCCGATTGAACCGATGCGGATTCAGTCCTTCATCACTGAGCCGATGCCCCGCTTGACCGGCTTCGTGTTCGGGACCGCCACGGCCGATCTCTTTCTGCGCCAGACGGCCAGGGGAAACTTTCATTACTGCGGCGGGTACATGGCCGCCACCGACGACCTCGAGGTCGAACCGGTCAGCCTGGCCCAGGCCACGGCTCACGTCATCAGGTTGATTCCTTTCCTGGGCCGGACCAGCCTGATCCGGACCTGGGGAGGAGTCGACGGGGCCACCAAAGACAAGATCCCGATCATTGATCGCCTCGGGCCGCACCGGAAGGCGTACGTGGCCGCCGGCTTCTGCGGTCACGGGTTCGCCCTGGCACCGACCGTCGGTGAGCTGGTGGCCCGCGAGATGGCCACGGGGCGCACGAATCCAGAGCTCGAGCCGTTCCGGCTGGGGCGGTTCTCGCAGGAAAAAAAGGAAACGGGGGAATGAAGATTTGAGGCGGGTTATGACTGTCGAAGCCGAGAAATGCACCGGATGCCGCAACTGCGAGCTAGCCTGCTCGCTGGCCAAGGTCGGTGAGATCAACCCGATTCGCTCAAGAATTACGGTCATGATGTTCCCCGAGGAGTCGCTGTGCATCCCGGTCACCTGCTGGCACTGCGACCAGCCGGTTTGCCGCGACGCCTGCCCGGCCGGGGCGATCACCAAAGACGAGGTCACCGGGATCGTCAGCGTCAGCCAGGGCCGGTGCATTGGCTGCCGGCTCTGCCTTCTGGCCTGTCCCTTCGGGGCGATCAGCTCGTCCGGCTCCTCTCCGATCGAGAAATGCGACCTCTGCGGGGGAAACCCGGAGTGCGTGGCTGTCTGCCAGCCGAAGGCGATAAAGTTCGAACCGGCCGCCGGCTTCGCCGCCAGCCGGCGCCGGGTCACGGCGGCCCGGATGCGGGAAGCCCTCAGGGAGGTGGGAGCATGAAAGGCGGATGGGCCGGTAAGCTACTCAGGGTCGATCTGACCCGTGGGACAGTTTCATATGAGCCGCTTGAACGGGAGCTGGCCCGGGATTTTCTCGGTTCCCGGGGCCTGGCCTCAAAGATCGCCTATGACGAGATCCCGGCTGGGGCCGACCCGCTCGGCCCAAAAAATAAGCTTATCTTTGCCACCGGGCCTCTCAGCGGGACCCTGGGCATCTCGGGGAGCCGCTTCACGGTAGTGACCCGCTCTCCCCTGACCGGGGCGATCGCCGCCTCCAATTCGGGCGGCCACCTGGCCGCCGAGCTGAAATTTGCCGGTTATGACCTGGTCATCTTTGAAGGGCGCTCGCCTGAGCCGGTCTACCTTTGGATTTCTGACGACCAGGTCGAACTACGCCCGGCCGGTCACCTCTGGGGACGCGGCGTCTGGGAGACCGACCGGCAGATCCGGGAGGAAACCCACTGGGGCGCCAGGGTGGCCGCCATTGGCCCGGCCGGCGAGAAGCAGGTCCGGATGGCCTGCGTGGTCAACGAGATGTACCGGGCCGCCGGGCGCTCCGGGGTCGGGGCGGTGATGGGATCCAAGAACCTCAAAGCGATGGCCGTAAGGGGGACGGGCGGGATCCGGATAGCCGACCCGGCTCGCTTCAAAAAGGCCGCCGGCGAGACGATGAAAAAGATCGCCGGCCACCCGGTGACCGGGCAGGGACTGCCGGCTCTGGGGACGGCCGTTCTGGTCAACGTCATCAACGCGCATGGAATGCTCCCGACCCGCAATTTCCAGACCGGGGTCTTTCCCGAGGCCGAAAAGGTCAGCGGCGAGGCGATGGCCTCTTCAATCCTGGTCAAGAACAAGGCCTGCTACGGCTGTCAGGTGGCCTGCGGCCGGGTGGTCGGGGTCAAGTCGGGCAAGTATCAGGGCTCAGGCGAGGGCCCGGAATATGAGAACATCTACGCCTTCGGCCCGGCCGTCGGGAACGGGGACCTTGAGGCGGTGGCCCTGGCCAACCATCTCTGCAACGACTACGGCCTGGACACCATTTCGACCGGACTGACCATTGCCTGCGCCATAGAGCTCTACGAGCGGGGGTACTTGCCCAAAAAGCAAACCAAAGCCGACTTCAGCTTCGGCGACCCCGACCTGGTCCTGGATCTGATAAAGAAGATTGCCTTCCGGGAGGGAATCGGCGATCTTCTGGCCGAGGGCAGCCACCGGCTGGCCGAGAAGTTGGGCCATCCTGAACTGGCGATGGTCTCTAAGAAGCAAGAGTTTCCGGCTTACGACCCGCGAGGGGCGCAGGGCTTGGGGCTGGCTTAC
>JBGFRN010000016.1:0-2685 GCA_041695105.1 Bacillota bacterium | reverse complement strand
GCCGAGGTGATGAATGTGATCGGCAAAGTCTCCGGCAAGCGGGCCATTCTCGTAGATGACATTATCGATACCGCCGGGTCCATCGTGCAGGCGGCCAATGCCCTTGTCGAACGGGGCGCTAAGGAAATCTATGCCTGCTGCACCCATGCGGTCCTTTCCGGGCGAGCCTACGAGCGCCTGGCGCAATCGCCCTTCAAAGAAGTCGTGGTCACCAACACCATCCCGGTGACTCCCGGCGACACCCTGGGGGACAAGCTGGTGGTGCTTTCGGTGGCCCCCCTGTTTGCCGAAGCCATCGGACGGATCCATGCGGATCAGTCGGTGAGCGCGATTTTCGACTGAGCCGGTTTTTTGACTGAGGCCGAACTTCGACTGAGGCCGATTTTCGACTGAGGCTGATCTTCGACTGAGGCTGATCTTCGACTGAGGCTGATCTTCGACTGAGGCCGAACTTCGACTGAGGCCGATCTTCGAGCGAGCGCTATCCGCCCCGGGGTTGGCTGGAACCGTACCTCATAGCAGTGTCAGGGCTCCACTGCCCTTTCCTGATATCGGCAACATCTGCTGCCTCTTCCCGCCTGAATTAGTCCCCTGGGAAAGGGATACAATTCTAGGAGTTTGGGCTTATGAGCTCAATAAGAGGAGGAATGGGAATGGCACAGTTGCAGTTGGCCGCCGAACGAAGGTCCGCCGGGAAGGGTTTTGCCCATCAGACGCGGCGGGAGGATTACGTCCCCGGGGTCATCTATGGGAAGCAGGTTGCCCCGATGGCCCTGAAGATTCCGGTGAGGGAGCTTCAAAGAGTCCTGGCCCAGGGGGGAAGGACCCGCCTGATCGACCTGGTCATCAGCCAGGATGGATTGGCGGATACCCGGACCGTGATGATCAAGGAAGTGCAGGCGGACCGGCTCAAGGGCGGACTTCTGCACATTGATTTTCACCAGGTCTCCCTCAAGGATAAGATCCATATCATGGTGCCCGTCGTCATCCACGGAGGAGAAGCGATCGAAAAAGTCGGCGGGATCCTCGAACACCAAACCAGAGCAATTGAGATAGAGTGTCTTCCTACTGTGATTCCCGAGGCCCTGTCCGTTGACGTGTCAAACCTCCAGGTCGGCGGACATCTGACGGTCGGGGATCTGGCAGTTCCGGCAGGGGTCAAGATAATCACTGATCCCGGCGATGTGATCGTAACGATCCAGGCGCCCAGGGCGCAGGAGGAGACTTCGGCGGAGCCGGCCCCGGCCAGCGAGCCCGAACGCGTGGGGAAGAAGGAGAAAGAAGAGGAGTAACCGTAGATGCCCAAGCTCATCGTCGGATTGGGCAACCCAGGCCGACAATACGCCGCGACCCGGCACAACGTGGGCTTCATGGTGGTCGACGCCTTCGCAAAGAAACAGGGCCTGGCGGTCACCCGTTCTGACCATCAGGCCCTTTTGGCTGAGGCCCGGTGGAAAGGGGAGCGGGTTGTCCTCCTCAAGCCCCAGACCTTCATGAACCTGAGCGGTTTTTCGGTGTCTTCCGCGGCCCGGTGGCACAAGGTGGAGCCGCAAGACATATTGGTGATCCATGACGACCTGGATCTGGAGGTCGGGCGCCTGCGCATCCGCACATCGGGCGGCTCTGGCGGGCATAAGGGCATCATATCTATAATTGAGCAACTCGGGATCCAGGACTTCGCCCGGCTCAAGGTCGGGATTGGCCGACCCGCCCCCGGTTGGGAGGTTCCGGACTTCGTATTAACCCCTTTTGCCGCGTCAGAACGGGAGACCATTGACGCGGCCATCTCCCGGTCGGTGGAGGCGGTGGAGACGGTGCTGGATGAGGGGTGCCTTGTGGCGATGAATCAGTTCAATGCCTAGCGGATGGCAAGCACTCCAGTGGCGATTGCAGAAACGCCAGGCTGCTTAGCTTTCCTGGTTATGCTGAGAGGACCGCCCCCAAGATAGAGTAAGGGGGCGGTTTTTCCATTCTACCAGTCAGATCGACCGGGGGGTTTCGCAATTAGTTTTGCGTTTCAAGGGTTGACCCCGCCTGGATTGGCGAAACAGGGCGGGCCATGTCGCATCTTGTCTATGGAATCACCCTTTACGGGGGGGCAATTGCCATTACAATGGAATTGGGGAACGGTTCCAGCAGTGCCTTTCGTGGGCCGATCCTCTCAATCGGCGCCTGAAAGGGGGTTCTTGTGGCCGAGTTCTGAGATCCGGACGAGTGTCTAATCTTGGGGGTGAGGCATAGATGAACACGAAGAAAGGAAGTGCACAGGCGACTAGATTGATTCGTGTGCTTCTGGCGACCATTTTGGCCCTCAGCTTGGTTACTGGCGGGGTCGCTCTGGCGGACGATGGCAAAGTCCCCGAGAATCGTGATACGGGTATAGCCCATAACGAAGGGAAGGTCTTGCCAGGAGAGACCATCGGACCTTCTACGATAACTCGAACCGAGAAGACTCCGGCTCCCGGTCGAGATGGCGATGTCAGCATCGCCTTGGCGCCTGGCTGGTATGACATCGGCCACCATTAACCGTTACGCCTGGACGGGGCTGTGGGTGTATTCGTTGTCGGTCTATGGGTTTTATCACACCACCGGAACGATGATCGACAGCTATGGGGGCGCCTATGCCACGGCTTCCGCCAATAACCTCCTCCTGTGGCAAGTTCAGAGCACAAGCGCCTCCTGGGC
>JBGFRN010000291.1:0-2685 GCA_041695105.1 Bacillota bacterium | reverse complement strand
GCCGTCCGACCCGCACCGCTGGGATCCTTTCAAACGCTACCGCCGGGATGACAAAGGGGTCTTGAACCAGGTAGGGCTTTCGGCGGATAAGGCTGCCTGGAGGGACTGCCATGCTCTCCTGCAGATGAAGGTACCGGGAGACTCGCGCCCGGAAGTGCTGGAATGGTTGGGCGAGATTTACCAGCTAAGAGATTCCGGCCAGCTTGAACTACAGCCTCAGTACCAACTGGTGATCTTCGGGTTATCCACTGCCAGCGGTAAGGCCGCCAGCATCGAGCTTTGGCGGGGTGAGCGCCTCCCGCTGCCGCTGGTTTACCTAAAAGACGAATGGCTGGTTGATCAACTGAAGCTGGCTTTGGATCTGGCCCGGGAGGTGGGGCTAGGACTGAGGCGATCAATCTGGTATCTGGCCCACCAACTCGTGACGGAGCAGGATGCCCCACGGCTGGCCGACCACCTCTCGGCGGACAACCTTTTTTGGCCTCGCCTGGAAGGCCCGTTCCGAAGCCTGCTGGTTTCACTTCCCCAGGGTGGCGATCTCAATTCTTGGGGTGATAATTTGCGCCGAGCCGCAAGAGACGCATTTAACGAAGTGATGCGCGAGTTGGAGACTTCCAGTGGAGTTCTAAAATCGCTAGTTATATCCGAGGGCTATTTTAACCGTGAGATCGCCAAGGCCCTTGAACCGTTGGGAAAGGAGCGTGAATATGAGTCAGCCGACTGAAACGGAGCGCCGGTTCGGCGAATGGTTGGGAGGCTTGAAAAAGGACGAGGATCGTGGAACCCTAGCCGCCTTGCGGAGGGGCCTGGGGGCCGAACCCGAGGCCATCGCCTGGATGCTGCGGTATCTGCCCCCGGGATTGGGGAACGAACGTGATGAGAAGGCAATGTGTTTGGTAGCCGCCTTGTTTGCTTACCACCCAATGCCTTGGCCCGATCAACCAAATGAGCGAGGATGGAGTAACATCGGCGCTTCTCTGGCCCGGATGGTGGCCGAGGACCGGCAGCGGACCGGAGAGACCCCGGCCAGCGTCGAGAATCGATTCCAGGCTATTCTGGAGTGCCACCCGGAGGATCTCCCTCAGCACCTCAGGCGGATCATCGGTTTGTTAAGAGCCAAGGATGTCCCGGTTGACTGGGCCCAGCTCCTCCATGATATCCGGGGGTGGGGATGGGAGAGGCGGACGGTCCAACACGAATGGGCGCGCGCCTTTTGGCGGCCCGGTAAGGCGGCTTCGTGATTACGAAAGGAGATGAATAAATCGTGTTTGTTGAGATCCATGTGCTTCAGAACTTCGCCCTGTCGAATCTGAACCGGGACGACACCGGTGCCCCCAAAGACTGCGAATTTGGCGGCTACCGCCGGGCACGTATCTCCAGCCAGTGCCTCAAGCGTTCTGTTCGAACCTATTTCCGTGAGCAGGCACTGCTCTCGCCCGAGAATCTGTCGGTTCGGACCAAGCACCTGGTTCAGGAACTGGCAAGCCGGTTAACCGCTCAGGGCCGGGCGGCGGCCGAGGCTCAAAGGGTGGCCCGTGGGGCGATGGAATCGATCTCGCTCAAAGTAAAGGATAAGGATAAGAGCGAGTACCTGCTTTTCATTGGAAACAGCGAGTTGGCTGCTTTGGCCGAGATTTGCGGCCGCCACTGGGACCAACTCTTGGCCATCGGAACCGCCCAGGAGGGCAAGGCTGCGGATGAAGTGGCGGTGACGACCGAGTCCGGAAAAAAGAAGGGCAAGAAAGAACCCGAGTCCCCGGAATCCAAACAGGTTAGTCAGGATTTATTGGCATGTCTTGACGGCGGGGAGGCGGCCGATCTGGCCCTGTTTGGGCGGATGATCGCCAACAAACCGGAAAAGAACGTGGATGCCGCGGCGCAGGTGGCGCATGCCATCTCGACCAACCGGGTGGCCATGGAGTTCGACTTTTACACTGCTGTCGACGACATTCCCGACTATGACCCGGAGGCCGGGCAGGGAGCCGGTATGATGGGTACCGTCCAGTACAACTCCTCCTGCTACTATCGCTATGCCAACCTTGACTTGCGGGAACTCCTCGGAAACCTAGCCGGAAAAGAGTATCTGGCCCGGTCGGCGGTCAAGGCTTTCGTCGAGGCCAATATCCTGACTGTACCAAGTGGGAAACAGACTGGTTCGGCGGCTCAAAATCCTCCCTCTTTCGTCATGGTGGTCATTCGCAAAAGCGGCCTTTGGTCGCTGGCCAACGCTTTCGCCAAACCGGTTCGACCGGACGCTGAGGGTGACCTGGTCCAGAATTCGATCAAAGTCCTACTGGATTACTGGAACAAATTGGAGACCGTTTATGGCGGCGAGTCTATCCAGTACAAGGGTGCCATCTGCCTGGAAGATGTACCATTGGGGAATCTCAGCCGGGAGAAGAACTTGGCCTCCCTGTTGGGGCAAGCGGCCCAAAAGCTTGAATTCGCGGCGGTCTAGGAGGCGAATGTTATGGCAACTCTCCTGTTGCGATTGGAGGGGCCGATGCAGTCTTGGGGCACCCAGAGCCGGTTTCTGGTTCGGGATACGGGACTGGAACCGTCAAAGTCAGGGGTGATCGGGCTGCTTTGTGCCGCCCTGGGAAAGCCGCGCGAAGAAAGTCCGGGTAACGAGGAACGGTGGCCGGCCCTGCGAAGCTTGGCCTCCTTGAGGATGGGGGTCAGGGT
>JBGFRN010000093.1:0-2687 GCA_041695105.1 Bacillota bacterium | reverse complement strand
CACGGGGAACCGCTCCGAGCTGACCATCGGATACTTTACCAAGTACGGGGATGGTGGGGTCGACCTGCTCCCGCTCGGCAACCTGGTCAAGGCCGAGGTCCGTGAAATGGCGGCCTACCTGGGTGTCCCGCAGCCGATCATCGACAAGCCCCCTTCGGCCGGCCTCTGGCAGGGCCAGACCGACGAGGGCGAGATGGGCCTGACCTACCAGGAGCTGGACCACTACATCTTAACCGGTGAGGCCGGTGAGGCGTCCAAGGCCAGGATTGAGGCCCTCAAGGCCTGCTCCGAACATAAAAAGCAGATCGCGCCGGTTGCTAACGTGTAGACTCACGCCGCGGGCCCCCGAGGGGGAGCGCGTATCTCTGGGGGGAAATTCTTGTCCGGTCACTCTAAGTGGGCTAACATCAAACGCACCAAGGCCAAGGTCGACGAGAAGAAGGGCAAGATCTTCTCTAAGATGGCCCGGGAGATCATCGTGGCCGCCCGGCAGGGCGGGGGCAACCCGGAGGCCAACTTTCGTCTAAAGACAGCCATTCTCAAGGCCAAAGAGTACAATCTTCCGGCCGACAACATCGCCCGGGCCATCGCCAAGGGCACTGGCGAGGCCGGAGGGGCCGATTATGAGGAGATCGTCTACGAGGGCTACGGTCCCGGCGGTGTCGCCGTGCTGCTCGAGATCATGACGGATAACCGCAACCGGACCGCCAGCGAGATCCGCCACATCTTTTCCAAGAACGGAGGCAACCTGGGCGAGACCGGCTGCGTTTCCTGGATGTTCAGCCGCAAGGGGCTGGTGACGGTCGACAAAGAGGGTAGTCCCTCCGAGGAAGAGCTGATGCTGACCGCCCTCGAGGCCGGAGCTGGCGACCTGGGCGACGAGGGGGAGGTCTTCGAAGTTACTTGCCCTCCCGAATCGCTCGAGCCCGTCCGCGACGCCCTGGAGAAGGCCGGGGCCAAGATCGCCGGGGCCGAGATTACGATGGTACCCCAGAACTACGTCGAGCTGCGCGGGGATGAGGCAGCCAAGATGCTTAAGCTGGTCGACACCCTTGAGGATCACGACGACGTCCAGAAGGTCCACGCCAACTTCGATATCCCCGATGACGAGATGGCCAGGCTGGAGGGGTAAGCCCGGTGGGTCAGGGGGGTTCAACGAGTGATTCTCAAACCGGGCGACCCCGCCCCCGACTTCGCCCTTCCGGGCACCGAAGGCCAGTTCCGCCTCTCGGACTGGCGGGGCAAGAAGCGGGTAGTGCTCTTCTTTTACCCCAAGGATCAGACCTCGGGCTGAATCAAGCAGCTCAGTGCCGCGCGTGACGCGGCACCGGATTTCGCCGCCCGCGACGCCATTCTGGTTGGGGTTAACCCGGGCAGCCTGCAGTCACACCGGAACTTCCGCGAGAAGTATGGCTTGTCGTTTGACCTGCTGGTCGACTCCGGACGCGAGATTGCCCGAGCCTACGGGGCGGTGAAAGAAAACGGGAGCAGCATCCAACGGACGGTCGTCATCGTTGATTGCGACGGTAAAGTGCAATTCCTGGAGGAGGGAGCCCCCAGCGCTGAGGCGCTGCTGCGGGCCTTGGACGGAATGAAATGATTGAGCAGTTTACTGAGATCTGCCGCCGGAGGCATTCGATCCGCCGATTCAAGCCCGAGCCGGTCGGGGATGACCTGGTCCGAAAGATCCTCGAAGTCGTTCAGACCGCTCCGACGGCCGGTAACCTTCAGGCCTATGAGGTGGTCGTGGTCAAGGATTCCCAGATCAAAAATGACCTGGCCGCCGCCGCCCTGGGGCAGAGGTTCATCGCCGAGGCCCCGTTGGTCCTGGGCTTTTTGGCCCTTCCCCTGGCCTCGGCCCGGCGCTACGGGGAGCGGGGTGTCCGTCTCTACTCGATCCAGGACGCCACCATTGCCTGCACCTACGCCATGCTGGCGGCCACCGCTCTCGGCCTGTCTTCGACCTGGGTCGGGGCCTACAACGACGATGAGGTAAGGGCGCTTCTCAAGGCCGGGCCTGATCAGGTGCCGGTCGCCCTTCTTCCGGTTGGCTGGGGGGCGCAGGACGCCTACCCGACTTCCCGCCGCTCTCTGGATAAAATGGCCCGGGAGGTTTAGCTTATTAATGACTGATCCGAAAAACCAGCCGGTTGAGGAAAGAATCAGCGATCTGGCCGCCCGGGTGCCAATCAGGGAAGACGCCCACTGGGTCTATTTCGGCCACGGCCAGGGCTGGGGTAACAAATGCGACCGCTGCTACCGGGGGCTTGAAGAAACCAGGCGGCCGGGACCAGAGGCGATCAACTGCTGGAAATTTGAGATCTGGACCGGCAACTTGACCGACGTGGCCGAGACCTTCGCCTACCTGCTAGAAGAGGCCGACCGGGACCAGACTTTGCACGGAAAGCTGATGCGAAGCCCGGCCCTGATCTTCGAGCCGGCTGGGGAAAGGCCGGGCAGCGGGATCAGCCACTCCATCCCGGAGGAGGCCAAGCCCGACCGCTATCTTAAGGGCGAGATCGACCGCGATCGGGTCTTTCTGATTTACAATCGGACGATCGCCGAGCGGGAGGCCCGGATGAAGAAGATCATCGGGGATCTGAGAGAGAGGGGCTTGTACACGAAGGAATCGGCCCCCTACCGCCGGGGCTGCATTCAGCCGCATGAAAGCGTTATTGGGCCGTGGG
>JBGFRN010000279.1:0-2698 GCA_041695105.1 Bacillota bacterium | reverse complement strand
GGAAAACCAAGTAGACGACGTCATCGAGTTCTACGCCGCGTGGGTTTCGCACAGACCCGACTCGTACAGCGACGATCGTGCGCGGTTGATGAGGCTCCTCGCGGGCCGCAAGAACTGCCGCGACTTTCAGCCCGCCAAGGGATGCACCGGGATCCCCAAGTCGTCTCTCGACGGGCTGCGGGAGAGCGTCCTAATCAAGGCTCGGAAGGACGAATCAGATCGGTCAGGGTTGCGGCGCCCCTTACGGCTTGGTGACGGTGAGCAACTCTGCGCGGTCGGCCTTGTTAAGCGAACGGCGGGGAGCAATCGCCCCTATCCGTCTGTGGCACGAGTGGCCGCAGATCCGTGGATTCGAGGGGTCGGGGGCGAGAATCTTAGAAGCCTCATTGATGAGTGCGAGCAGATTAATCGTTCCAACGGCCCGGATGTCATCCACCAGCTCAATACCTCCTCCGATCGAGGGCATCCCCATTACTCTAAGTTTCCCTTCGAGGGCACGACGGTGTACCGCTCAAGGCACCACGAACTGCGCCAGGAAGCGATGCTTTCAGAGGGAACCCTCGGGTCGCTCGGCGACGCTCTTGGCAGGCTAACTAAGCAAGCCGGGGAGCCCAGCCCCTATCTTGGCGTTCTGGTCGCGGACGGCGACCACATCGGAAAAGCGCTGTCGAGCTTGAAAAGTGCGGAAGAACATCAACAGTTTTCCCGGCGACTCTCTCGCTTTGCGGGAGAGGCCCGACGGATCGTACATGATCACTATGGTGTGCTGGTATATTCCGGGGGAGACGACGTCCTGGCATTCGTGCCGGTTGACCAGTGCCTGAAGTGTGCCAGAGCGTTGCGGGATAAGTTCGGTCAGCTGCTTCAGACCCAGGCGGCCAGGGCCGGTACAGATCTAACCCTTTCAGTAGGGCTGGCCATAGCCCACTTCATGGAGAACTTGGAAGATCTGCTAAACTATGGCCGCAGCGCCGAGAAGCACGCCAAGAACCGGAAACCCGAGGATGGAGAGCAGCAACACCGCGACGGTCTCGCGGTACATCTGCACAAGCGCGGCGGGGGGCCTGTCAGATTACGGGCGAACTGGTCTAATGATCTGGACGGTCGTCTGGACGAACTGGCGCGGGGGTTGAACTCGAGTACCATTCCCAATCGGGTGGCGACCGATCTTCACCAAATAGCCAGGGTCTATGATGACTGGCCTTCCGACTCGGTTGAGGCCGCGATCCGAAGCGATGCGTTGAGGGTGATTGCTGCGAAACGACCAAGGGATGGCGGCAGCCTGGATCAGGTCCGGGAACTAGTCCGTAAACAGGTAAAGGATGCGGTCTCCCTGCGGCGGTTGGGAGACGAGATCCTGGTCTCCCGCCAAATTGCTGTGGCGATCCGCCAGGCAACCGGCCGAGCCTCAAACGGCCAAACGGCGGCTGAGGGGGTGTTTGAATGACGGTCACTACTGTTGATCTGACCTGCCGTGATCCGATCGTTTCTCGCGATGGTCGGCCGTTCGGAGCCGGTCAAGGAAACAGGATGCGAAGCCTTGGCTGGTTGCTTCCAAGTGTCGTGGCGGGCTCGCTCCGGACAGTGATCGGCAAAGAGTCGGGAAAAGGGTTCTCTGATCAAACTGCGCAGGAACTCCTTGAGGTTTCCGTCGCTGGCGTGTTCCCGGTCGCGGATCAGCAGTTGTATCTCCCCGCCCCTCAGGACTGTGTCGTTCATCCAGAGCAAGGGCCTCTCATGGTGACTCCACAAGAGGTCGATGACGGCGGCTGCGACTGGCCAGGGCAGAGACTTAAGCCGGTGATGTTGTCAAAGGATCAAGCTCCGGAGGATTTCAAGCCCAAAGACGCGCCGCCGTGGTGGCCGCTCGACCGGTATGGGAACTGGCTGACCGGCAAGATGATCTGGTTTGATAAGAACTTTCTCCAGGTGCCTTACAAGGATGAGCGTACCCATGTCAGTCTTGATGCGGACACCGGCGCGGCGGATGAGGGGAGCCTCTTCACGACAGTGGCGCTTCCCTTGATGTACCTGGCGAGGTATGGGGAGGAACATCAAACCGCTTTTGGAGACCGGTACGCCGAGATTACCCTGGCCGTAAAGGTTACGGCGAGCGGGTGGTGCGGTGAAACGGTATCCCGGCTGAATACACTGCACCCCTTAGGCGGAGAACGCCGCCTGGTCGGCTGGAAGGCTGGCGGCACCAATCTTTGGATCTGCCCGGAATCCGTTGCGGAGGCGTTGGCCGGCAGCAAGCGCGTGCAAATGGTTCTGGCCACGCCGGCGATCTTTGAAAGCGGCTGGAAGCCTGGCTGGTTAAATGGTGACCTAACCGGAACCCCGCCAGGAGCGGGGGTGGTTCTTAAGCTGGTCGGCGTGAGCATCAAGCGCTGGCAGGCTGTGTCAGGCTGGTCTCTGGCCAACCTGCCGAACCAGCAACCTGGCCCTAAACCGGTGAAGCGCATGGTTCCGGCGGGCGGGGTCTATTTCTTCGAGGTTAAAAGCGGTCAGGCCGCATCATTGACTACCAGGTGGCTGGAACCGGTGAGCGACGGCGAGCAGGACCGGCGGGATGGCTTCGGGCTGGCCGCCTGGGGCACTTGGTGATTGAAAAAGACAGGAGGGTGAAGCATGACGAATACACGAATTTATTGGCTCCATACCCTTTCCCCGACTCACGTCGGTACCGGCCGGGGCG
>JBGFRN010000223.1:0-15308 GCA_041695105.1 Bacillota bacterium | reverse complement strand
AACCAAATGTCATCCGGCCCGCGGGATACTGGTCAACGAATACACCCGCGGAGGGAACCCGATCTTCCCGGCCGGCGATGAGTTCGAACACAACAACCTCTGGGGAGCCTCGGTGGCCTTTGACTGCACCTGGCCGGATCACTGGGATCGGGCCAAGGATGTCCCGGTCAAGTCTTCGTTCGAGGACACCTATACGGCGGCTACCCGATCTAAAGTGCTTGAGCGCTGGGAGGAGTATCTGGGCAAATGAAAAGATTTGTAACCTTTGTTCGTTCCCCGGGTGACCTCAAAGAGGGACGGATGCGGCTTTTTATTCGAGATTTGACGCCCGGAAAACGTAAGTACAACGCCCAGCACGTTCTGGCCAACCTCTCCCGCCAAGAAGGGCCGGCCGAGCTCCTGGTCCGAACCGGAACCGGTACCGAACACCAGGAAACTTGGTTCATCGAGATCCTTGAGACCCTTGACAACTTTGTTCACGGTAGACCCTACGGTCAGATAATTCACCAAGAGTAACGCCATTGCGGCCAGGGGGCGTTGGCATGTACGCGGCTGAGGATTTCGTCAGGGTCCTGAAAGATTGGGGAATACCCTACTTTTTCGGGCTCCCGGGCAGCACGGAAGCTCCGTTGCTCGAGGCGCTCTACGGAGAGCCCAAGGTCCGCTATGTTTTGGGCCTTCACGAAGCCGTGGCTGTAGCGATGGCCGATGGCTATGCCCGGGCTTCCAACGGCCCGGCCGTCGTCGGTCTGCATACCACGGTCGGAACTATGGCCGGAATGAGCCAAATCTACAACGCCTTCCGTGACCGCAGCCCAGTGGTCGTGACCTGCGGGCACAAAGCGACCGGGATCCTCAACCGGAACGGGTTCTGTGTTCTGCCCGACCTAGCTTCTATGGTGCGCCCGATAACCAAACAGGCCTGCCAGACGCTCCAGGCCAACCAGATCTCAGAAGATCTCAACCGGGTCCTGCGGATAGCTTCGACGCCACCAACGGGTCCGACCTTCCTCGCTGTTCCTGAGGATCTATTGGGAGCCCCGGTGGCTGAGAGGGCGTTGCCTCTTGGGGGCGGACCTCTGCCGTCTCCTCGCGCGGGGCGCGGTGAAGTTGCGGCAGTAGTCGATCTGTTGACCGGGTCCCAGCGACCGGTGTTGGTAGCCGGTTCGGACGTTCCCGCCAGCGGCGCGACGACTGAAATCCTTGACCTGGCTGAGAAGTTGGCCCTGCCAGTGTTGGAAGAAGACCGGCGTTCGTTGACCGGGTTGGCTTTCCCCCAACAGCATCCTCAGTACTTGGGTGCCTATAGAGTTGATCACCCAGTAATCAAGGAAGCTGACCTGATCCTGTTTGTCGGGGCCACCCTCTTTATGGAATTTCTCCCTCCCAGCCGCCCCGCCCTTCCACCGCAGGCCAAAGTCATCCAGATTCATCCAGACCCGCTGGAGATTGGCCGCTTGTACCCAGTCCACGCGGCCATAGCGGCCTCCGCCCGTCCTGCCCTCCTTGATCTTCTTGAGGCGATTCCCGTCCCCCCGGACGAAACTAAGGCTGCACGGTTGGAGGCCATCAGGCCCTTCCGGGAAGCCTTGGAGCGCCGGTGGGCCTCGGCCGCCGGGAGCGCCTCCGGGCCGCCGCTTTCCGTGGCTCGTTTGGCTTTCGAGGCGCGGCGCGTTCTGCCGCCGGAGACGGCGATCGTTGAAGAGGCCGTCCGCTCGGCCCCGGCTTTCTTTGACAGTTTTCCTAGTTCCGGGGCCGGGGCGCTGTTCCGTACCGGGGGCGGGGGTTTGGGCTGGGGCCTGCCGGCTTCCCTTGGCGTCAAACTAGCCGATCCCCGTCGGCCGGTGGTAGCGCTGGTAGGGGATGGGAGCCTTCAGTTCTCCGTTCAGGCCTTCTGGACGGCCGTCCAACAGGGGCTGGCGGTAATAGCCTTGGTCCTCAATAACGGCTCCTATCAGGCGGTCAAAGCCGGAATCGAGTCTTTTTTAGGAACTGAAGGGGACACTCGTGAGCACCCTGGGGTTAGCTTACCAGGCATTGACGCTGGACAGGTGGCCAAAGGCTACGGGGCCCATGCCATCAGGGTGAGTCACGCCGATGAGGTTGGGCCTGCCCTCCGAGAGGCAATGGCCTGCGGTCGGCCCTGTTTGGTGGATGCCCAGGTGGCCAGTGAGCGTCCGAAACTGGCTTGAGGTCAGAAGTTTGGTCGCAGAAAGAAGGTGGATCTATGGCCGGCGCGCCGGTTGTCGCAAAAAAGAGGGCGGCTCTGGTCAACAACGGCAGCCGGCCTGGAGGCTGGGGATGGCGCAAGATCAACCCCAAGGTCGCCCGAGGAGCCGGGGGGTTCCTGTTCGTCGCCCTGACCTGGGAACTGGTTGGACGTTACGTTGTGACCAGCAGCCTATTGTTCGTGCCGCTAAGCAAGGTAATGGCTCAATTTGGCCTTATGGTTGGCTCGGGCGATATTTGGCCCCATGTCCAGGTCAGCCTGTTGGAATTCGGGTTGGGTATGGTTCTGGCTTCAGCCGTGGGCATCGTCTTGGGACTGCTAATGGGCACTTATTCCTGGTTAGCGGACACCCTTGACCCGCTGGTTTCAGCCCTTTACAGCACGCCGGTGGCCGCTCTGGCCCCGCTCTTCATCATTTGGTTCGGGCTGGGGCTCTCCTCAAAGGTGGCGGTGGTCTTCCTGCTGGCCGTTTTGCCTATTTTGATCAATACTTACTCTGGCGTTCGGAGCGTTGACCCCTCATTGGTCGAGGTAGCCGCCTCATTCAACGCCAGCCGGCTGCAGATCTTCACCAAAGTGCTTGTGCCCGGGGCTATCCCGGCTATCATGTCCGGTCTGAGGTTGGGCGGAGGGCGAGGGCTACTGGGGATAGTGGTCGGCGAATTGTTTGGGGCCCGAGCCGGTGTCGGTTACCTGATCTTTATTGCCAGCCAGAATTTCGACCTAGCCACGCTGTTCGTCGGGGTATTGATCCTGGCCGTTTCGGGGGTTGCCTTTTCAGAGGGGGTCAAGGCGCTTGAGAAAAGATACGCGCCTTGGCGAGACTGAGCCAATCCTGGGGTGTTTCCGGGCAAAGGTTTTAAGAGGAGGAGAGGAACGGTGTCCAAAAATCGTCAGAGGTTCTTATTAACGGTGTTCCTGATTTTGGCCCTGACCACCTGGATCGCCGGATGTGGGGCGCAGGCACCTCCAAGCGAGCCACTCAAGACGAGCGGTGAATCCAAGACCAGCGGTGAGACCAAACCAACGCCCGAGCAGCCTAAAGCCAAGCAACCGGTCACCATCCGAGCGGCCTCAGCCGCCCCGGTGGCAGGACACTGGCCGATTGTCGCGGCCATGGAAAAAGGCTTTTTCAAAGATGAAGGCATCATCTTCGAAATCAGCGCCGTGGGGACCGAGGCCAAATCGGTTCAAGCGGTCGTGGCCGGGGCGGTTGAGACTGCCACTCCGACCGCCTTCCCAATCATCCGGGCCATCGACGAGGGCGGGGACCTGGTCATCGTGGCTGCCGCCCAGAATAAGGCCGCCTATACCCTGGTAGCCCGACCGGAAATCAAAGACCTGAAGAGCCTCAAGGGGAAAGTGATCGGGACTGACAATCCCGGCCCCAGTGTTATCACCATGATCACAGCCAAGATCCTCAAAGATCTGGCCGGAATGAAGACCCCGGGCGACTACGACTTGATCGGAACCGGGGCAATCGCCGATCGCTATGCCGCTCTGACCAAGGGAGCAGTTTCGGCTACTTTGATCGGACCGCCTTGGGACGCCCGGGGCCAAAAGGAAGGCATGAATCTGTTGGCTGATACGATCAGCAACATGAACGTCCAGTGGCACGGGATCTTTTTCAAAAAGGACTACCTGGCCAAGAATGAACAGGCCGTGGTCGGATTTATCCGGGCCATCCGGCGGGGGACGGAGTGGGTCAGCAGCCCAGCCAACCAGGACGAGGCCGTCAAGATGATGATGAAGTACCTCAACCAGCCCGAGGACATCATCCGGTCAAACTACAAACTCCTGGTTCAAGAAGGCAAGGTTTTCACGACTGACGGCGGCCCAGATTTAAATGGTCTGCAGAACGTCATTGATATGCTCAAAGAGGCCGGCCAGCTCAAGAAGGTCTCCAACGTCAAGGATGTCTACGACTCTAAATACGTCGAAAAGGCCAAGCAATGACTCCCAAACTAGAGGTCCGTGGGCTTAATAAGACCTATCAAGACCGGCGGCGCGGCGCGGTGGAGGTTTTGCGCAACATCTCTTTGATGGTGCAGGAAGGGGAATTCGTCTGCATCGTCGGGGCAAGCGGCTGCGGCAAGACCACCTTCCTCCGGATCATTGACGGCTTGGTGCCGGCTGATACCGGTGCCGTCATTCTGGACGGGCGTGAGGTAGGGGCGCCCGGAACCGACCGTGCCTTCGTCTTTCAAGCCGATTCGCTGTATCCTTGGAGGACCGTTGAAGAGAACGTCTGCTTTGGGCTTGAGATCCAAGGTCGGCCACGGGAGGAGTGCCGGCGGGCCTCGACTGATCTGATTCGATTGGTTGGCCTAAAGGGGTTCGAGCGCCACTACCCGCACGAGCTCTCGGGTGGTATGCGTCAAAGGGTCAATTTGGCCCGCGCGCTGGCCGTTAAGCCAGCCGTGTTGCTAATGGATGAACCATTTGCGGCCCTGGACGCGCAAACCCGTGAGATCATGCAGATGGAACTGCTCCGGATCTGGAATCAACAGCGGAAGACCGTTTTGTTCATCACCCATCAGATCGATGAGGCCGTTTATCTGGCGGACCGGGTGCTGGTTTTTTCGGCCCGGCCGGGGCGAATCAAAGCCGACATTAGGATCGAACTTCCTCGCCCGCGTCCCTTATCGGTTAAACGGACTCCCGAATTCGCTCTTTACGCCGAGAAAATCTGGACTCTGATTGAAGAGGAGGTCCTTGATTCGATGGGGATGGCCAAGGAGGGCGGTCGGGCTCATGGGGGCTGAGGTCATCCGCCTCCGTCCCGAGGTTTTGCGCCAAGCCCTGGCCGACTTCTGGGCTCACCTCGGCGTTCCGTCGCGTGATTCCGAGGTGGTGGCCGATTCACTGGTTGAGGCGGACCTGCGCGGCATTGATACCCACGGGCTCGCCCTGGTCCCGATGTACTACCGGAGGATCGCGGAGGGGCTTATTAATCCGGCCTCCTTGCCCGTTGTAGTTAGTCAAACTGAGACCACCGCGGTAATGGATGCCCAAAACGGTTTGGGGCAAGTCGCCGCCGCACGGGCTATGGAACAAGCCATCGCCAAGGCGGACGCCTGCGGACTGGGCGCGGTGGCGGTTCGCAACAGCAATCACTTCGGGGCTGCGGCTTTTTTCGCCATGAAAGCCCTGGAACACGACATGATCGGGATTGCTGTGGCCAACACCGCGCCGCTAATGCCGCCCCCTGGCGGAGCCGGGTCTCGCATTGGAAATAACCCTCTGGCTGTAGCCCTGCCGGCAGGCACCCGGCCTCCAATTGTCCTGGATATGGCCTGCAGCGTTGCAGCCATAGGCAAGGTGCTTTCGGCCAGCCGGCGCCGTGAATCCATCCCGGACGGATGGGGAGTCGATAGTGACGGGCGGCCGACTACCGACCCCGGCACCGTCCTGGAGGGCGGCACCATCCTACCGGTCGGGGGACCCAAGGGATTCGGATTAGCCCTGACCGTTGAGGCCCTGTCGGCGCTGCTCAGCGGGGGTGCTTTCGCCGATGGAGTCAGTTCGATGCGCAGCCTGACCAAGCCTAACCGCTGCAGCCACTTTTTTCTGGTTCTCAAGCTGGAGGCTTTCCTCCCACCAGCCGCCTTTCGAACCGCCCTTGACCAATTGGTCGCCTATCTCAAGGATTCCCGGCTCGCCCCGGGCTTTGATGAGGTTTCTATGCCGGGGGAGGGTGAACTTCGGAACCGCCAAGAGCGCCTCCGAGATGGCATTCCCGTTTCTCGGGCAGCTCTAGAGGAGTTATTCGGTCTAGCGGCTGACATTGGTCTTTGTTCGGTCGCTTTGGGCTACCTGAACGATGGCTTGGGGGTGACGGGGTGAGTTACGGACCCAGGATGCTGAAGATCGATCTGACCACCGGGAGCTGGGGGGTCGAACAGGCTCCGGGGTCCGATGTTGATCTGCTAGTCGGAGGAAGGGGCCTGGCCATGGCCGTCTTGCTGCGGGAGCAGCCCCAAGGGGTTGACCCGCTCGGTCCGGACAACAGGCTGATCTTGGCCACCGGGGTCCTCTCCGGCACCTCGGCCCAGGGCTTCAGCCGATGGATGGCCGTCACCAAAAGCCCTTTGACTGGAGGCGTTATGCGTTCGGTCGGAGGCGGAGATTTTGGCGCCTTCATGAGGTTCTCCGGCTACGAGCTAATCTTGATCGAAGGAATGGCTCCTCGCCTCAGCTATCTTCTGGTCGAAGCGTCCGGAGTCCGAATTTTGGATGCCCAGGACCTTGCCGGATTAGATACCCAGGAGACCCAGTCCAGGCTAGTCGACCGTCATGGGTCCGGGGTCAGAATCGCCTGCGTTGGCCCGGCCGGTGAGCGTCTGGTCAGATTTGCCACCATCACCCATGGCCGTCGGACGGCCGCCCGCGGCGGCGTGGGAACGGTAATGGGATCAAAGCGGCTGAAGGCGATCGTTCTGTCCGGGGGCTCCCGCCCCTCGGTAGCCCGCCCGGAAGAGTACTCCAGACTGATCCGCCAGCAAATCTCGGCCTTGAAGGCTAGCCCTCGCTTTCGGCAATTGAACCAGATGGGGACGACGATCATGACCGAGGTCTCCTGTTATATGGGATGCTTCCCAGTCAAGAATTTTGGGACCGGAGGGTTGCCGGGCTGCGAGGGGCTTTTTGCTGAGCGCTTTTCCAAAATCAGAACAGGTAATTTTGGCTGTTATAGCTGCATGACTCGATGCGGCCAGATTCACCGGGTGCCCGAAGGGCCTTACGCCGGAGCTTTCAGTGAGGGCCCCGAGTACGAAACGATTTGGGCTTTCGGGGCCCAGGTAGGGAACGTTGATCCGTGGGCTGCCGTCGAAGCCGACGCCCGCTGTGACCTGCTTGGTTTAGATACGATCAGCGCCGGGAGCGCCATCGGCTTTGCTTGTGAACTGGCCGAGCGGGGCCTGCTGTCAGGTTCCGAAGCGGCTGTCGATGCCGGGGCTGGAAATCAGGCCCCCGGCTGGGGCGATAACGACAGAATTTTGGCCCTAGTAGATGCCATCGCCCGTCGCCAAGGGCTGGGAGACCTCTTGGCCGAGGGGACCAAGAAAGCGGCCGCCAGCCTTGGCCGGGGGGCCGGGTACTTCGCCATGCACTGTAAGGGGATGGAGCTGCCGGGCTACGACCCAAGGGCAATAAAGGGCTACGCCCTCAGCTACGCGACCTCAAACATCGGGGGGAGTCATATGTATGGGCGCCCCCGGGCCGAAATTTTTGGTCAAGCTGACCGCTTTTCCGAGACCGGTAAGGGTGAGCCAATCGCCCGGGCTCAGATCCAGCAGGCGGCCGACGAGGTATCAATCGTCTGCAACTTCGGCAATTCCGGTTTGACGCCGGAGCTGCTTGCCGGTCTTCTCAGCGCGGCGACCGGTCGTGACGAATTTAGGGATCCGGGCTTCCTGGACCAGGTTGGCGAGCGAATTCTCTTGCTTGAGCGGAGCTTTAACGTCAGAGAGGGCTTCGGTCGCTCGGATGACACCCTTCCCCAAAGGATGCTGCGGGAGCCCTTGACCGACGCCGGTCCGTCTTCCGGCCAGGTGGTCGGCAACCTAGACGGAATGCTCGACGAATATTACTCGTTCCTCGATTATTCTCAGGAAGGGCGGCCCTCGCCGGAGCGAATCAGACGGCTCGGCCTGGGGCCGCTGTTGGGGGTGCAATGATTGCCGAGAATGGCGATGGCGATTGACCTAAATCGCTGCAGCGGGTGCTTTGGTTGTCACGCGGCCTGCAAGGGCGAGAATCTAACGCCCCCGGAAATCACCTGGGCTCGTCTGGAGGTGCTTGAGGTTAACAAGTACCCTAACGTCCAGCGAGTTCCCCTACCGCTTCTTTGTATGAACTGCGCCGAACCCGAATGCGAACGGGTTTGCCCCACGGGCGCCACCTATCGAAGGCCTGACGGCATTGTCAGCATCGATTCCGATCTTTGCAGCGGCTGTAAATCATGCCTGGTAGCCTGTCCTTACGGAGCCCGATACATCCTGACCGAAAAGCGAACCTATTTCCCGGGCCATCAGACTCCGCTGGAGGAGGTTGGCTACCGGAGGCACCAGGTGGGAACGGCCAGCAAATGCGATTTTTGCGCAGGCAGAATCGATGCCGGCCTTGCCGCCGGATTAACCCCTGGCATCGACCGCGAAGCGACTCCGGCCTGTGTGATTAACTGCTGGTGCAACGCCCGTGTTTTCGGCGATTTGGACGATCCAGAGAGCCAGGTGGCCAAACTGGTTGGCTCAGGCCAGGTGATTCAGCTCAAGGCCGAACAAGGGACCGACCCAAGCGTCTACTATTTGGTCCCCAACCGAAGGCATATCTCGTACCTCAGGGGGGGAGCGCTTTGAACCGGGCCAGGTTTGTGCCCCTTCAGCGAGTCTGGGGATGGAAGGTGGCCGCTTATCTATTCGGAGCCGGCGCCGGGGCGGGGGCCTATGTCTTGGGGAGTGGCGCCCTCCTGTTTTCGGCTGGTCCCGCCGGCCCGGGTGTGCTGGCTATGGGCCTAGGACTGCTGTTAGTGGCTGGATCGATCCCATTTCTGATTTGGGATTTGGAGCGTCCAAGGATGTTCCTGAGGGTGCTGACCCGGGTTCGCCGCTCCTGGGTTGCCCGGGGGGCCTGGATCCTGATAGCTTTCACTGCCCTGGGGCTTTTGACCCTAGGGCTGGGCACCAAGCCCGGCACCCTTTCGGCTCAGCCCTCGGGCCTGGCCGAATTTATGCTCCTAGTGAGCCTGGCCGCCGGAGTGCTGGTGGCGGTTTATACCGGTCTGCTGATCGGAACCATGTTTTCCCGGCCCCTGTGGAATTCGCCGGCCATTCCAGCCTTGTTCCTGCTGTCGGCGCTCTCAACTGGCGCGGCTGCGGTCATACTCGCTGGATACCTGCTGGGCGGCCTAATTCCCAAATATGAAATCGAAAGCTTTGCCGAACGACTTCGGCCATACCACATCCTCCTTCTGTCTGGAGAACTGCTGATGATCTACTTTCACTTAAATATTTCGTACGGCCGGGCTCGAAGCTCGGTCGAGAGCCTGGTGAGCGGGCCGCTGACTGGCCTTTTTTGGGGGCTGGTGGTGGCTGTAGGGCTGGCCGTGCCCATTATCCTTGAGGTTTATCGCCTGAACGGGGGCGGTTTAGGATTTGAACTGCTGGGGCACGCCAGCGTCCTGGCGGGAGGATTCGGCCTCCGACGGATGCTTTTGTTGGCCGGGACCAGGGCGCAGATCGAAAACCTGGGAACCCCCTTTGTCGTCCGGCCGGAGTGCTGAGGCGTGGTTACCGGGGACATCACCTTTTATGGCATTTTCAGGAAGCTGATGAGCGAGCCAAGGGTTTCCATCCCACTGCCCGCCGAATTCGACCTTTCGGAACTGGTTGAGGCCCTTGGTCAGCGGTTGGGGGAAGGAATCCGAAGCCAATTGATGACGCGGGCCGGGCATATCCAACCATACGTCACCGTGTTCATAGACGGGAGACAAGTCCGAGGGGTAAGCGAGGAGCGTTTCGGCCCTTTCCGGAATTCGGGGACCAAGATCGATATCTATATCGTTCCGGGGGCCGAGGGCGGTGGCATCAACGAAAAGGAGGTGTTCCTTTAATGGCGGAGACTCAGTGGATTCCGTCGGCCTGCAGTATTTGTTACAGCCAGTGCAGCATCAAGGTTAAGATCCAGAACGGTCTGGCCCTAAAAATAGAAGGAAACCCAGCCAGTCCGATAGGAAACGGCCGCCTTTGCCCAAAAGGTGCTTCCGGCTTGATGCTCCTTTACGATCCCAACCGCCTCAACGTTCCGCTGATGCGCACCAACCCCGAGAAGGGCATCGGCGTCGATCCGAAGTGGAAAGAAATCTCCTGGGATGAGGCTTTGGAGATCATTACCGAGAAGCTCCGAGGGGTTCGGGCCGACGACCCAAGGAAACTGATCTTTCAACGGACCACTACCTCCCCGAACAGCGCGCGAACCGGAATGTGCTGGGCGCTGGCCTTTGGCAGCCCCAACCTTTGGACGGCGGGCGGGGGTCTGCATTGCGGCAACGGCGCCCATCAGATCAACGGGACCTTCCACGCCTCGTGGTCACTGGTTCCGGATTATGACTACTGCGAATACGCCATCTACTTCGGGGCTTCCAAGGGCCACAGCGCTGGTCATTCGGCCAACCCTAACGCTCTTAAGGCCTCCGATGCCCGGGCTCGTGGCATGAGGCTGGTGGTGGTGGACCCGCTGTGCAACTTTGCCGCCAGCAAGGCTACCGAATGGGTGCCGATCAGGGTGGGCACCGACGCCGCCCTGGCGCTGTCAATGGTCAACGTACTCCTAAACGAACTCGACCTGTACGACCGTGAACACATCAAAAATAAGACTAACGGCCCTTACCTGGTCGGCGCCGACGGTCTGTACGTCAGGGATCAGACCAGCCAGAAGCCTTTGATCTGGGACTCGTCCGACGGCCGCCCAAAGACCTATGACGACCCGAGCTTGGCGGAGGCCGCCATCCTCGGTGAGTTTACCGTAAATGGAACCGAATGCCGGCCAGGGTTTCAGTTGATCAAAGACCATGTCCGTAAATATTCCCCGGAACACGCCGCCTCGATCACCAGCGTTCCGGCCAAAAGGATCAGGGAACTGGCCTCCGAGTTTGCGCGCCACGCCAGGATCGGCAGCACAATCGAAATCGAAGGCAAAAAGCTTCCATACCGGCCGGTGAGCGCCGCTTATTTCAGGGGAGTCCAGGGTCACAAGAATTCCCTGTACAATTGCCTATCCATAGAGTTACTCAACCAGGTGGTGGGGGCTTCCGACGTGCCCGGGGGGGCGCTGGGCTTTTGCAGCGCCATGCACGGCCATCCCGAGTCCGGCAAGCCATATTATCAACCGTATGCCGGACCAGATGGTCTGCTGGTTCCCGGGGTCTGGCCGGTGGCCCATAAGCCCTATCCGCCGCCCGATGTGCCTGAAACCCCCAATACCCTTACCCTGACCGACCTGTTTCCCCTAACCATGTGTACCGCTTTTCTAGGCTCGGCCGATCAGGAGGATATCTGGCGGCAGCTTGGCCTTGACTACCGCCCCGAGATCCTCGTCAACTTCGGGGCCAACCCGGTCTTGAGCGTTGGCAACCCCGGAATTGTTGTCGAGGCGCTGAAAAAAATCCCATTTATCGTTTCGTTTGACCTGTTTATCACTGAATTCAGCGAACTGGCCGACATTGTGCTTCCGGATACATCTTACCTCGAACGACTGGATGCCGCCCCCCAGTGGACCCCCCTGCTTAATCATCCAAGCGGTCCGGGCACCTGGGCCTGGCCGATCCGGCAACCGGTGCTGGAAAGGCCGGTGGGCGAAAGGCGCAACTTCCAGGAGATCCTGCTTGAACTAGCCGACCGGGTGGGGTTCACCAGCGAATTCAACGCCGTGATGAATTTGGTGTTTCCGGTGCAGGGCGATTTTGCCCTGGCCCCCGACACGCGCTACACCTGGGAGGAGATCTGCGACCGCAGGCTCAAGACTATGTTCGGTTCGGGCCTCGGGTTGGAGTATTTCAAACAGCACGGGTTAGTGACCTGGCCAAAAAAGGTGGAGGAGGTCTACTTCCTTCCTTTCACCGATGTCCGGCTGCCGATTTACTACGAATTCCTGGGGGCAGTCGGGAAGCAGGAACGCGCCCTATTCGAAAGACTGGGGTTTGCCGACAGGGTGGATTGGTCGCGCTACGATCCCCTCCCCGATTGGACCCCGTGCCATTCCCACTTGGAAAAGGACGCTTCCTTTGATTTGTATGGCTTTTACTACCGGGATGTCCTGCATACCAATTCCTTTACCTACGAGAACCCTTGGCTGGATGAAATGGCCCGGATGAACCCATATAGCTATTACGCAGTTATCAATCGCAGGGTCGCCGACGCCAAAGGCCTGCAGCCGGGCGATCCCATCGTGATCGAATCGGCCACCGGTCGTAAGGTCAAAGGCTTCGTCATGCCAAGCGAAGCCGTCCACCCCGAGGCTTTGGCCGTCGGCGGCTGCGCTGGACATTATACCGAGGCTCAGCCGGTAGCCAAGGGCAAGGGAATCAGGTTCAACGAACTGCTGGAAGTAGACCTGGAACACTGTGACCCGGTTAATTTGACCCTGGACCTGTGTGTAAAGGTAAAGATTTACCGCGATCCGGAGTTGAGCCGCCGGCATTAGGCCCTAAGCCCCACCAATATCAGGAGGATATCCAAGGAATGGAATCTATGTCTTATTCGGCGCCGCCAGACAGCCAAAGCGTAGAACGTTCAGGGCCGGATGAAATCCGGGCTCTGCAAGACGAAGGACTCCGGCGCCTGATGGGCCGGGTCGCCCAGGGCAACAGATTCTACCAAGAGATGTGGAAACAGGCTGGGGTCAGGCCTGACTTGATTAACAGCGTTAGCGACCTGCGCCAACTTCCGTTTGTCACTCGCGCCGATATCGAAAAGAGCCTAGAGAACCGTCCGCCTTTTGGCGACTACCAGGGCCACTACCCGGCGGTACGGGTCCAGGCCAGTTCGGGCACGTACGGAAAGCCCAAACCAATCTTTCACAGCCGGAGAGACTGGGAAAACATCGGCACGTTCTGGGCCCGGCGGTTGTTCGCCCAAGGAGTCAGACCGGCCGATTCCGTCCAGAATGTTTTCACCTACGGGCTCTTTATCCCGGGATTCACCTCGACCGAGGGGGCCATGAAGCTGGGCGCCCTGGTTATCCCTACAGGCAGTGGGGCCGTAACCTCGAGCGAACGCCAGGTCCTATTGGCCAGGGAGTGGGGCGCCACGGTCCTCGGCGGTGTTCCGACCTATATCCTGCATCTGGCCAGCGTAGCCGAGGGCCAGGGGTGGGACCCTCGCCGGGATTTTCGGGTACGGGTTACTTTTCACGGGGGGGAGCCTTTCACCCCGGAGACCCGCCGGAAACTGGAGGAACGCTGGGGGTGCAAGTCCTACGACAATTATGGTTCGGTGGAACAAGGCGCCCCAACCTGGGAATGCCAGGCCCAGGACGGCTACCACATCAACGAAGACGCCTATTACTACGAGGTGGTCGATCCCAAAACCGGGGAGCTTCTGCCTGACGGGGAGGTCGGGGCCTTAGTGGTAACGACCTTGTTCAAGGAATGCGCCCCGATGATCCGTTATATGGTTGGCGACCTCACCTCGATCGTTTCCGAGCCTTGCCGCTGCGGAAGGACCTTCAGACGCATTACCGGTATCAGGGGCCGAATCGACGACATGATCAAGGTTCGAGGGGTCACCATCTACCCTTCGGCCATTGAACAGGTGGTTCGCGGCTTCAAGGAATTGGGCAGCGACTATAGGATCGTCCTCAGGTCCGATGGCGGCCTTGACGTCATAACTGTTCGTTGCGAAATGCTGAGGTCGGATGTCCCCGGCGCTTTGGGTGAGCAGTTGTCGAAGGCCTTGAAGGCGGCCACCGGTTTGACCTGCCTGGTGGAACTAACTCCCCCAGGGGACCTGAGCGCGGGCATGGACCAAATGGTCAAGCCCAAGCGGGTGATTGACGAGCGGCGCAAGAGCGGCTGACCCAGGCATTTTTTAGTTGCGGAGGAGACGACCGATGTTCGATCAATGCAAGGAATGGTTTCATAATCGCCATGACTATGCCCGGGAGTGGAAAGCCCGAGGCCGGGGGAAGGTGTTGGGTTACTTCTGCTCCTATGCTCCCGAAGAGATTATTTACGCCGCCGGCGCTCTGCCCGTTCGGATCCTCGGGGCCCACGAGACGGAAGACGTTACCGAACGGCATATCGTCGGAATGTATTGTCCGTTTTGCCGGGATGTCCTGGCCCAGGGCCTGCTGGGCAGGTATGGCTACCTTGACGGGATAACCCTTAGCCAGTCTTGCCTTCATTTGAGGCAATCGTTTTTTAGCTGGAAACTCCATGTGCCGGTTGAGTTCGCCCACAACATCCTGATGCCCCACGGCACCCAAACTCCCCAGGCCGTACCTTATTTGAGGGATGAGCTTCAAGAATTTATTAAAGCCCTCGAGAACTGGACCGGTCGACGGATAGGTGATTCTGACCTTGAAGAAGGGGCGGCCTTGATCAATCGCAACCGCCAGCTCATGCAACAGATTTATGAATGGCGAAAAGGGAGCCAGCCAAAGTTGACAGGGCTGGAGGCCATGTACATGGTCCTATCCAGCCAGGTGACCGACAAAAGAGAGCATAACCAAGAGCTCGAAAGGATTCTGGCCGAACTCCCCAACCGGAGGATTGATCGCCCAACCGGGATCAGGCTGATCATGGTCGGCAGCGAGAATGACGATGTTGCCTTCGTCGAAATGGTCGAAACCAATGGGTCCACCGTGGTAATCGACGAGCACTGCACCGGCAGCCGTTACTTCTGGAACCTGGTTGACGGCGACCGGGGCCGGGACATCCTGACCCGAATTGCCGAGCGATACGTTAAGCGCCCGGCCTGCCCCTCTAAAGATTGGCCCAAGCGCAACCGTTTTCCGCATATTAAGCAACTGGCCAGGGAGTACGGGGCTGAGGCCGCCCTCTTGATTCAACAGAAGTTCTGCGATCCCCATGAGCTGGAGATACCGGCCTTGAGGGCCGAACTGGAGGCCGAAGGGATCAAGACTTACATGTTCGAGTTCGATACCACCGTCCCGGTCGGTCAATTTAAGATCCGGTTTGAGGCGTTCATGGAGGTCCTTAAATCAGAAGAGTTGCCGTTTTAGGCCAGGGGAGATGATTACGTGAAAAACCAGCAAACCCTGTTGGACCGGGCCGTCAAAATTAACTCCTTCAAGGGGGAGCCCTTTGCCTGTTGGCGAAAGGCTAAGGAACTTCGGATGAAGGTTTACCGGGACTACTACGAGGCCCCCGAAAAAGGCGGACTTAGGTTTGCCGGCGGGGCCTGGGGCTTTATGGCCTTGGCTCACGGCTTGGGCGATGATGTCAAGTGGCTCTCGTCAGAGCCCTATTCGGCCAGTACCGGCCACGAGGGCCAAGAATCGAGGCGGTTTATGGACGCGGCCGAGGCCAAGGGCTACGCACGGGACCTGTGCGGTT
>JBGFRN010000261.1:0-2705 GCA_041695105.1 Bacillota bacterium | reverse complement strand
CCATGTTAACGGTGTCGGACGCCTGGAAGGCCGCCTTTCCCGGGGCGGTGGTGGGAACCGTCGTGATCCGGGGTGCCCTGAACGACCGGCCATCCCCGTGGCTGGAAGAACGGAAGCGGTTGGTCGAGGCTGAGGTCAGGGAGCGCTTCCGGTCCACCCCCGACTTCAAGTCCTCCGGGCCGGTCCTAGCCTATACCAGCTATTACAAGCGGTTTGACAAGACCTACCACGTCTTGCTCCAGGCCCAGTCGGTAGCGCTGAAGGGAAAAACCCTTCCGACCGTCTCGCCCTTGGTTGACGCCATGTTCATGGCCGAAATCGAAGACCTGCTCCTGACCGCCGGGCATGACCTGGATAAGCTGGAGCTTCCGGTCAGGCTTGGGGTTTCGGACGGCACCGAGCGCTACTCTAGACTGGGGGGGGACGAGCAGCTCCTTAAACCCGGGGATATGTACATCTCCGACCGGGTCGGGGTCATCGCGAGCGTCATTTACGGCCCCGATCGGCGGACGGCGATTACTCCGGCCACCCGCAGCGCCGTGTATACGGTCTATGCCCCCCCGGGAATCGACCCAGAGAATGTCCAGAGGCATTTGGAGCGTCTGCGGGATTATCTTCTGGCCGCTTGTCCCGGGGCCGGGACGGAGGAGATCCTGTTGTATCCGGCCTAGCCTTGACCCCAATGTTTTCGAGCCCGACGGTTTACCCGTCGGGCTTTTTTTCTATGGTACGACGCCGGGTCATCAGCAGTTCCACCAGCCCGACCAGCGGATACAGCGCGGCCGAGGCCAGGGCCAGAAGCAAGACACTGGTCATCACCAGATCGAGGTTAAAGGTCTGGCCGCCATAAATGATCAGGTAGCCGAGCCCGGCCTTGGAAGAAATGAACTCGCCGACGATCACGCCCACCAGGGTCAGCCCGACGTTGACCTTGAGGGAGGCGATGATCGTCGGCACGCTGGCGGGAATCACTGCCTTGGTCAGGATCTGCCAGCGGGTGGCCCCGAGCGACCGCAGCAGCTTGACGTAGTTCTCGTTGACCCCCCGGAACCCGGTTAAGATCATGATCACCGAAACAATTACAGAGATCGAGATGGCCATGCCGTAGATCGACAGCCGGTCGCCCAGCCAAATGTAGAAGATCGGCCCCAGGGCGATCTTGGGCAGGCTGTTGAGCATGACCAGGTAAGGGTCAAGCACCCGGGAGAGGAAGTCCGACCACCACAGGGCCACCGCCGCGGCCACTCCTGAGGAGATTCCTACGGCCAAGGCGACCAGGGTCTCGGCCAGGGTGACCCAGATATGCTTGAACAGCGAACCGTCCCCGGCCATCCGGAGCAGGGTCTTCCAGACGCGCGAGGGCTGGCTGGTGAGGAACGAGTCGATCCATTTGCGGTCGGCGGCAATTTCCCAGCCGAAGGTGACGGCCAGAAGCAACCCGATCTGAGCGGCGATAACCGCCAGGCGGGCCAGCCTAACCCGCCTGAGGTAGGCCCGGTGGTCCGGGGTTTTCCCGCCCCGTTCCAGGACGTCGCTAAGCCATGACATCGGGGTTCAGGTCCTTCCAGATAGAGTTGAAGTACCCGGGGAAGCGCGGGTCGTTCCGGGTCTGCAGGGGCACGGGCCGTCCGGCTGGAGCGTCCGGTCTGCCGGGTGATCCTGGCGGTCCCGAAAAGTCAATCCGGTAATCGGCATAAACCCGGCCGGGGCGCGGGGTCATTACCACCACCCGGTCGGCCATGGCTATTGCCTCGGGGATATCGTGAGTTACCATGATTACCGTCTTGCCCTCGCGGCGGAGGATTCCGGCCACCTCGTCCTGCAGGTTGAGCCGGGTCTGGTAGTCGAGGGCTGAAAATGGCTCGTCAAGGAGCAGGACCTCAGGGTCGGTGGCGAGGGTGCGGATTAAGGCCGCCCTTTGGCGCATTCCCCCGGAAAGCTGGTGGGGAAAGTGGCCCGAGAAGCCGCTCAGCCCATATTTCTCGAGCAACTCCGTCACCCGGAGACGCGCCTGGCGCAGATCCATCCCTTGGATCTCAGGGCCGAGCAGGCAGTTGCCAAGCACCGTCCGCCACTCGAAGAGGTAGTCCTGCTGGAGCATGTAGCCGATCTGGCGCGAGGTTCCGCTCACCGGGCGCCCGTCGATCAACACCGTTCCGGCCGTGGGGCGGAGCAGTCCGGCCACCAGCGAGAGAACCGTGCTCTTGCCGCAGCCGCTCGGTCCGACCAGGGCCAAAAATTCGCCTTCCGGGACGGACAGGGAGAGACCCTGCAGCGCCAGGGTCTCTTCGTCGCAAGAGATGTATTTTAGACACAGGTCAAAAAGCTCAACTTTTGGGCGAGTTGGCCCGGGCAGGGTCATTTGACCTTATCCATCGCTTGCTTGGCGAACTGGGTCACAACGACAGCCTCATACTTAACCCGTTCTCCTTCTTTGAGGACGCTGCCGGAGACCATCACGTCCTGGAGCCGTTTGAAGTGCTCGGGGTTGACCAGAGGAACTGGGTTCCAAGTGCCTTGCTTCTTGTAGCGATCCATGACCTTGACCAGGATTTCTTTAGGGGTGTCGGGGAAGGCGAAGGCAACGGCGGAGGCTACTTCCCCGGCCGGTTTGGCTTCGACCCAGAGCATCCCACGGTAGACGGCGTTGGTGAAGCGCTGGACGACGTCTGGCTTTTCCTTCAGGAACTTCTCGGTACCCATGA
>JBGFRN010000108.1:0-2708 GCA_041695105.1 Bacillota bacterium | reverse complement strand
TGCTCGCAGCAATGATGTATACCAAGAGGCTTTCGGCCATCCTGGCCCTTCCGATCATGGCGCTTCTCATCGCACTTTTGCCCAACTACGATAAGCCCCTCGAGGCGCTGACCCTCGTCTTCGGTACCGGCGCTCCCCGCCTGGGCGGCGCCATGATGAACGCCATCTTTGGCGCCATGCTGGCCCACGTCGTCTACACCACCGGCATTGCCGAGACCATCATCAAGAAAGCGGCGGAGCTGGCTGGCGATAAGACGATGCCGGTGGCCATCATCATGACTCTGGCTACCGCCTTGGCCTTCGTTGCCCTCGGCGGCCTCGGCTCCGTCATCATGGTCGGCACTCTGGTGCTACCGATCATGATCGGCGTCGGCATCCGGCCCCTGAATGCCGCCAGCATGTTCTTGCTGGGCATCAGCATGGGCGGGATATGGAACGTTGCCAACTGGGGCTTTTACCGGGATGTGCTGAAAGTTCCGATCGAGACAATTGCTTCTTTCGCCACCAGCAACGGCGTGATCCTGATCATCGCTGGCCTGGCCTATGTCGTCTTCAACTCCCGGTCCCAGCGGACCGCCTGGGCCATGCCCAGCGCTGCTCCCGCCCCAGCCTCTGCCGCTTCGGCCCCGGCCATTTCCCTGATCACCCCGCTGATTCCCGTCGCCTTGCTCCTGGGCTTTAAGTACATCGCCAACAAGCCTTTTGACATCAACGCCGCCCTGACCATCGGCGCCCTCTACGGCATCCTGACCACCAAGCCCAGGGAGATAATCAACACCCTGACCGGCGCCATCACTGAGGGCATCAAGAACGTCGCCCCGGTGCTCGGCCTCATGATCGGTATCGGCATGGCGGTCACCGCCCTCATGTCTGACCCCGTTAAGGCGGTCATGTCCCCCATGTTGCAGGGGATCGTCCCCACGAGCCCCGCGGGCTATGTGCTCTTCTTTGGCCTTCTCAGCCCCCTGGCGCTCTACCGGGGTCCGCTTAACCTCTACGGCCTTGGCGCCGGGGTGGGCGCCATCCTGACGGGCATCTTCCCGCCGCACCTGGTGATGGGCGCCCTGATGTGCACCGGCATGATCCAGGGCGTCTGCGATCCGACCAATACCCATAACGCCTGGACCGCCGGTTTCACCAAGAGCGATGTCAACGATATCCTGAAGCAGACTCTGCCGTTTGTCTTTGCGGCTGTCATTGTTGCCTTGGCGATCATCGGGTTTACCCGCTGGTAGCCGACGGTTTCTCACCGGGCGGGGCGCCAGCAGCCCCGCCCTAATTTCGTCAAGGAAATGAGGCCGGTTAGAGATGCCTATCGTGCGAATCGGCATTGATGTCGGCGGGACCTTTACCGACGCCGTTGCCATCGATGATGACACCTACGAGCTGATCGGACAGGTGAAGGTTCCCACCACCCATACCGCGGCTGAAGGAGTTGCCCTGGGCATCGTTCAGTCCTTGCAGCGGCTGATGGCGCAATTGGGGATTGCCCCGGAGCAGGTCCGCTTTATCGCCCACGGCACCACCCAGGCGACGAATGCCTTGCTGGAAGGGGACGTGGTACCGGTCGGGGTAGTCTGCACCGGGAGTGGCTTCGACGGGGCGCGTGCCCGTTCCGAGACGCAGGTGGGTGATCTGGAACTGGCCCCCGGCAAATGGCTCCACACCCGGCACACCTTTGCCGAGCCGGGGAGGGCGTCTGAGGGTGTGCTGGCGGTAAAGGCGGAGGGCGCCCGGGTGGTGGTGGCTGCCGAGCCTTTTTCAGTAGATGACCCCCGGGGCGAGATCCAGGTGATGGAGGCGGCCCGGGCCGAGGGGCTGCCCGCCACGGGCACCCACGAGATCAGCAAGCTCTACGGTCTGCGCATCCGTACCCGGACGGCGGTGGTCAACGCCTCGATCCTGCCCCGGATGATGGAGACCGCCGACATGACCGAAGCCTCGGTCAAGCGCTCCGGCATCGCGGCGCCTTTGATGATCATGCGCTGCGACGGTGGTGTCATGACCGTGGACGAGGTCCGGCAGCGACCGATCCTGACCATGCTCTCCGGCCCCGCCGCTGGCGTGGCCGGGGCCTTGATGTACGAGAAGATCTCCGACGGCATCTTTCTGGAAGTTGGCGGCACCAGTACCGATATCTCGGCTATCCGGAACGGCCAAGTAATGGTGGAGTACGCCGAGGTGGGCGGCCACAAGACCTATCTTAACTCTCTGGACGTACGCACCGTCGGCCTGGCGGGCGGCTCGATGATCCGGATGAGCGGCGGCCGCATCACTGACGTCGGCCCCCGCAGCGCTCATATTGCAGGCTTTCCCTACGCCGTTTATGCTGATCCTGAGGAGATAGTGGACCCGATCCTTGAGCGGTTTGCCCCGAAGGCCGGCGACCCGACCGACTATATCTGCATCCGCTGTAAGAGCGGCAGGCGCTTCGCTCTGACCACCGCTTGTGCCGCCAACCTGCTGGGGTATGTGCGGACAGGCGAATACGCCCATGGCAGCGCTGAGTCTGCTAGCCGGGCGTTTGCGCCTCTGGCCGCGGCGCTGGGCTGCAGCGTCGAGGAGGCTGCCCGGACCGTTATGAGAGTGGCGGGGGCGAAGGTGGCCCCGGTAGTGGAAGCGTTGCTGGCTCAATACGGCCAGGTACGGGACCACCGCCGCGGCCCCGCCGCCGCCGCCCACCAGCACGGTATGCCGCTTTTCCAGCC
>JBGFRN010000017.1:0-2728 GCA_041695105.1 Bacillota bacterium | reverse complement strand
CACGACTCTTCTCCTGAACGATCTGGGCAGCATAATCAAAGACTTCGGCGACGCCCGTGACAAAGAATTCGACCCATGGCGTCATGTCCGGATCGTTGCGGCCAAAATAGGAGTTGTGGTGCAGGCCCATTTGGAGGTTCTGGTAGTACCCGCGTAAGTGGCGGTCATAGTAGGACTCCAGGACAAAAAGACCCTTAAGCCCGAGGCCCGCCCTTCGGAGAATATGTGTGGCCAACATTCGGCCTGTTCGCCCATTGCCATCCATGTACGGGTGGATGGTCAGGAACTGATATAGAAACAGGCCCGCACGAATAGGCGCGGGCACTCCCAGGGTAGCGGGAGCGTTGACCCACGCAACGAGGTCCTCCATCAAGTCCGGCACGTCCTGCGGTTCCGGAGGCAGGTAGAACCCCTCTTCGTTCCGCTGGCCGACCTGATTCTGTAGCGTTCTATACTCGGTCAATCTTGGGCGTCGGCCATGAGGGATAACCTGGATAATTGCGTGTACCTTCTTGATGAACTCTTCGGTGATCGGCAACTGTCGCTCCTCGGCCTTCTCCAGGAACTCCAACGCCTTCATGAGGTTTGAGACTTCCTGGCCCTCAGCGTTCTGACTGGTTGCGTACATTGCCTGCCGCTTGGATCTCTCGTCGAGCTTATTGCCCTCTATCTTGGTAGACAGAATCACAGTGGCCTCGCGTGACTGCCTCTGCAAATCTCTTAATACTGATGATGGCAAAGGAAGTTGGTCAACCAGTGTAGCTGCTCGCTGGATGTTAATGAGAGCATTCGCAATGCCAGTAGTGATGGTGTACCGAGGTCTGAACAAACGCCTCTCCTCCCTTCCCCATATTATATCATTGCCGCTAAATTGCCGCAACTGCAGGCAAACGGTCTGGACAGAAACGACCGGAGCCCAAACATGGCTTTTCTGGTCCGCTCGGCCTGCAAATCGTCAATCGCGACCGCTGCCCTGAAGTTGCTCCGCCACTTCACCCATAATCTCTACCCGGTCAGGCGTCACCAGGCACCGCAACGGATACACCTCGACGCCAGCAAGAGCAGCCTGGCGCAAAGCTTCCCCGAACTCGGGGTCGGTTGAGTCGTTCGGGGCAAAGGACGAGACATCCTCCCGCTGAATGACAAAAACCACGGCGGCCCGGTATCCTTCCGACACCGCCCGGGCCAATTCGTGCAGGTGCCGCGCTCCCCTGGGCGTTGGGGCATCGGGGAATCTGGCCTGACCATCCACCACCAGCGTGACCGACTTCACCTCGACCAGGAAGGGCGGACCATCCCCGGTGAGGAGGAAGTCCAGCCGACTCTCGCCGTATCGAACCTCGGGGCGGATTGTCCGATAACCGGCAAAGGCCTTGATCGATCCGGCCCGGACGGCTTCCGAAAATGCGACTCCGGGAACTCGGGAATCGATGGACACCAGGGTCGAGCCCAGCTTCACCATGGAGAGGTCGTAGGTTGTTTTGCGCGGGGTGACTTCATGGGCCTGGCCCGGTTGGGCCAAATAGACCGGAGACCCGGGAACCAGGAGTTCCTTCATCCGCCCGGAATTGGGGACGTAAACATACTCCTCACGGCCATCGAGAGTTACGATGGCCGAAAACCGAGAGACGCGCCTCACAAAGATAGCTCGCCTTAGTGAATATGAGGGATTCGTTCCACACCCTCCTCCCCTAGAGTGAAACGGCCGGAGCCCAATTAGATGGCGCCCGGCCTATTTCCTAATCTCCGAAGGGCCAGCCCTAGCCCAGTAGACTCCAGACCTCCGCCCCCTTGCCATAGCTTCCGGATTCCTTCAGCTTCTCCACCGCCGCCTCAGCGACAGCGCCAATCACCTTGGTGTAAATCTTGGCGCCGCAGACATCCTTCTCCCCGCCCCGGATTCCGTCGATGTGGGCTTGGACGTGATCGGCCAAGGTGTTGGCGGCGGTCACCAGGAACTTGGTGTTGATGTTGTTCTTGCCGACCAGCCCACGGGCCACCTCAGCCGCACCGGTGCCACCGTGCTGCACGAAGGGCACATAGCGCCCGGTCACCTCCAGCACCGTGCGCCCCACCGCCTCCAGGCGCTCCACGTCCGGCTCGTGGGTCACCCCGGCCTTGGCGGCGTGCTCCATGCCGATCGGGTAGGCGATGCCCTCAGCGCCGGTGTAGTCCAGGAAGCTTGCCACTTTCCGGGCGAAGGTCTCCAACTCCGCGCCGCGAATCCGCTGGTAATCCAGAGGCTCGCCGCTCTGTCCGGTTGCGCCGAACTCGGCCTCAATGATCACATCCTGGTTCCCCAGGTCAATCCGAACCGCATCAATGATGTCGCGGGTAACCACGAAATCCAGTAGCGGCGGGAGTTTTTCGGTGTCGATCATGCCCCAGGCCGGGGCAATCGCCAAAATCACCGCCAGGAAGTCTTCCTTAAATGAGCGGTAAGCCGAGGAGCACAGGTAGTTAACCAGGGCTTTGAGATCCTGAGCGCTCAGGTCAATGTCCGCCCCAAACACCGGCCGCATGGCCTCCATGGCGTGAATCAGCCGGGCCCGGGCTACCATGGCCGGAAGCGAATCGGAACTCACCTCTGGGGTATTGGCCGGATCGAATTTCGGAACCTTGAAATGGTCTAGCGAAATAGCCATCAGATCGGCCCCGTAGTGATCAGCGTAGGTTTCAATGAGATAAGCCGCGATCAATGATCCCTCAACGACAGCAGAAACATCGC
>JBGFRN010000219.1:0-2729 GCA_041695105.1 Bacillota bacterium | reverse complement strand
GAAGAATTAGAGAAACTGCTCAAGGAGAGGTAGGGGTTTTTTCTGGCCAGGAAGACTGAGGCTAGTGATTTTGAGGCCACTGGGGTTCCGGTTCCGACCGAGGACGATGTCAAGCGCAAGATCGCGATTTACCGCGACCTGCGCGCCAAGCACGGGGTGCCCAACCGCCGCGGGAGCTGGGGCGAGAATGCCCGGCTGGTCATCGAGAAGCGGCTGGCCCTCAAAGATCTGAACGGAAAAGCCGTCGAAACCCCGGAGGAGATGTGCTGGCGGGTGGCCCTGGCCACCTCGATCGCCGAGGCCGACTTCGGGGGAGACGAGGACGATATCCTGCGGGTGGCCAACCAGATCTACGATCTGATGATCAAACAGGACGCCTACCCGAACAGCCCGACCCTGACCAACGCCGGCAAGGACGATAAGCTGTCGCTGGCGGCCTGCTTCGTGCTGCCGATCGAGGACAGCATGGAGTCGATTTTTGAAACCGTGAAGAACGCGGCGTTGATCCATAAGGCCGGGGGGGGCTGCGTCGACGGGCGGAGCCTGGTCTTCAGCACCTTCTGCGGCGTCGAGGAGATAGCCACCGTTTGGGAGCGGATCTCAGCCCTGCCCGGGCGCGTCCCGGTGGCGAGCGGCAATGGTTTGGCCATCGATATCTCGGACCTGGGAATTGAGACCCTGTCGCAAAACCCCGAGACGGGCGAATTCGAGGCCGATCAGGTGACGCATGTCTGGTCTTTCGACGTGCCCCGCGAGCAACAGCGGACGGTCAGGACGAAGCACGGTTCCGTGACGACCAGCTCTTGGCATCCGTTCATGGTCCTGCGCGGCGGCCGGTTGGTCGAGGTCCGCGCCGATGAGCTGCAGGCTGGGGAAATCCTGATGCGGCCGAACAGTTCCGTTCGTTCCTCATGGCCGGTCAAGGCTTACAAGGAAGTCGCCGGGCGGATGGTTAACGAAAACCTGGCCTGGTTGCTCGGCTTTTTCCAGGGGGATGGTTCGCTGGAGCGGGCGGCGTCGATCCTGGCCGAGGAGTTCGGGACTCGGGTCTCAATCCAACAGGATGCCCGGGGCCTTAATTCTATTGCTACGACGGCCGCTGATGTCACCGGATGGATCTCGGCGGCGCTTTCGCTTGAGCCCGGTGAGAGGGCCAGCCTGCGGATCCCAGATTACATCTTTAAGTCACCGCTGGACGTAATCCGCCACTACCTGGCCGGCCTGGTGGACTCGGACGGCACGGTTGACAGCCGCGGCCGGGTATCGATCACCATGGCCAAACCGGCCTTGATGCGTTCTGTCTATGCACTGGCTGATCTGCTAGGTTTCGAGCCAGACATCAGAGAACGAGCCCCTCACGGTAAGGGCAAAGTAGCCGTGACCGAGGTCAAGCTTTCCTCGTTTGATAAGGCGGTTGAGCTCCGTGATTTCCTGCTCCCGGCCATGATCGATCCGGTCAAGCGGGGCCGCCTATCGGAGGTCAATTTTGACAAGCCGGTTTACCGCTCGGCCCTGGCCGAAAACGCCACCGCGGTTGAGTCGGTCGAGGTGCCGGCCGAGAAGGTCGCCCTGTACGACTTTAGTGTGGCCCGAAACTCAACCTACCTGGCCTCGGGCGGCGAGTTCGTCGTCATCCACAACACCGGCTTCAGCTTCTCTAAGCTGCGCCCGGCCGGAGCCCGCGTCCGCTCGACCGGCGGCATGTCGTCCGGCCCCCTCAGCTTCCTCAAGGTCTTCGGGGCGGCCACCGAGAGCGTCACCCAGGGCGGAACCCGGCGCGGCGCCAACATGGGCTGCCTGTCGATCCGCCATCCCCAGATCCTCGACTTCATCGCGTGCAAGTCGGGCGCCAACCGGGCCGGGGTGCTCTCAAACTTCAACCTCTCGGTCACCATCGACGATGGCTTCATGAAGTCGCTGGAGAAGAACGAGGATTACGACCTGATCGACCCGGTTACCGGCAAGCCCTGCGGTCAGCTCAACAGCCGCGAGGTGTGGGACATGATCGTTCAGGGGGCCTGGGAGTCGGGCGACCCGGGCGTGCTCTTCATCGACACGATCAACCGCGACAACAAGACCCCGCAGTTCGGGCCGATGGAGGCGACTAACCCGTGCTTCCACCCCGACACCCGCATCGCCACCGAGCGTGGCTTGGAGCGGATTGAGGATCTCTACCGCCGCGCCTCGGGCGAGTTCTTCATGGTCGCCACCGATGACCGGGTCTGGAACCAGGTGCGGGTGGTCAACGGTCGCAGCTACGCCGTTCCCGGCGTGACCATGCGCCCGGCCCGGGTGATTAAGACCGGGGTCAAGGAAACGGTCAAGGTCGTCCTGTCCAACGGGCAAGAGATCAAGGTCACGCCCGACCACCGCCTGCTGACCTCGGCCGGCTGGCGCGAGGCCGGGGAGTTGCAGGCCGGCGACACCGTGCTGGTTCAGTCGGGGGCGGGGGCGTTTACGGCGAAGGATGGGATTGGAGAGAAAAAGGCCCGGGCCCTGGCGAGAGGAGTAACCGACCAGGTTCCGGAGGCCATCTTTACGGCTTCACGGGACACGGTGACCGCCTTCATCGAGGAACTCTTCGGCGGAGAAGCCAACCGCCTCGTCTCTTGCTCGAACAAGCTTCTTCAGGAAATACAACTACTGTTGCTCAACCTCGGGATTTCATCAAATATCCGCAAGTCCTTCGGTTCTTTTGAGTTAGTCGTTAGCAATTCCGGGTCTGAGGC
>JBGFRN010000259.1:0-2731 GCA_041695105.1 Bacillota bacterium | reverse complement strand
CGGGATACATGCGGTGATGCGGCCGCCAGGCGGACGCGTGGGCGCGGCCGCCAGCCGTTAGAACCCCAAGTAGGATATCGGCTGGCCTTTGCGCGGCGGGGCCGTTGGGGTCTGATCCGGATAGCCCAGCGCCAGGATGCAGATCAGCTCCTGCCCCTCAAGACCCAAGTACTTGCTGACCTCTTGGTCAACGTAGGTCGGGCCGGTCATCCAGCAGGTGGCCAACCCGGCTTCATGGGCGAGAAGGGTAACGTTGTAGGCCAGGGCGGCCGCGCCCTCGGTGTTGGTCCGGCGCTCAAAAACATAGGCCAGTCGTTCGTATTCGCTGGCGTTTTGCCAATCCGGCTCCTTGGGCTGCGGGATGTAGACCAAAACCAAAACCGGGGCCCCACCAAAATCATCGAAGTATTTCAGGGTGCTTTCGACGATGTGAGGCTTGTCGGGGAAATCATCTTCGAGCTTGAGCTTCAGGTACTGCTTGCACTGGTGCATCACCTTCACCAGGTCATCCCGCTTTTTCCCGGCCACGGCAATGACCTGCCACTGCTGCTTGTTGGCATTCGAGGGAGCCCACAGGGCGTCATTGAGAATGGGCTCCAGTACCTCCCTCGCCACGGGCTGGCCCTGAAACTTGCGCACGCTGCGCCTGGTCTTGATGGCTTCTTTTAGTTCCACTTCTTTAACCTCCTTGAAGGTCCTTAATTTGCTGCTTTACAAAGTAGTCCATCAGCAGCCGGTAGACGTCCTCAGTTAGGTTCGGGTCAACCCCGTTCTGGATCGCCTTGGCTCTGACCCGGTCGACCACCACCTGCTCCCGGGCCGGATCGCGTACGATATCGGTCCGGCCCTTAAGCCGTCCTATGATCGAGACGATCTGCGCCCGCTTTCCGATCAACTCGACAATATGGCTGTCAATGCGATCAATTTCGGCCCTGGCCTGCTCCAGATCCACAAAAACGCCTCCGAACCCATTATTAGGACAGATTTCAAGGTTTTCGCTGGCCATCCTGGCACTTCCTGCATACGGCGCTAATGGGACCAAGGCGACGCGCTTGGATCGCGCTAGTGCCGGCGCCAGCGTGATGCGGTCAGGCGCCGGACCCCGAAAGGCGACGGGTGCTGGCCCAGGGGGACGTAACAAACTATGATCGACGGCGGCTCCGTCCATTTTTGCATAGCGCAAGGGTATCTAGGGATGAAAAAACGGACAGAGAAGGCTCAAATCACTGGTTTAGGGTTGATTTTGGGTTGATTCTTGGCCCAAAACGGGGTTTTCGACGTGGCTCCGTCCATTTTTTCCTAAAATTAATCGGTTCAGCTTGCAAAAGTGGACGGAGGCGGATAACAACTGCATGTAGCCGTTGTCTTGGGCCACCCCCGCTTTTGTTGATTATAGACCCTCAAAACAAGTAACGGGGCTAACTCAAAGTGCTTTTGAGTCAGCCCCGTGATATCCATAGGCACAGAAACCATGAAGAGTGTTCTAACCGAGCCCTATCAGGGTAGGCGATCATGTCTATGACCCTGCTGAACGGCCAGGCGTGTAGGCGCTGGTTGAACTTGTTGCCGTAGTCGATGGACTCGCGAATGCCCGTCAGGGTGCCGATGGCAATGGTATCCATTCCAGCATGCCAGCCCGACTGAAGTCGGAGGGATTACAGCCCCCTCGGGCTCCCCCATACTTCCTAAACGGCCTTCTCGCCGCGCTCGCCGGTGCGGACGCGGATGACCTCCTCGACAGGGGAGACGAAGATCTTACCATCGCCGACCTGGCCGGTCCGGGCGGCGGCGCAGATGGCCTCGACCACCTGATCGACCAGGTGATCGGCGACCACCAACTCCACCTTGATCTTGGAGAGCAGGCTGACCTCGAGGGTGGCCCCGCGATAGGTTTCGGATACCCCGCGCTGCTTGCCATGACCGCGAACCTCGGTGACCGTGATTCCCTGGACGATTGTCTCTAGCGCCGATTGAACTGCTTCAAGTTTGACCGGACGAATAATGGCTTCAATTTTTTTCATGCTCAACCTCCTGATTAGTCACTGGCTGATCCGGCAGCCCCCAGGGTGTCCAGGCGAGTGGAATCCGGGTAGGCACCCTAGGCACCCCGACCCATAGGCAGCCTGACCCATAGGCTGACCCAATCTTGGCGATATCGACCCCGACGGCCTCGGACTTGGCCGAGATCGGTGATCCGATTGTCAAATCGAGCATCTTATGGGCTATTAATTGCCGTATAGCGGAACCGGTGAAACCCTGACCTGCCGAACCTAGGTAGCTTTTTCGGCACTCACCCCGCTCCATCCTGCACCCCGCATGAAGACGACAAGACCACCGGGGATCAGGAGTTATTTCGATTCCAATTATATTCTTCCCGTTTACTGGCCTGACCCACGTCACAAGAGGGACTGTTTAGAAGTACGGGGGAGCCCGAGGGGGCTGTAATCCCTCCGACTTAAGTCGGGGGATACACGGACCCCCTCGGGAATTTTCGTTCGCGGCAGTACACGCTTGATCAAGAAATGCACTTGATCAAGAAATGCGCGCTCTCAAGACCAGGAAAAACGTATCGGATGGAGAATAATCGAACAGATGTGCGGCCTGATGGGAGGCGGGAGGTGAACCGGAATCATGCCCATGTTGACACTGAAAGCCAAACTCATTGGGAACGAACCAGCGCGGGCCGTTCTTCTTGACGCCATGCTCTGCGCCACCAAGGTCTATAATGGCC
>JBGFRN010000080.1:0-15500 GCA_041695105.1 Bacillota bacterium | reverse complement strand
AGATCTTTGTCGCAGGTGATAAGGACATTCCAGGCCCGCTGGAAAACCACGTCCTGGCGCATCTGTAAAGCGACAGCGACCGACCTGACACCATCTTGACGGCCGGTTCCCAGGGCATCTGGTGCTGTACACGGCCGGCCTTTCGCAAGGCGAAGAAGCTGTTGTATGCCTGGATCACCTCGTCACGGGTGGCCTGAGCGGATAGAGAGTAATACCCCTCGGCTCTGGGTAACGTCTTGAGCACTGCGTTCAGGCTCTTCCGGGCAGCTTTGGTCTTCCCCGTCCGTTCAAACCCGTCCCGCAAGTGCCAGATGAGGCCATTATAGACCTTGGTGGTGCAGAGCATGGCGTCAAGAAGAACGGCCCACGCTTGTTCGTTCCCAATGAGTTTGGCCTTCAGCGTCACCATGGGCATGATTCCGGTTCACCTCCAGCCTCCCATCAGGCCGCACATCTGTTCGATCATTTTCCAATCCGATACGTTTTTCTTTGTCTTGAGAGCGCGCATTTCTTGTTTAAGCGTGCATTGCCGCGAACGAAAACTCCCGAGGGGGTCCGTGTATCCCCTGACTGAAGTCGGAGGGATTACAGCCCCCTCGGGCTCCCCCATACTTCTATAAGGAGCGGATGCACAATTGGCGGTGACCTTGCTGGTTCTTGGGCTGGTGACTTGTATACTGAGTTATGCTGCAATTTACATGTATGTACCAAAGCGGTTTGTTGGTTTGTCCGGCCTTGTGGTTACGTGCTTTTTGGTGGGGCTGGGCATGTTATCCTGGTCATATGTGGCTCGCCCAACCGTGAAAGTGTTCATAGACACTTTTCTTAGGCCGTCAACACAACATACGGTCATCAGTGTCCCTGACCGCACACTACCATTACCCCCTAAAACCACCTTGAGGGGCCGCCATTCACGCGAAGGTGCCACTTACTACACCCGGTTAACTGGTGAAGAAGTCGTTTCTTTCTACAAGAGAACCTCACAAATTGAACATTCCGAGGTGGCGAACGATAACATCTCGTTCACAGTCACTAGCGGTAACGGGCGGTACGAAATCACAATCACGCCAGAATGGGACGGGGCGAACATCCGCGTGGAAGGGGAATGATTCCGCTTAACTAGCGGTGGCAACTGCTTAGGCCGCGGGACCAGGTGAACTGAGCCGGACGGATGCAGCGAGTTGGCTAGGGAAAAGTAAAGATTTGTCGTGTCCTTGAAATAACGGAAAAAAATCCGTGAAATTACTGATGCCTGATTTTCGACTTAATAATAGTATTTATCTTAAGCTTCTTAAGTTTCGCCCTCAAGACCATTTTTTGACCGAGGCTGTTCCCTTGGAACCCCGCGTCTGGCATCCACTTCCCCTAACACAGATTTTGCCTTGAGGTCGGGCGAGTAGTGTTTTCTTATACCTAGATTGTAGCCTTGCTGTCCTCATTTTGGTCCGAAATTAGATTAGCACGGACACTTTCTGCCTATCTTCTCCCTGAAGTGATACCCGAATTGTAATCCTCGCAAATATCTGTGTGTAGTGTAGGAGGTTTAATTAGAAATGGCTTTGAAGTCAAAAGTGGTCATTTTACGAAAGGTGTCCCGTAGACTTGTTGTGCTCTGGCTGTTGATCTTCCTATTAAGTCTTAGCCAACGGGCATTTGCGGATGGGCCTGTCTCCGAATATGGCAATCAGAAACCCACAGTGGCCAGTCCGGAAGACATTGCCAAAGCCAAGCAAAAACTTCAGCGTTTCAAGCAATTATATGAACTTAGCGAAAGAGTAAAGAAAGGCCAGGCCACACAAAAAGCTTATCTTAACGCACTTAACAACTTTCGTGAAGATTATGGTATAGCCCAGCCATTGAACTCTGGAGGTGTATCCATTCAGACACACACAAGCGAAAATCTAGGTGTAATGTTGGTTCCGCAGCAAACCAGTTACTGGTGTGGACCGGCCAGTGTTTTTGAGGTTCTTCAGTATAAGGGAGTATATTATGGTCCGCAAGGACAAGCAATGAATCAAGCTAACTTGGCAGCATATATGAACACTGACACTAGTGGCACGTACCTCTATCAGATTAAGAGGGCATTGAATGATTGGTTAAGAACTTCTTTTTACGTCTACTTCCAGGGGCCGACTGCCGAAGACACCTACGTAGCTACTCATTCGGATATTGGCCTGAACTATCCTGTTATCTACGATACAAGCAGCAATTCAATAAACGGGTATCTCATTGGCTGGGAAGGTATTTCATTGGACCATTATGTAGCGGGCACAGGACATAGGGTCAACGGAGGTGTGAAGGAAGTATACTACTTAGACACATATCAACAGAACTCCGCAGCGTATGGTGGTCACTGGATAAGTGCCTCCAGAATTTCGAAGCTGATGCCGTTCCCTTATGGGATAACCTTTTAAAGATATGCGGCGGGTAAGGGTCTTTCCCTGCAGCAATCTATGGGTGTGAAAGCAACAGTGAGACACTGGAAACATATTTTTAGCCTCTGCAGTCTTGTTTTGGTATTGGCATGCAACGTTCCCCCGCCTGATCCTTCGCATTCTACTTATAACTCTAACTTAAAGGGCACTAAAGGAGAGACAACAATCCCGCAGGAGACGAATGAGACGAATAGTGATTTAATTGAGCGTCACGATTCACTTCAGGCTAATTGGCCTATTCATGATCTTCCCCGAGCTGGGCTGATTTATAATGTAACTGATACCGGAGGTATTGTCGTTGGATTATGGGAAACCGATGAGCCCACTTCTCGTTTGGGTCGAGGAGTATATCTTTTTGATACAGTAACAAAACGGATTTCCTTGTTGGCCACACCCACCGAACCTAAAAACAAAATTAATAAAATTAGATTAGAAAAAAATTGGTTGGTTTGGTTAGAATCAACGGCAGGTAGTATTGAAGCCGAAGATTGGAAGCTATATGCCAAAGATTTAAGTAATAACCAACAATTTTTGGTAACCAAAGGAAACCTTAAAACATCAGATCTAACTAGAACAGTGCGCTTTGAGCCGTCAGGCCTAAGTTTATCAATGGGCCAAGTGGTTTGGAACGAATTTCAAAAAGACTCGGATGGGAATTTCAAGACTGCCATCGTCCTGTATAATTTGGCGACAGGAAGAAAAGAAATCATCACTACTGAACCGGGTGCTCCGGATACTGTGGTCGAGACCCCAGTAATTTCAGGCCGAATGATCGTTTGGGGAAAAGCAACCTTTTTGCGGAGTCCACCCAGTGCTCGAACAAATGTTATGGTTTATTCGCAGGAGAGCAGAGAGATTAAGAATTTGACGCAAAATGGTGCGTCCTTTTCCCCAGTGGTATTCGGGAACACTGCTGTCTGGATGTACAGAGATACCTCTAGGAACTCCTTTGGTGACATAGAATTATTTGACTTAGAAGCCAACAATTTTCAACGAATAACTTCGGCACACCCGGGTGAGGGATTATATCAACCTACATTAAGTGCCAGACTTGTAGGCTGGCAGACAACTAAAGGTCTTAGAGCGGAAGTCTTTGATCGCTTGAGGAAAGAGATCCTGACTGTCGACAGAGGGCTTATCGATATAGTTAGAGTTGGCGGGAATGTGGTCGCTTGGCGCTGGATGAATCCGGAAGCAGTTGCGGCCTTTGAACGAGGTGAAGTGAAACACCACCCAAGGTGGAGTGTTCGGTATGCAGTGGCTAACTGAATAGAACGACGGCTTCGGCTAGGTACGCGAGGATGTTCGGAGAGGTCTCGGCCTGGATCCGGCTGTCCTCGACCAGGATCAGGATAAGCAAAGACCCCCCGGCTGTGAAAGCCCGGCCAAGGGCGATTTCCGCCGCCCGCCGGGCCGCGGTTGGCCCCGGCGGCCATCAGTTTATCACAACGCGGCCACCGGGATCGACTGGGCGGACGGCGTGAGCGGCAGTGCCTGCTCCGATAGGCAGATCACTCCCCCGGGACCAATGGGCATTTTCAGTTTCTCAAGCGCCTGGAAATGCCGGACACAGTCTTTACGGGGAGAGGCGGTTTTTTTGAACTCCAGGGGATAGGCGGTGCCATCACTTACGATGATCAGGTCGATTTCTTTTTGATCCTTGTCACGGTAGTAGTAGAAGGGAGCCCGGCGGCCGTTGTGCCAGTAGCCCTTCAGAAGCTCGGCCACGATCCATGTCTCCAGGATCGCGCCGGACATGGCCCCGGCCTCAAGGGTTTCCGGGCTGGACCATTCGGTGAGATAGGCGCAAAGCCCGGTGTCCAGGAAGTACAACTTCGGCGTCTTCACCAGCCGCTTGGTCAAATTGGTGTGGTACGGTTCAAGCAAGTAGGCGACTCCCGAGGCTTGCAGGATCGATAGCCAGCTCTTAGCAGTGTTGACGGCGACCCCGGCATCTCGTGCCAACTCCGACAGATTCAACATCTGGCCGGTTCGGGCGGCCGCAGCCCGGAGGAAACGCAAGAAGGCCATTTCATCTCCGACCCGGGCCAGGTCGCGGACATCGCGCTGTAAGTAAGTCTGGACATATGAGCTATAGAACAGGTCGCGGTCTACCTCATCGTTTAAGGCGATCGCCGGGAAAGCGCCTCGCCAGATGAGCCGGTAAAGATCCCTCAACGAAAGCTTTCCCCCGGTTTGGATCAGGCCTTTAATCTCATTCGGGGTCGGTAAGAACGGGCGAGATGCCTCACTCTGCTGTGCCTGTTCTCTCCGGGAAAGGCCGAGGAGGTGAACCACGCCGGCTCGACCGGCCAGGGATTCGGAAACGCCTTTCATCAGATGAAACTGTTGGGAGCCGGTCAGCCAGAACAGGCCGGGCTTTTGGATCTTGTCGACTTCCATCTTGATGTAGGGGAGCAATTCCGGCGCGTATTGGATCTCGTCGATCAGCACCGGAGGCGGGAATCTCTGCATGAAGAGGGCCGGATCTTCCCTGGCCAGGCTCAAGACCAGAGGATCGTCCAGGGTGACGTAGCTTCTCTCCTTTTGGCTCAAGTGCCGAAGGATGGTTGTTTTCCCGACTTGTCTGGCCCCGGTGACCAGCAGTACCGGGAACTGATTGGTTGCCGTCTTTATAAACGGTTCAAGCGTCCGCGCGACATACATCAAAAAATCCCCTCTTCCCCGCCCGGCTATTTTGCCTTGCAAGTGCAAGATAGACGATATCACCAGTTTGTGTCAAGCTGCTTGATTGCAGGATTGGGCTTGTTATTGTTCATCTTCACGCCGACCTTGCCCTCAAAGCCGACGACGCGTGCCCCTATCTGTTTTTTTAAGCTCAACCTTTAATTTTTACAAAAAAATGGACAGAGCGGAGGGCTAGACCACACTCAAGGAACTAATATGGGTGTTCTTGGGCACAAATTGACCCATAATAAAAAGTTGAAACCTGCTTCCGTCCGTTTTTTTATCCCAAGCAGCCCCTTTATCGTGAAAAAATGGACGGACCCAACGGGGAATGATAAGGGGGCGTTATGGACTGGTGCGGTTGTAGAGCGGATGCTTATAGCTACAACCCCCTTTCGGAGCCATAACTCCGTTCAGAACCATAAAGCCATTCAAATCAATCGCCACCGGAGCAGTCAGGTCGGGGGGATAAATATGGTTCACAGTTTTCCCGCGACCTTCGTCATCCAAGGGACTAGTCTAATCCAACCTCTTCCTCACCCGGGCGACCGCCAGCCCGATGATCACCAGGCTGTAGGCGGCCATCAGGGCGAAATGCGGGGCGATGTCATTAAAGGTCGAACCCTTCAAAATGATGCCCCTGAGGATTTGCAGGTAGTAGGTCAGGGGTATGGCCAGTCCGGCCAGTTGCAGGATCTCGGGCATGGTCTCCCTCGGGAACATGTAGCCCGAGAGCAGGATCGAGGGGAGCAGGACGAGCTGGCTCATCTGCAGGGCCTGGGCCTGGTTGGTGGCCACGGTCGAGACCAGCAGCCCCAAGCCCAGGGAGCTGATGACGAAGACCGAGGCCGAGGCCAGCAGAAGCAGCAGGCTGCCCTCGATCTCGAGCCCGAACCAGAAGACGCTTACGATGAGGATGATGGCGACGTCGAGGAAGGCGATGACGACGTAGGGAGCGAGCTTACCGATGATCAGCTCGGCCGGGCGGACCGGGGTGACGATGAGCTGCTCAATCGTGCCGCGCTCGCGCTCGCGGACCATGGCCGCGGCGATCAGGATGATGGTCAGGTTCTGCATGATCACCCCGACCAGGCCCGGCAGGTTGAAGCGCAGGCTCTGCATGTCGGGGTTGTACCAGACCCGGGCCCTCAGGTCGATGGCCGGTTCGTTGGAGATGGTCAGGCCGGAACGCTGGAGCCTTTCGCCGGTGATGCCGGCCGAAACCGACTGGGCAATCATCTGGGCCGAGCTGAGGGCCGTACGGCTGACCATCGGGTCGGACCCGTCGAGCAGGGCCTGAACCTGGGCGCTCTGACCCCGGCCGAGGCGGGCGGAATAATCGGAGGGTATGACGAAAGCGACTTTGACCAGCCCTTTTTGGATCAGATCCTCGGCCTGGGCGGGCGAGGCCGGGTAGTACTTGACCCGGAAGAACTTGCTCTGCTCGAATTTGGCCACCAGCTCGCGGGCGGGTGAGGACGGGTCTTGCATCACCACGGCGGTGTCGACGTTCTCGATGTCGGTCGAGACGGCGTAGCCGAAGATGAACATCATCATGATGGGCATGGCGATGATGATCCTCAAGGTGGCCTTGTCGCGGATGACGTGGAGGAATTCCTTGCGCATCACGGCCCAGATTCTGGTCAGGTTCATGCGGTTAACCCCTTCCCGCCGCCGGCCACCAGGCTGGCGAAGATCTGGTCGAGGTCTTTGGCCCCCGCCCGGGCCATGATCTCGGCGGGGCTGCCGTCGGCGACGATGCGCCCGGCGTCGATCAGGCAAAGGTGCTGGCAGTGGCCGGCCTCGTCCATGTAGTGGGTGGTGACGAAGATGGTTACCCCCCGGCTGGCCATCGAATAGAGCAGGTCCCAGAACTCGCGGCGGGCCGCAGGGTCGACCCCTCCGGTCGGCTCATCGAGAAAGATTAACCGTGGCTCGTGGACCATGGCGCAGGCCAGGCCGAGCCGCTGGCGCCAGCCGGTTGAGAGGTCTGAGGCCGGAATATCCTCGATTCCGGTCAGGCCGACCAGGCCGAGGGCCCGATCAATTGCCTGGCCGGCCCGGCGTCCGGAAAGCCCGTAGACCCCGGCGTAAAAAGTGATGTTCTCCCCGGCGGTCAAATCGTCGTAAAGGCTGAATTTCTGGGACATGTAGCCGATCCGGCCCCGGATCTCCTCGGGCTGGGCGGTGATGTCATACCCCAGAACCCGGCCGCTTCCAGCGGTGGCCGAGAGCAGCCCGATCAGCATTTTGATCGTTGTCGATTTGCCCGACCCGTTGGGGCCGATGAAACCAAAGATCTCGCCGGTGCGGACGGTGAAAGAGACGTCGTCCACGGCGGTGAAAGATCCGAAGCGCTTGGTGAGGCCGGCGACTTCAATCGCGGCTGACATCGGGCTGGCGGTGGACACCTGACTGGCGGTGGACATCGGGCGCGCCTCCCCTCAGCCCGGCCTGGGCCAGGCCGCGGGCGGTAATTTCGGCGATAAAAACGTCCTCCAAGGACGGCTGGGCTGGGGTGATGTCACCCAGGTCGAAGGAGCCCCCGGAAGGGGCCACCGGGCCAACCAGGGCCTCCCGGCTCAGCAACCGGTGGATGGTCTCCTGGCCGGCCTCGAGGTCGTCGACCACAGCGTGGATGACCTCACCGTGCATGACGGCGGTCCGGATGCCCGGCGCGACCGCCAGAACCTTCTTGGCCTCAAAGAGCGGGCTAACCCTGATTTTTAGGATTTGGAAGGGAAAGGCGGCCAGCAGTTCGGCCGGGGTCCCTTCCTTGAGCAGGCGCCCGCCGGCCATCAGCCCAACGCGGCTGCACTTGGCCGCCTCATCCATGTAGGGGGTGGTAACGAGGATGGCCGTCCCGCGGTCGCGGAGTTCCAGCAGCAGCCGCCAGAACTCGCCGCGCGAGACCGGATCGACCCCGGTGCTGGGCTCGTCGAGGATCAGAACCCGGGGTTGGTGAACCAGGGCGCTCATCAGGGCCAGTTTTTGTTTCATCCCGCCCGAGAGGGCTGCGGCGGGCTTGCTTTCGTGGCCCCCGAGGCGGCTGAATTTGAGCAGGGACTCGATGCGGCCGCCCCGCTCGCCGGGAGGCACCTGGTACAGGTCGCTGAAAAAGAGCAGGTTTTCCATCATGGTCAGGTCGCCATACAGGCTGAAGCGCTGGGGCATGTAGCCGACCGCCTGGCGCACCGATTCCGTCTGGGTAGGCACGTCGAAACCAGCGACCCGAAGGCTGCCGGAGTTGAAGCCGACGGCCCCGACCAGGCAGCGGAGGGTCGTCGTCTTGCCGGCCCCGTCCGGACCGACCAGGCCGTAAATCGAGCCCGGCTCGACCCGCAGGGTCAGGCCGTCGACGGCGGTCAGCGTGCCGTAGCGTTTGGTCAGGCGCTCGATTAGGATCGCCGGGCTCATGGGTTCAGGGCCGGGGAGAGGTTGACGTCGGCCGGGATACCCGGCTTGAGTTCCCCGAAGCCCTCGCGCAGGCGCACCTTGACGGCGTGAACCGTCTTGACCCGTTCTTCTTTGGTCTGAACGTTTTTCGGGGTGAACTCCGCCCGCTCGCTGATCTGGGTGATTTCCCCGCGGAAGCTGCGGCCCTTCAGGCCGTCCACCGACACCTGGACGCTACCCCCGAGTTTGAGGCGGGGGACGTCGGTAACCGGGACGTAGATCCGGACCCAGAGGTGGTCGAGGTCGGCCACCTGGGCGACCGGTGCCCCCGGGGCGACCGTCGATCCCGGCTCGACTAGCCGCCTCAGGACGACTCCCGCAACCGGGGCCCGGACGGTGGCCCGCTCGAGGTTGAGTTTGGCCAGTCCCATCGCCGCTTCGGCCTGGCGGGCGGCGGCCCGGAGTGAATCGATCGATCGAATGCCGGCTCCCTCGCGGACCAGATCAGCCTGGGCACCGGCCGATTGGGCCTGGGCCCGGGCGGAGCGAAGCCGGGTGTTGGCCTCATCGAGCTGGGCCTTGGTGGCCGCTCCCTCGGCGTAAAGGGCCCGGATGCGGTCGGAGGCGATCTGGGCGCCCTCGAGGTCGGCTTGGGCCTTGCGGTACTGCTCATCGGCCTGGCGGACTTGGGGCGAGCGCGGCCCCTCCTCGGCCTCGAGCAGCCGGGCCTTGGCGATGGCCAGGGCGGCCTCGGCCTGCTGGACTCCAAGCTCATAGGCGGCCGGATCGATCTTGAGGATCGGCTGGCCGGCCGAAACCCTCTGGCCCTCCTCGACCGCGGCCTCGATAGCCTTGCCGCCGACCTCGGCCGAAACCATGACCTCGGTCGCCTCGATCGTGCCGGAGGTGACTAGGTCGCCGGATTTTGGGCCGGTCAGGCCATCTCTAAATGAAAGGAAAAAAAGCAGGGCGGCCAGGGCCAGGACCGCGGGGATAATGATCTTCTTCTTGCCGCCAGCGCCTTGCCTGCCAGCGCCGGCGGCTTCACGGTTGTCCATCGCTTGCGCCTCCATTCGGTTGGCCGGTGGCCTGCACACCGCTGGCCGGGTTATCGCTGGCCGGAACGCCGGCCACCCCATAGAGCAGGAATTCGACCAGGTCATCGACCAACCCGCCGGGTTTTCCGGAAGAGCCTGGGATCTCGTAAGCGTCGGGATTGAAGTTGAGTAACTCCCAGAGCATGCCCTGCAGTCCGACGCTGATGATGGCCGGGTTGGGAGTTCGGATCATCTCCCCTCGCTCCCGGAAACGGGCGATAATGGCGGCGATCCGCTCGGCTCTCGGCCCGAGCACCCGCTTAAAGAAAAGCTGCCTGATCTCCGGCTGGTACTGGCCTTGGGTGAAGAGGATCCGGTAGATGTCCTGGTTCTCGCGAAGGATCCGAATTCTTTCCCGCACCATGCGCTCGACCAGTTGGCGCAGGGTTATCCCGTCGGCCGCCAGGGCCAGGCTCCGCTCCATGGCCTCGGAAATTACCGGCTCAAGGCAGGCCAAGAGAAGTTCTTTTTTATCTTTGAAGTGGCGGTAGATCGTCCCCTCGGCCACCCCGGCCACCGCCGCGATGGCCGCCGTGGTTGCCCCTTCGTAGCCCCGGGAGGCAAAGAGGGAGCGGGCGGCTTCAATCAGGCGGGTTCTGGTATTTTTGGGCAAGGCATCACCCCTCCGAGCCATAGCGTGAGTGAGTACTTACTCACCAAACCAGTATAGCACATGGGTTAGGATGGGAAAATATGTAGCAAAAAGACTGTAGCAAAAAGACCTGCAGTAACCAGACCGCGGAAAGGCGAATGATTCGCAGAACAGAGGCCGAAAACGTTCGGATTCAAAGTTGACACCAATGGACATGAGTGCTAATTTCTAGGCATGGAACGCCATCGCGGGAATCCCTGAATTCCTTACTATCTAGAACCCAACCCGGGCCTGATTGTCCCGGGTTCACTCATTTTCTGGCAGCCGTGAAGGCGTCGGTGAGCAGCGAAAGGGCTGATTGACACTGATCGACCGCTACACCCGCCCCCGGATGGGGGCCCTGTGGACCCTTGAGAAAAAGTTCGAACGCTGGCTGGAGGTGGAGATCTACGCCTGCGAGGCCTGGGCCGAGCTGGGCGTGATCCCCCGGGAGGCGGTCGAGGCGATCCGCCAAAAGGCACGCTTCGACGTCGACCGCATCCTCGAGATCGAGGAGACGGTCCAGCATGACGTGGTCGCTTTCACCACCAACGTCGCCGAGTACGTCGGCCCGGCGGCCAAGTACGTCCACTACGGCCTGACTTCCTCGGACGTGGTCGACACCGCCCTGGCCTCGCTGATGGCTGAGGCGGCCGACATTATCCTTGAAGACCTGGCAAAACTGTCGGCGGCTGTCCGGGAAAAAGCGGTTAAATACCGTGATACTGTCTGTATTGGCCGCACCCACGGCGTGCACGCCGAGCCGACCACCTTCGGGATGAAGTTCGCCCTGTGGTGGCAGGAGATCGAGCGCCATATTGAGCGCTGGAAGCGGGCCCGGGAGAATATGGCCGTCGGCAAAATCTCCGGGGCGGTCGGAACCTTCGCCAACGCCGAGCCGTTCGTTGAGGAGTACGTCTGCCAGAAGCTCGGTCTCAAGCCGGCCCCGATTTCGACCCAGATCTTGCAGCGCGACCGTCACGCCGAGTACCTGACTACCCTGGCCCTGATCGCCAGCTCGCTGGATAAATTCGCCACCGAGATTCGTCACCTTCAAAAAACCGAGACCCGCGAGGCCGAGGAGCCGTTCAAGCAGGGCCAAAAAGGGTCTTCCGCCATGCCCCATAAGCGCAACCCCCGCCTGTGCGAGCAGGTCTCGGGGCTGGCCCGGGTGGTGCGTGGCAACGCCCTGGTCGGGCTGGAGAACGTGGCGCTGTGGCACGAGCGGGATATCTCGCACTCTTCGGCCGAACGGGTGGTGATCGCCGACAGCGCCATTTTAATCGACTACCTGCTCCACACCTTCACCCGGGTGGTCGAGGGGCTGCATGTGTATCCTGAGAATATGTTGCGCAACCTGAACCGCACCGGGGGCCTGATCTTCTCGCAGCGGGTTCTGCTGGCGCTGGTTCAAAAGGGGCTGACCCGCGAGGAGGCCTACGCCATCGTCCAGGGCAACGCGATGAAGGCCTGGAGCCTGGAGCCCGGATCATCGGGAGAAACCGGCCAGGGGATCACCTTCCGCGAGCTGATCGCCGCTGAGCCGAGGGTAAAAGAGCTTCTTACGCCTGAGGAACTTGAGGACTGCTTTGACTACCGGCATCATCTGAAACACGTCCCGACCGTCTTCGACCGCCTCGGATTAAACTAGCTCGGACTAAATAGCAAGGGGTGCTGACTAAGTGAGCGAGGTTCTGCTTGAGGTTTCGGATTTAGGGATTCCCCGTCTGCATCGGGGCAAGGTCCGCGAGGTCTTCGACCTGGACGACCGGCTGCTGATCGTCACCAGCGACCGGCTGTCGGCCTTCGATGTCGTCTTCCCACAGGGCATCCCCGAGAAGGGACGGGTGCTCTCTGGGCTGTCGGTCCTCTGGTTCAACGTTACCGGAAACATCGCCAAGAACCACCTGATTACCACTGACATGAGCGGTCTGGGCCTGCGGCCCGATTTGGCCGGGAAGCTCCAGGGGCGATCGATGATCGTAACCAAAACCAAGCGGATCGACGTCGAATGCGTCGTCCGCGGCTACCTGGCCGGCTCGGGTTGGAAGGAGTACCAGGTTTCGCGATCGGTCTGCGGGGTGCCGTTGCCCGAGGGGCTGACCCTCAACAGCCAGCTTCCCGAGCCGATCTTCACCCCGGCTCTCAAGAACGACTTCGGCCATGACGAGAACGTTTCCGAGGCCCGGGTAAGGGAGATTTACGGCGATCAGATCACCGACTTTCTCAAGAACACCAGCCTGGAGCTTTACAAGTTTGCCGCTGAGAGGGCGCGCCAGGCCGGGATTATCCTGGCCGACACCAAATTCGAGTTTGGGCAGCTCGGCGATGAGATTATTCTGATCGACGAGATCTTTACCCCCGATTCCAGCCGCTTCTGGCCGGTCGACGCCTACGTTCTGGGCCAGCCGATCGAGAGCCTGGATAAGCAGCCGGTCCGCGACTACGTTGAGTCGATCGGATGGAACAAGCAGCCCCCGGCCCCGGTTTTGCCGGGCGAGATCATCGGCCAGACTACCCGGCGGTACGTTGATGCCCTTGAGAGACTGAAGCAGGTGCTCGGGGGAGGCACAACCAAGTGAAGTACGAGGCCCACGTCTATGTGACTTTGAAAAAGGGCGTCCTTGACCCGCAGGGCGTCACCGTCCAGGGCGCGATGGGGGCGCTGGGGTACCAGAACGTTTCGGATGTCCGGGTCGGCAAGTATATCGTGGTCAGCCTTGAGGCTTCCGACCGGAGCTCCGCTCAGGCCGGGGCCGAAGAAATCGCCCGCCGGGTGCTGATCAACCCGGTCCTGGAGAACTTCTCCCTCGAACTGAGGGAGGTGTCGCGCTAGTGCGCTGGGGAGTCGTGGTTTTCCCTGGTACCAACTGCGAGACCGACACTTTCCACGTTATTAAGGAGGTCTGCGGCCACGAGGCCGCCTACGTCTGGCACGAGGATACAGACCTGTCTGGGTTTGACGCCGTGGTCCTGCCGGGCGGTTTCTCGTATGGCGACTACCTGCGCACCGGTGCTATCGCCCGCTACGCCCCGGTGATGGGGGCGGTGGCCGATTGCGCGGCGGCCGGCAAGCCGGTGCTGGGCATCTGCAACGGCTTTCAGATCCTCTGCGAGGCCGGGCTGCTGCCCGGAGCGCTCCACCGCAACCAGAGCCTGAAGTTTCAGTGTGAGCCGGTTTATCTCAAGGTCGAAAACAACCGGACGCCGTTCTCCCGGGCCTGCCAGCCGGGCCAGGTGCTGCGGGTACCGATCAACCACGGCGAGGGGAATTTTTTCGCCGATCCCGAAATCCTGGCCGAGCTTGAGGCCAACCGCCAGGTGGTCTTCCGCTATAGCTCCAAAGACGGTTCCAACGATGCTAGCTACAACCCCAACGGATCGGTCGCCAACATCGCCGGGATCTGCAACCGGGCCGGGAACGTCGTCGGTCTGATGCCCCATCCCGAGCGGGCGGCCGAGCTGATCCTGGGATCGGTTGACGGAAAGCTGCTGTTCGACTCGCTGGCTTGCCCGGCAGCTCGATAATTCTGATCTTGGAGGCTATCCGTGAGCGACAACAAGAACGTCTGGTCAGAACACGGTCTGACCGAATGGGAGTACGGGCGGGTCAAGGAGGTCCTGGGCCGGGAGCCCAACCACCTGGAGCTGGCACTGTTTGGCGTGATGTGGTCCGAGCACTGTTCCTACAAGAACAGCCGGCCGGTGCTGGGCAAGCTGCCGACCACCGGGCCGAGGGTGGTTCAGGGCCCGGGAGAGAACGCCGGGGCCATCAGGGTTGACGAGAATCACGTTGTGGTCTTCAAGATCGAGTCGCACAACCATCCCTCGGCTATTGAGCCCTACCAGGGGGCGGCCACCGGGGTGGGCGGCATCGTGCGGGACGTCTTCACCATGGGGGCCCGGCCGGTCGCTGTTCTTGACTCGCTGCGCTTCGGCCAGCCGGACGATGACCGGATCAGGCACCTGTTCTCTGGGGTGGTGGCCGGCATCGGCGGGTACGCCAACTCGCTGGGCATTGCCAACGCCGGGGGCGAGGTCTATTTTGAGGAATCCTATGAGGGCAACCCCCTGGTCAACGCCATGTGCGTCGGGATTCTCGAGGGGCCGATTGCCAAGGGAGTGGCCGCTGGAACCGGCAACCCGGTCCTGGCCGTCGGGTCACGCACCGGGCGCGACGGGATCAAGGGGGCCTCGTTCGCCTCGGAGGAGCTGAACGAGAAGTCAGAGGAGAGGCGGCCCTCGGTTCAGGTCGGCGACCCCTTCATGGAGAAGCTGCTGGTCGAGGCTACGCTCGAGCTGCTGGCCACCGGCGCGGTGGTCGGCATTCAGGACATGGGCGCGGCCGGTCTGACCTCGTCGTCGTGCGAGATGGCCAGCCGGGCCGGGACGGGCCTCGAGATCGACGTGCTTAAGGTTCCGCGCCGGGAGGAGGGCATGACTCCTTACGAGGTGATGCTCTCCGAATCTCAGGAGCGGATGCTGGTCGTTCTGGAGAAAGGCAACGAGGACAAGGCTCGCCGTATTTTCGAGAAGTGGCGCCTCAAGGCCGAGGTGATCGGTCAGGTGACGGGCGACGGGACGATCCGGATCAAGGAGGGTGACCGGGTTTGCGCCGAGGTTCCGGCCCGCGCCCTGGCTCACGACGCCCCGGTCTACCACCGGGTGGGCGTCGAACCGGCCTACCTGGCCGGGACCCGGGCCTTTGACCCGGCGGCTCTTCCCCAACCTGACGACCTGAACCAGGTTCTGGAGCGGCTGCTGCAGTCGCCCAACCTGGCCAGCCGGGAATGGGTTTATAAACAATACGACCACATGGTCCGGCTTCATAATATTATTTTCCCGGGCGGCGACGCCTCGCTGCTTCGCCTGTTCGGCACCAACAAGGGCATCGCCCTCAAGACCGACTGCAACGGCCGCCACGTCTACCTCGACCCGTATGCCGGGGGAGCGGCCGCCGTGGCCGAGGCCGCCCGCAACGTGGTCTGCGTTGGGGCCGAGCCGGCCGCCATCACTAACTGCCTCAATTTCGGCAACCCGGAAAAACCGGAGATCTTCTACCAGCTTGACCAGGCGGTCGAGGGGATGGCCGAGGCCTGCCGGGTGCTGGGAACCCCGGTGACCGGCGGCAACGTCAGCCTCTATAATGAGACCAACGGGCAGGCGATCTACCCCACCCCGACCATCGGCATGGTCGGCATCATCGAGGATATCGAGAAGCGCTGCACCATGGGCTTCAAGCGGGCCGGGGAC
>JBGFRN010000124.1:0-2742 GCA_041695105.1 Bacillota bacterium | reverse complement strand
CCGAGGGGGCTGTAATCCCTCCGACTTTAGTCGGGGGATACACGGACCCCCTCGGAAGGACTCCAAGGTGTGTATGCCGAACATATAATCGGCAGCACCTTGAAAAGCGACAGGTACGGGTTGCACACCCAACCCTGGTGTGCGTAAAACCTGCGGGGTAATGTTTGCTCCTGGAGACGGTCACACCGTGCTGGCGAGCCACCGACACAACCATTTCACCCAACGGGTGAACAGGCATTGACCTAGCACTGGCGGGTGCAAAACCTGGACACAGCTGCGGCGTGGAAGTCCAAGCAAGACCAAGAACAATCTCCAGGTATCTCCTGGTGCTCACGCACCGGAGTAGTGGTTGTGTGGCACAGCCTGTGGTCTGGCAATATGCCTACGATCCACGAACCGGATGCCCCCTACTTCAGTGGGGGCGAGGTTGTCACTTAAGTAGAGCGGCGATCTATAGTATTCTCTCAGACGAACCCTGATTCCTGCCCCCAAATCCCACACAACGCCGTAACGCCGCCCAGGCGCGTCGCATTAAGAAGGCCCCGCCTCGAGGGTGGGACCTTGGCTTCCGCCTCGCAGGTGAACCCAAGTCGTTTACTTGGCCGATTGAATGGCCGTAGTTCCATCCAGCGACGAGGCCACCCAGATCTCCCCGGCAGGGCGGGAGTAGTCGCGAACCTCGACCGCCGCCGTGGTGGCGATTAAGGCCAGATCGAGAACCTCGTCCAGTGTTGTTACCGGGATAACCTGGATTCCCTGCAGGTTCCGGAAAAGCTCCTGCCAGTTCTCTTTCGGAACTACTGCCCGGGTGCAGCCTGCCTGATGGGCGGCCTCGACTTTAGCCACAATCCCACCGACCGGCTTGACTAGGCCGCGAATTGATATCTCGCCGGTCATGGCCACCCTGTTATCGACCGGAACGCCCCGGATGGCCGAGCAGATGGCCGTAGCGATGGTGATACCGGCCGAGGGCCCGTCAATCGGTATGCCCCCGGGAAAGTTGACGTGTAAGTCGTAATCCTGGATATCCGGGATCGGGCCCCGGCGCAGGACGGTCAAAACGTTTTCGACCGATCCCCGGGCCATGCTCTTGCGCCGAACCGTCCGCCCTGGGCCACCCACCTCTTCTTCGTCGATGACCCCGGTGATGGTCAGCTTGCCCCGACCCTTGCCGGCCCGGACGGCCGTCACCTCGACCTCTATCAGGGTGCCCGAGTTGGGCCCGGAGACGGCCAGACCGTTGGTGTAACCGACCTGCGGCTGTTCTGGAACCTTCCGCTCTTGCCGGGGGGTGTACTGGCCCGAACTGACCACCCACTCGATGTCCTCGGTGCGAATATTGTGCCGCCCGGCGGTCAGGGCAATCCCGGCGGCAATCTGGATGATATTAACGGCCTCGCGCCCATTCGTGGCGTAGCGCTTAATTACTTCAACCGCCCGCTCGTCGATCGGGAAGTCAATCTTCTTGGCGGCGTTTGAGGCGATAAGGCCTACCTCATCAGGCAGGAGCGGCCGGAAATAGACCTCCAGGCAGCGCGAGCGGATGGCCGGGGGAATTTCGCCGGGCATCCGGGTAGTGGCCCCGACCAGGCGAAAATCGGCCGGGAGCCCGTTTTCGAAGATGTCCTGGATGTGGGTTGGGACGTTAGGATCCTCTGAACTGTAGTAGGCGCTTTCAAGAAAGACCTTGCGGTCCTCGAGCACCTTTAGGAGCTTATTCATCTGCACCGGGTGTAGCTCGCCGATCTCGTCGAGAAAGAGGATCCCGCCGTGGGCCTTGGTCACCGCCCCCGGCTTGGGCTGGGGTATCCCGGCCATCCCCAGTGGCCCGGCTCCCTGGTAGATTGGGTCGTGGACTGAACCGATCAGGGGATCAGCGATGCCCCGCTCGTCGAAACGGGCAATGGTGGCATCCATCTCGATAAACTTAGCCGACGGCTTGAACGGCGAGTTGGAGTTGGCTTTGGCCTCTTCCAGCACCAGCCGCGCCGCCGCTGTCTTGCCCACCCCAGGCGGGCCATAGATGAGCACGTGCTGCGGGTTTGGCCCGCACAGGGCGGCCCGGAGCGCCTTCAGACCCTCTGATTGCCCGATGATCTCCTGGAAGGTGGTCGGACGGGTCTTTTCGGCCAGCGGCACCGTCAGCGAGACAGCCCTCAGGCGCCGGAGCTTCTCCATTTCTTTTTTTGATTCTTTCTCCACGGCGACCTTGTTGCCTTGCTGCGATTTCAACAGATTCCAAAAATAAAGACCGATCACCACAGCGAAAAAGAACTGGATGATGGTCAAAATGCTTCCCAATTGCATGTTCCCGCCCCCTCCTGCCGTCTGTCGCTATTATTTCCATGACAGAAAGGGATTAAAGCCTAACCTGACGATATACTTAGCTTCATTTTTAGCTTTTCTTCAAGAGCAAGCACGTCTTCCGGGCACCGCTGGCGGACACGCCAGTAGCGACCCGCCGTCTCCGAGGCGAGTGTCTTTCGGCCCTGACCGGGTTCGTCGAGAAGCCCACGCAACTTTGCGAAGGGCAGGAAATAGTTCTCCTTGGGGTTGATTTCGCTCCTGATGGACTGCCAAGACCAATTGGCTGGCAGATCGTGACCGGCCAGAACCCACACCTCAATCTCTTGCCACGCGTTTTCGGCGAGGAAGATCCGACCGTTAGGCAGCCGGCTCTGCGCCTTACGTTCCAGCATATTGAGGGAGGTTCGCCGGTTAGGATTACCATCACGGTCAACA
>JBGFRN010000214.1:0-2744 GCA_041695105.1 Bacillota bacterium | reverse complement strand
GGCGGATTTCCTGATCCATTACGACGTCGAAGGCAACCGGACGGCCAAGACCTACCGGCAGTTCGCCCGCGAGGTCTACCAACTGGCCCAGTACCTCAGAGAGGATCTGGGGCTGCGGCGCGGCGATCGCGTGGCAACTTTGAGCTATAACCACGCCGATACGGTCGTGGTTTACTTCGCGGCCTGGTTGGCCGGGCTCTGCCTGGTGCCGCTCAACGCCGATGAGTCCCCCGAGCGCAAGAGCTTCATCCTCGACAACTCCGGGGCCAAAGCCATCTTCTGCCGCTCCGAGTTCCTGGAGGAGCTGGCCGGGCTGCTGCCCGGGCTGCCCAACCTCCAGTCGGTGATCCAGATCGGGGGCGAGCCGGCCGGTCTTTGGCCGACTCTCGACGCTGCCCTGGTTGCCTGGGACGGGCGGGAGAGGCTTTACCCCGGCAGCCTGGACGACGACGCCCTGATCGTCTACACCTCGGGGACGACCGGGTCGCCCAAGGGGGTGTTGCTTTCCCAGTACAACATTCTGATCGACGTCCAGGCGATGACCGGATGGCACGGGTTCGGACCGGATGACTGCCTGATGTGCGTCCTGCCGATCCACCATGTCAACGGGATGATCGTGACCCTGATGACCCCCTTCTTCAACGGGGCCCGGGCGGTGCTCAACCGGCGCTTCGGCTCGAACTACTTCTGGAACCGGGCGGCGGCCGAGGGGGTCACCTACGTCAGCGTCGTCCCGACCCTGCTGGAATTCTTGCTTGAAGCCAACGAGGATATTTCCGGGCTCGATCTGAACCGTCTCCGGGGATTGTTCTGCGGGGCCGGGCCCCTGCTGGTGGAGACGGCGGCCGCCTTCGAAAAGCATTTTGGATTTCCGATTTTTCACGGCTACGGGCTGTCTGAGACGACCTGCTACTCGTGTTTCCTACCCCGCGACCTCAGCCCAGAGGAGCGCCGTCGTTGGCTGTCGGCCTACGGCTTCCCCTCGATCGGAGTCCCGATCGCCGCCAACGACATGGCCATCCTCGGACCGGACGGCTGTGAACTCCCTGAGGGAGAGCGGGGGGAGATCGCCCTCAAGGGGCGCAACGTCTGTCAGGGCTACTACCAGCGCCCCGACTCCAATACCGAAGCCTTCAGGTGGGGCTGGTTCCGGTCCGGCGACGAGGGCTTTTTTATCCGTGATGAGCGCGGCCGACTATTTTTCTTCATCACGGGACGGATCAAGGAGCTGATCATCCGCGGCGGGATTAATATCTCGCCCCTGGAGATCGACGACGTCCTGAAACTCCACCCCAAGGTCAAGTTCGGGATGGCCGTGCCCTTCGACAACCGCTGGTACGGAGACGAAATCGCCGCCTACATCGTCCTCAAAGACGGCGAGACAGCGACGGAGCAGGAAATCCTGGCGCACTGCGCGGGGCGGCTCAGTTTTTCCAAGCAGCCCAAGGTAGCGGTTTTCGGGACCGAAGTCCCATACACCACCACCGGCAAGCCCAAACGCCTGGAACTCAAACGGCAATTGGCCGAGCGGCTGCAGCCCTACCGGGAGACGCAGTTTAAGAGAGATGGTAAGAACCTGGTTGGCTGAGGCCGGCCAAGTTTTTTGCCTCAGGTCCGAACAAACGGCGGCAGGACCGGCGGCACGTAGGCCAGCGGCTCGTCGAAGGTGGCGTAGTCGAGGTTGACCATCAGCAAAAGGTAGCGCCGGCCGGTCTGGGGGTCGCTGAGGATGATGTGGTCGCGCCCAGCCTCCTCGACCCGGCCCCGGAAGGCCAGGGCGTTCCACCTCCGGTTGTTTTCGAAGGTCATATAGAAGGTGCCGATCTTGCCAAGGTTCATCCTCAGGATGTTCTCGATGTAAGATTCCTCGATCGGCGGCAGGGGCTGGCCGGTCGGGGTAACCGCGGCGCCAGAGGGCACCGGCACCGCCGGAACCAAGCCTGGGCCAATGGTCATGGCTGATTTCTCCTTTCCATCACCTGAAGACTCCGGGGCATTCGCCCGGGTTTGGGTTGAAGAAGCAGTGGGCCTTGAAACGGCCGGACAGGCGCTGGCCGTACCAGGCCCCGGGGCAGGCCGCGGAGGGACGGTGGAACCAGAGCGAAAACGAGGCCGGGTGCTGCTTCTCGCCTTTGATAACCCGCTGGGCCAGACGGATGTCCTTATCGCGGGCCCGCTGGTAGAAGTAGCCCTTGACCGTCGCCTCGAACCCGCCGGGCCTCTGGAAGACCATCTGCGGGATCGAGCGAATTCCCCTGAAATCCAGGCAATTGCCTCGAACCCGGTTGACGCCGACGTTGCCCACCATGAGCATCCCGAGCTCGCCCTCGCCCTCGGCCTCGGCCCGCATCAGCCGGGCCAGGAGCTTGACGTCTTCGGAATTCGCCTTGATTACGGCCATCCCCACACCCTCTCGCTTAGCTAAGTGCGGCACAGAAGCTAGCTGCAACACAGATCAACCATAATCTATGCCGGTTAACGTCAAGAGTAAACTTGTCCCAATTTAATGTATAGATGCCATCGTCTCGGTGGCAACTCAGGCCAAACCGAGGGCTAACTCCCGCTAATAGCAAAAGCCGCCCGGTCACCGCGAGGGTGAGGGCGGCTTCTCTGTCATTTAGCCGGCGGGTGGCCCGTGGCCAGGCCCCCTGGGGCTTAAGAAGCGGTTTGTTTGGCCTTTTCCTCCTCCAGCAGCAACCGGCGCAAGATCTTGCCGATCAGGCTCTTGGGCAGCGACTGGCGGA
>JBGFRN010000018.1:0-2752 GCA_041695105.1 Bacillota bacterium | reverse complement strand
AGGGCCCGGACCGTATCCGGTTCGGGCGCTGCTCACTCGCCGGTTGGCCTCGACTCACGGGGTAGATGAGTTTCTGCGGGTGAAACTGGGGGAGGTTGGCGGTCGTCTGGTGGCCGTGCCGATGCCCCGGGGCGCCGGAGTGATCACCTCGCTGGTTCGAGCCGACGGGATTCTCTGCATTCCGCGGGAAGCCGAGGGCCTGGGAGAAGGCTCGGAGGTGGAGATCGCCCTCCTCAAGGAGCGTTCGGCCATCCGGGATACGGTGGTGGTGACCGGGTCGCACGATATCACCCTAGATCTTCTGGGGAGCAGCCTGGCTATGATCCAGCCCGGTCGGACCCTATCCACATCCAACGTGGGCAGTCTCGGCGGCATCATGGCCATCAAGCGGCGGGAGGCCCACCTGGCCGGAGTCCACCTGATGGACGAAGAGACCGGCGAGTACAACGTTTCCTATGTCCGCCGTTACCTTCCGGGCCAGCGGGCGGTTCTCTGCCACCTGGCCCGGCGGCAGCAGGGATTCCTGGTCGCCCCCGGCAATCCCAGGGGGATCAATAGCTTTCGGGATCTGGCCCGCCCGGACGTGACCTTCGTCAATCGCCAGCGGGGCGCCGGGACCAGGATCTTGCTAGACTATCATCTGAAGCGGGAAGGGATCGACCCCGCCTCGATCAAGGGCTACGAACGGGAGGAGTTCACCCACCTCGCCGTAGCGGCGTCGGTGGCCGCGGGCTCAGCGGATGCCGGCCTGGGCGTTCTGGCCGCCGCCCGAGCGCTCGGCTTGGACTTCGTGCCCGTGGCTTACGAAGAGTTTGAACTGCTGGCCCTGGAGGAGGAATATCGCTTCGAGAAGGTGCAGCGGTTGATAGAGGTTCTGCGGACCCCCGGTTTCCGGGCTGAGGTGGAGGCCCTGGGCGGGTACGACGCCTCGGACATGGGGCGGGAGACATGGGTTGAGTGAGACGTGGGTTGAGTGAGACGTGGGCTGAGTGAGACGTGGACCGATTGAGATGAGGGCTGATTGAGACGAGGGTTGAGTGAGACATGGGTTAAGTGAGAAGCGGTCGGTCTCGACGCGGGCTGACCTGAGACACCGGTTGGCTGGGACGTGGGTTGCTTGAGAGGAGTGGGCCGATGTACGACGCATGCGGGCGCCGGATCAACTATTTGAGGGTATCCGTTACCGACCGCTGCAACCTTCGCTGCCTGTACTGCATGCCGGAGGACGGGGTGTCTCTGCGGAACCACCGGGAGATGCTTTCCTACGAGGAGATCCTCCGGGTGATCCGCGCCCTGGCGTCGATGGGCGTTGACCGGGTCCGGGTGACCGGCGGCGAGCCGCTGGTGCGCAAGGGTCTGACGGACTTTCTGGCTGAGGTTTGGGCAATCCAGGGAATCAGGGACCTTTCCCTGACTACCAACGGAATCCTCCTTGCCCCGATGGCCGCTGACCTCAAGAGAGCCGGGGTGGGCCGCCTGAATATCAGCCTGGACACTCTGAAGGCCGAGCGGTTCAGCCAGTCCACCCGCGGCGGAGACCTCGACCGGGTGCTGGCGGGGTTGGACAAAGCCCTTTCCCTGGGCTTTGAGCCGGTCAAGCTCAACATGGTGGTCATCCGCGGGCTCAATGATGACGAGATTGAGGAAATGGCGCGACTCACTCTGTCTGAGCCGATTCATGTGCGCTATATAGAATTGATGCCCCTGGGCGAGAGTTTCCCGTGGGCTCCGGAGAAGTTCATTTCGGCTCACGAAATCCGGGATCGGCTGTCGGAGAAGTGGGAGCTGGCGCCGGTTGGCGGGGGAACGGGCGTTGGAGGGAGGGGCGAGGTGGCGGGAGGGCGCACCGGAGGGGTCGCGGGCGTTGGAGGGATGGGCGAGGTGGCGGGAGGGCGCACCGGAGAGGTCGCGGGCGTTGACGCTGTGGGGTCCGGCGTTGTCGGAGCGGGACCGGCCGAGTATTATCGCCTTCCCGGCGCCCGGGGCGCCATTGGTTTTATCTCCCCGATTAGCGAACACTTCTGTCATACCTGCAACCGCATTCGCCTGTCCGCTGACGGGAAGATCAACCCCTGTCTGGGTTCCCTGTCGGAGGTGGATCTCAAGCCGACTCTCCGATCCGTCGTGGTGGGCGAAGAGGCCCGGAGAGAGCAGGATGGAGAAGTGAAGAGGGAACCGAAGAGGGAACTTGAGAAGGAACTTGAGAAGGAACTTGAGAGGCAACTCCGCCGGGCTGTTTTGGCCAAGCCCCGCCGACACCAGATGGTGGAACTCAATGCCGATGCCCGTGGGCGGCGAATGTCGGGGATCGGGGGATGAATGACTTGGGTGCTTTGGCCTGCTCACGATGGGGGCGGGCCGGGGGATGGTCCGATCACCAGTGCTGCATGATCGGGAGGGGACCGAATGGCCAGATTGACCCACATCGATGAACAGGGCCGGGCTCGGATGGTGGACGTGGGGGCCAAGGCTGATACCGAACGGGTGGCCATCGCCCGCGGCGAGATCCGGATGAAGCCCGAGACGCTTGCCCTGATCCGGGCCGGCCAGGTGGCCAAGGGCGATGTCCTCGGGGTGGCCCGGGTGGCCGGCATCATGGCGGCCAAGCGGACGGGGGACTTGATCCCGCTTTGCCATCCCATCCCGATCACTAAGGCGGAGGTTGATTTCCGGCTCGACGACGCGAAAAACGCCGTCCTCGTTCAGGCGCGGGTAAGCACCGTTGGGAAGACCGGCGTCGAAATGGAGGCCC
>JBGFRN010000083.1:0-15559 GCA_041695105.1 Bacillota bacterium | reverse complement strand
AGAGCATGGCGTCAAGAAGAACGGCCCGCGCTGGTTCGTTCCCAATGAGTTTGGCTTTCAGTGTCAACATGGGCATGATTCCGGTTCACCTCCAGCCTCTCATCAGGACGCACACCTGTTCGATTATTCTCCATCCGATACGTTTTTCCTGTCTTGAGAGCGCGCATTTCTTGATTAAGCGCATTTCTTGATCAAGCGTGTACTGCCGCGAACGAAACTTCCCGAGGGGGTCCGTGTATCCCCCGACTGAAGTCGGAGGGATTACAGCCCCCTCGGGCTCCCCCATACTTCTAATCTACCGCGTGCCTAATCTAACGTGCGCGGCTACCCTTCACCGGGCAGGTAGAGATCCCGAGCATGGTGTAAAGCGGGCAATACCCAACTAACCCCGTAACCAAAAACACAAGACCGACGACCCCTAGGATAGTCCCCAGGGTACCCGAAAGAGCGCCGCCGCCTACGCCGGTAAAGCCTCCGAACGCCAGGGCCAGACCGGCTACTACCCGAACCAAACGATCAACCGTGCCTTCGTTGGCTTTCATCAAAAGACCCTTCCCTTCACTGGATTTGAGCCTATAATAAACGCCATTTCCGGCAGAGTCTACTGTTTAAAGTGACTTTAAGTCCTTAAGATTGACATTGAAGGATTGACATCACCATACCCCTTGGGGTATATTTGCAATAGACGTCTTTAGACTAAATCACCGGACAAGAAATGTTGGGAGGTTGCAGCAATGGGTTTATTCGTCTATTCCTGCAAGGATTGCGGGTTGAAGTTCGAAACTATTTCGTTCTGGAAGGACAAAGAAAACACTAAGTGCCCTAAGTGCGGGAGCAGCCAGGTAATAGAATCATTGTCACTTTTCGGCCTGGTCCGAGGCGGCCCGGCCCAGGCAAGTCAAAGCGGTTCCACTGGCGGTTGCGGCAGCCGGGGCGGGTTCACCTGAGGCTAACCGCTGCGGGCGTGAGCCGTTGCGGCCGTGAGCCGTAGTAACAACCTTTGGAGACACTAGTTTGGGAATAAGGAGGGATTTCCGGCCATGGATTTCCAATACCGCCTCGAAACCAGCCTTGACTTCGACGCGGCTGTTGAGGCCGTCCAAGCAATAACGGCGGGCAAGGGGTTCCGGGTACTGCACGTGCATGATGTTCAAAAGACTCTAGCTGAAAAGGGCTTCTCCATTGAACCGCTCAAGATCATTGAGATCTGCAACGCCAAGCACGCCAACCGGGCCCTGGGGGCCGACATTACCGTCTCACTGTTTATGCCGTGCAAAATTAACGTTTACCGTCAAGGCGGGAAGACCGTGATTAATGGTCTACGACCTTCGGTAATGGCTGCCTTCTTCCCGGCTGGAGGTCTCGAAGATCTGGCCGCCGAAGTCGATTCGGTGGTAAGGGCTATCATTGACGAGGCAGCAGGCCTGACCCAATAACGGAGTGTCCGGACCGCCAGCCCGAACCGTCAAGTTTTTTCCCGCTAGACTGGCCACTCAGTGAAAAACTATTGCCATTTCTAGCTTCTAAAGGGAAAAACCGGAGCTGCAGGGATGCTTTCGACACAAAAACCCCCAAATAGTACCCTCCGAAGGGGGGTGGGGGGAAAAAAAGAGGTCCTGGGGGGTGAATCATCAAATTTTTTCTGGTAAAGCACTCATTGAGGGTGAAAAATTGTAATGATTCCCTCGCTCTGCAATCCCGCACTGACGATTCCTATCACCCTAAGATCCTGCCCACCCCGGGGTAGGCCTGGTGTTTTACTATCGCGCTCTTTGAGCCCGGCATTATAAGTTTTTTCAAACTGCTGCCCCAGAGTGGGAAATTTATTGATGTTTCGAAACCGCAACCGACTCCGCGATTACCCCTTTTCGCGATTACCCCTTTCTGGCGGCCGCACCACCTACCCCGGCTACCCCGGCCGCCGGCCCTTCATCAGCACCGGACCAGCGCTCGAACAGGTGAGCCTCGATCCCAAACTGGTCGAGCACCTTGCCGACGGTCTGGTCAACGATGTCCTGGATCGTCTTCGGCCGGTGGTAGAAGGCCGGCATCGGGGGCAGAAGTATAGCTCCGTTTTCGGCTACCTCCCTCATCAGCCTGAGGTGCCCGACGTGCAGGGGCGTCTCTCGTGGGACGACGACCAACTTGCGCCGCTCCTTGAGCGTGACGTCGGCCGCCCGGATCAGCAGGTTGGTGTTGAAAGAATTGGCCAGGGCCGAAAGGCTCTTGATCGAGCAAGGGATGAGGGCCATCCCGTCGTGCTTGAAGGAACCGCTTGAAATGCAGGCCGCGATGTCGTTGATATCGTGGACGCGCGCCGCCAAGCTCTCAACATACTCGACGTCCCAGTCAGTCTCAAGCTGAACCGTCCGCTTGGCCGAATTGCTCATCACCAGGTGCGTTTCGATCCCGAGTTTTCGCGTTACCTCTAAGAGGCGAATACCGTAAATTGATCCAGTGGCTCCCGACATTCCTACAACCAAGCGCATTGGCCCACCTCCAAAATCAATCTCTACCGCATCTGCGTCCAACCGTCTGCGACTGTTGCCAGATCAGGTTACGGAGGGCCTCAAAAAAAAGACTTTCGGCCTCAGTCCCAACCCGCGGGGGCGGTTGATTGAGCAGTTCTTCAGGTTCGAAGAAGGCAACCTCCTCCTCATCCTCCCCTGGTTGGGCCTCCCCGCCGGAGACCCGGGCCGAGTAACCGACGAAAACCACCCCGGCATCAGCCCGGGAATAGACCCCTAAGACCCGACCAACCTCGATATTAAAACCGGTCTCTTCTTTGGCCTCGCGGGCACAGGCCCCCTCAAGCGACTCGTCGATCTCGACGTATCCGGCCACCGGGGCCCAGTAACGGGCCAGGGGTGCCTTCTTCCTCAAGACCGCCAACAGACGGCCGTCCCGCTCAGCCATGACGATCACCACCGGCACCGGGTTACGGTAGGCGATGAACCCGCAGCCGGAGCAGGCTTCCCTCTCCCGGCCGCCGTCAAAGGCACTTCCCATTCTTACCCCGCAGCGCGGGCAGAAATTCATGCTCAAAAACCTGCCTTCAGTTGCCGCAAAGCCAAAGATTCTATTCTATCGCAGCCTCTAACGCAGCTCCAACGTCGCTCTAACGCGGCCGAGGGATATACCCGAGCGAGGAGGAAATGGCCTCGGCGCACTTCAACAATGGCGGAACCATCCGGTCGACTAAGTCGTCCAGGCTCACCTGGGCCGCAGCCGTAGAGATATTGACCGAGGCTACCACTGTCCCGGTGGCGTTTCTCACTGGCGCGGCCGCCGACCTGACCCCCATTTCAAGTTCCTGGTCGGTGATGGCATAGCCCAGCTCTCGAATTAAATCGAGTGATTTCTTCATTTCATCGAGCGATCCGACCGTATTGGGGGTGTGCTTGACTAGCTTGACCCGAGCCATTGTCTTTTTCACCTGGTCCCAAGGGAGCGAGGCCAGAAGCACCTTGCCCATCGAGGTGCAGTAGGCCGGCAGCCTGGTTCCGACGTGGAGGTTCACCACCGTAATCCGGTTGGTTGGAACGCGGGCGACATAAATAATATCGGGACCGTCGAGGATGGCTAGATTGACAGACTCCCCCGTCAGCCGGGAAAGATCCTTCATGTGGGGCAGGGCCAAATCTGGGAGCTCAAGACCACTCAGGAACCCGAAGCCCAGCTCGAGAACCCTCACTCCCAGCCGGTACTTCTTGGTTTCCGGATCTTGCTGGAGGTAGCCCAGGCGCTGCAGAGTGTAGGCAAAGCGAAAGGTGGTCGGCTTGTTCCACCCCAGCATTTCAGCCATCTCTGTCAGATTGTGAGCCTGGCGGCCCTCCTTGAAGCAGGACAGCACGTCAAAACCCTTGGCCAGCGAGTTGATGAAGTACCGGGTGTGGCTGCCGTCCCCTTCACCCTCCCTAGCCTCGGGCTCCCTGGACTCGGGTTCCTCTTCCGTTGACTGACCCTCGCCGGGCAGATTGCCACCTGTTATTGATCGCGTAATTTGATTTCTCATAGTAAAAATTAGTCTATGGCACGCCGGCCCAGATGTCAAGAATTTTGACTATTTTTGTTCAGCCAATCGGCGGCTTGGCTGATGTCCTCCAAGACGGCCGCCGGCCGCAAGGCACCAACAACTGCCCGGGCCTCCTCAGGGGCGGTCGTCCCCGAGGTCAGCAGGATCGCCCGGATGCCGGCCGCCCTGGCCAGACCAAGATCTTGCTCGATCTGATCCCCGATGACCACCGTTTCTTCCGGCGGGCACCCGAGGGCGTAAAGAGCACGCCTGGCGGCCAAACGCGATGGCTTCCCAGCAACCGCCGGGCGTTTCCGGGTGGCGTAAATAATTGAAGCCACCATGGCTCCCGTCCCGGGGCTCGGGCCGTCCGGCCCCGGCACCGAGCGGTCGAGGTTGGTGGCGACAAAGGCGGCTCCCGACCAGAGGGCGCGGCAAGCCGCGGCCAGGTTTTCTTGACCAAAATTCGGATCCCGTCCGGCCAGAACTACATCCGCCTCTTGGGCCTGGCCTAAGGTCAGCAGCCTGAGGCCTCGCGACTCTAACTCAGATTTGAGCCAGGCCCCGGTCAGGGCCAGAACCCTGCCCCCGCGAAAGCGCCGTTCCAGGAATTCGGCCGCCACCAGCCCGGCAGTCAGGATTTCGGCCGGCCGGAAATCAAACCCGGCCAGTGCCAGTCGAGCGGCAAGCTGGTCGGGGCTTTTTTGTGATTCATTGGTAAAGACGATCAGGCGGTATCCCGCCCGGCGGAGTTCGGACACCGCCTCGGGGGCACCGGGGAGGGCCTCCGTCCCCCGAACCAGGCAGCCATCCAAATCCAATATCGCACCCGGCATCTCAGGTCACCAACTTGATCGCCAACTGCAGGTTAAGCCGGGTATCCGGGTCGTCCAGATCCAGGTCGGCCACCTCGGCAATCTTTTTTAGGCGGTATTTTACGGTGCTCGGGCTCAGGAACTCCCCGCGGGCCGTCTGCAGGAGGTTGAAGTTGTTGGCGGCGTAGGCCCGGAGTGTCGGTACCAGCGACGCCTTGTACTTGGCGTCAAAGTCAATCAACTTACCAAGAACCCGGTTCTGAAACTCGGCCAGTCTTTCCGGATCAATATCAAATAAGACCGCGAACAGGCCCAGTTGATCGTAAAAGGCCACCCGCTGCTCCAGCTTCAGCCGCTTGAGGATAGCCACCGACTTTCGGGCCTCATCGTAGGATCGCCGGAAGTCGGCGACCTCCGAGCAGGGCCGGCCGATTCCGATCCAGGCCGAGGCCTCAGGATCGAACCGGCCGACCAGATCGACGACGCCCTCGGCCACGGACCGGACGCCCTCAGACACCGCCCGCCCGACCTGGTCCGTCCGTTCGGCCCCGCCCTCATTGGTGCAAAGGACCAGGACGATGCTGCCATCCTTGGTCGCGACCACGCTCCGAACTGAGACCGAAAGAACCTGCCTCCTGATCGCCTGAAAAAGATCTTCCCGCCCTCCGGGACCCTTGGTCCAATCCTTAATGTCCAGCACGGCCACCCGGTAACTCAATCCGAGATTAAAGTCAAATTCGGCCGCCCGGCTGTGCAAGGCCTCGACCGACTCGAACTTGCCGGAGAGAAGCTGATCGAAGAAGTCGGTCCGGATCCGAACCCGGCTTTCAACCCCCTTGAGCAGTTCCAGAGCCACCACTGTCACCGCCTGCTCCACCGCCAGGCTCTCCAGATCACTGAACGGCTTCTCCCTCTCAATAGCCACGACGTAGCCCAAATGCAAGTTCCCGGCCATGACCGGCCGGACCAGCGCTCCGGCCTGGCTGGAGTCTTTCCCCGAGTCAGCCAGGTAGGCGCTCAGGGTGCTGGCGGCTCCTTCAGCCGGGCCGTGCTGGGCCAAGACCATCCGGCGCTCGTTGAAGATGGTCACTGAGCCGGAAACCAACCGGCTCAGGGTCCGGGCGATGGCTGGCAGGCCCTTGCCATGCAGGACCAGTTCGGTCAGCCGCTTGCGAATCTGGACCAGTTCCTCGAGAGCCTGATTCTGGGCGTTGAGCATCTTATTGGCCCGGCTCAGCTTGCCGACCGTTATCTCAAGTTCTTTTTCGATCCGCTCGTACAGGCGCAGGTTCTCCAGGGTGGCCGCCGCCTGTGACCCGAGCAGGCCGAGCAGCTCGTGGTGCGTTTCGGAGAAGCTGGAACCGCGCCGCCCGACCACCACCAGCGCCCCGATCGAGCGCCCGAGCACCACCAGAGGCACACCGAGCAGCGGATGGGCACCCGCCTCGAAGTTGAAGACCTTTCCTAAGTTCAACAGGCCGGGGACCAGATCCAGGACTTCGTTGACCAAGGACTCATTTACCGGCTCGCCGACCGTCTCCCTCGCCGCGCAGCGGCCTTCGGGGTCGACCGCCACCCGCAGGGAGGCCGCCCCGCCCACCAGTTCGCGGGCCGCCGTCAGCACCCGCTCGGCCAGGTCCCTCGGATCGCGGACGGCCGTCATCTGGAGGGTGACCTCGCTCAAGAGCTGGTGCTGGGCGGTATGCTCCCGTTCCTCGGCCAGCATCCGCTCCAGGCTCTTGACGGCGGCGTTGGGCTGGTAATACCGCCAAAGGGCGGCCCGCTCCGCATCCCAATCCTCCATCGGGCGGATCTCATACCCGCAGGTTGCGTCCCCGCAGGCGTGGCACCTGGTTTCAACAGCCATGGCCGGATGGCCCACCACCACCGAGGCATAGCCGCTGGCGTAGCCGACCAGGGTCCAGCAGGCCGGGTTGGACGCCTCCCCGTACATGCGAAGGTGCTGCTCAGCCTCATAGGAATGGCGCCAGATTCCTTTCATAACCACCAGCCGATCCCGTTCGTCAAACCGCAAGACTTGGTTCTGAACGTGAACCACGCCCTGGTTCGTGTGCATCATTGGGCCGCCCAGCAGCCAGTCTTCCTTGCCGGGGAAAACCCCCCTCAGGGTCTCGGCGTCGTTACAGCCGCATTGGTAACCAAAACGGGTCAACACCCCGCGGGCAATCTCCTCGCCCAGGGTGCTGATCATCTCCCGGCGCAGCTCTCCCAGGGCGTCAGCCTGCAGGATCAGCCGGCGGCTCCCGGAAAAGGAGACCAGCCCCTGATCGGGGGCCAGACTTAATAACCTCTTGAAATCCCAGCCCTCAGCCCACATAGCGCACCCACTTCCTTCGGACAGGATACCCGAGGGCTAACTTAATTCACTATTCAAATAAGATTATCCTACCTTGGCCGGCTCCTGGCCGGCCAAGCCCAACTGCAGACCCGTCAACCCCAACTGGTTGACCCGCTCGGCGGAGGGGACACCCCCGGCGGTATAACCCAGAAACTGGTAATACTCGTCCAGCATCCCGTCCAGGTTCCGAACGGACTGGCCGGTGGAGGGCCCGGCCTCCCCCAGCGGCTCGCGGAACATCCGCTGGGGGAGGGTGTCGTCCGTACGGCTGAACCCCTCGCGGCAGTTAAAGGACCGCTCCAGGCAGAGGATGCGCTCCCCGACCCTCTCCAGGAAACCGGGATCCTGGATCTCGTCCCGCCCGGTCGCGGCCGCCAGCAGGGCCGCCAACAGTTCCTGGGTCAGACCCGAACTGCCAAAATTACAGACCACGGCCACTTCATCCGAGGCCTGCTGGATCTGGGACCGGGCGATCGGCTCACCCTTGCCCGTTTCGGCAAACCGATCCATTGACCCATAGATCTCCGCCCGCGGGCGCCCGTACATGTGGCTCCCGCCGATATTCGAGGTGGCGTAGCTCAAGGCGTAACCCTTGATCGCCCGGGGGTCGTAACCCGGAAGCTCAAGGCCCTTGCAGTGCATGGCATAGTAACCGGTGCCGCCCCCAATAATCTGGGCCGCCCGCCTCACCCCTTCAGCCAGAAGGTCTCCCAGGCCGCGCCGGTGGGCGATGGCCTCGACGAGATCGAGGATGGCCCGGTTGTCTCCCCAGCGCGGCTCCACGTGCGAGACCATCCCCTCTGAGGCCGAGAGAAGGCCCCTTTCCGTCAGCTCACAGGCGAAACCGATGGCGTTCCCGGCACTGATCGTATCCAGCCCCAGCAGGTCGCACCGGGCGTCGGCCTCGACCGCCGCCGCCGGATCGACATTGCCGACCTGACCGCCGAAAGACCAGATCGTTTCGTACTCGGGCCCCTCGCTGAAAGCCCCGGAAAAGGGTCCGCCCGGCACCCGGTGGACCTGGCCGCACCTGGTCATGCAGCTATAGCAGCCAAAGTTCCCGACCTTCATTTTGGAGTAATTTTCGGCAAAAAGCCCCTCGACCCCAGGCAGGCCCCCGCCCTGAAAGTTTTTGACCGGAAAGCACCCCATGTAGCATGAGACCTCGGTCATGGCCGTCGTTCCCAGCTCAGTCATCTGCTTGCGCCGGGGGTGCTCTTTCAAAATAGCAATCTGCCGCCGGACCAGTTCCGAGAATTGATCCGGCCGCGAGGTGGCCGGCCTGGGCCCTCCGGCCAGCACGACCGCTTTCAATAGCTTCGACCCCATGACCGTGCCCACCCCGCCCCGGGCGGCGGTGCGGCGGCCGTGGGTAATAGTGGCAAAACGAGCCAGCTGCTCCCCGGCCGGGCCGATGCAGGCCACCCTGACACCGGATCCGTGGCGCTCAGCCAGGCGCTGCTGGGTCGCCTGGGTATCCAGGCCGGCCAGGCCTGACCCATCCATCACCTTGACACCGGAGGGTTCGATCAGGAGGTAACTGAGGCGCGGGGCAGCCCCCTCGATCAGGATCAGGTCGTAACCGGCAAACCGGATGAAGGCACCGAAGTCGCCGCCGCCAACCGAGCGCATGAAGCCCCCGGTCAAAGGGCTTTTGGTCACGGCGATCCAACGGCTGAAGCCCTGGGCCGAGGTTCCCGAAAGAACCCCGGCCGTCAGGATCAGCTTGTTCTCAGGCCCCAGGGGATCGACCCCGGGCCGCAGTTCCCGGTAGAGGCAGGCGGCGGCCAGGCCGCGTCCCCCGACCAGCAGCTCGACGTCCGAAATCGGGACGGCTTCAACGCTCCAGCCGCCGGAGGCCAGATCGACCCGGAGCATTTTGGGGCAGTTGGTCATTTTGGAATCTGGGGTCATCGGTTGAAGACCGCCCGCATCATCAGGTCAGCGATATACTGGGCCGCCGGGGTCTTGCCCTGGGGGCTGACCGCGGTGACGTTGCGCGTCTGGACCAAAAAGACGTTATCCGGAAATTCGAGGTCAGCGTCGATGGCCCACTCGATGTCCTGCGGGTGGCGGTAGTGGCTCTCGACCAGCTTGCAGAGTTCCCCTAGGCGGCGAAGCTCGAACTCCTCGAGGCAGGCCTTTTCCCGGAGCTCATCCGGCACATCGACCCAGCCGGTCCCGTTGTTCTTGTAGATCATCTGGCGGTGCTTGGAGTTGATCCGGGTCTCAACCGTCCTCAGGCCTTCCTTCTCGACCACGAAGCGATCAGGGGCGACGATCCCGCCGACGACGCTCTCGCCCAGGCCCCAGGTTCCCTCGATCACCACCAGATCCCCGTCGCCGCTCACCGGATCAACCGTAAAGGCGACCCCGGCCGACTTGGAGTGAACCATCTTGAGAATGGCCACACCGATCGGGGAACTTTCCAGGGGCAGGCCCTTCTGAACCCGGCCGGCCAGGGCCTGGGTGGTGAAGGTGCTCCCCCAGACCCGCCGCACCTGCCGGACGACCTCGTCGCGCCCCCTGACATTCAGGTAGGTCTCGAACTGGCCGGGGAGGCTGACCGGCCCGCTCGACCGCACGGCGACCGCGACCTCCGGGATGCCGCAGCGCCGGCAGAGAGCGTCGTACTCGCTTCGGATCGCCCCGGCGATATCCTCAGGCACCTCGAAGGCCTCGACGATCTCCCGCAGGTCGGAGGCCACCGCCTCGTAGCCGGCGAACCCGTGCAGGCTGTCCGGATGGTGAGTGGTCAGATAGCGCCTGACCGCCTCGATCGCCCCGCTCTCTTCCATAAAGCGGTTATAACAGTCGACCGAAAGAGCGTACCCCGGCGGGACCGGCAGCCCGATCCGGGTCATCTCGCCCAGATTGGCGCATTTCTTGCCGGCGATTCTCAGTGAGTCACTAGTCAGCTCTTCGATCTGGTAGATCAGTTTCCCGCCCATACCGATTCCCCCTTGAAACGGGCGTTTTCAGGCCGTGGCCGAGCCGGCGGCATCGAGGATATAAACCGTCCCCAGGTTGCCGTCGACCCGGACGCGCTGGCCGCTGGTGATTTTCTTGGTGCCCTCAAAGACGTTCATGACGACCGGGATTCCATACTCCCGACCAACGATGGCGGCGTGCGACAGGCTGGCGCCGCGGTCGACCACCACGCCTTTGAGCAGGGCGAAGACCGGAGTCCAGCTCGGGTAGGTCGACGGGGCGACCAAGATTTCCCCTTCCTTGACGCCGGCCAGGTCGTCGTCGTTCATGACTACCCGGGCCACGCCCTCGACCACGCCCGGCGAGCCGGAGGTTCCGTAGAGGTCGGCCTTGAGCTCGGGCCGGGGGACCGGGAAGGTGCCAACCACCACCTTGAGCACGATCGGATCCTTAGACTTGATCAGCAGGCCCATCGCCTCGTCCATGCTGACCCGGCTGATCACCGGCGGGTTCTCCTTCCCCTGCCACTCGAGCCACTGGGCCCGGCGCCGGGCGACCAAGGGGCGGTAGTCGTGGAACTCGGGCGTCAGGCCGCACTTGCGGATCTCGTCCGGGGTGATGAAAAAGACGTCGTCCGATGCCTCGATCGTCCCGGCCTTGACCAGCCGGTCGCCCCAGAAGACCAGGGCCCGCCGGACCAGGGCGTGAGAGAGCAGATCGAGGTAGTGGTTGTGCTCCTCAGAGAACGAGCTCGACTTCTGGGCCAGGCTCATCAGGACCTTGAACCATTCCCTCTGGGCAGGGGGAATCTTGGCCAGAACATCGCATTCGGCCTCTGCCCGATCGGCGGCCAGGGTTTGGCGGTGGCGGTCCAGGTCAAAGTCGCCGCCCTTGGTCATGAACTGCTTGACGGCGCCCAGGGCTGGGGCCATGTCCTCGACCCAGGTCGGGGCGTTGAGCTCCGACATCCGGTTGGCCCGCCATCCGTCCTCCTCGAGGAAATCCTTAAACTCGGCCAGCCATTTGCGACCAACCTCGCTGGCCTCAAGCCGGCCGCGGATCCCCTCCGGACGGGAATTCATGAAAGCCTCGGTCAGCCCCATCTCAGCCGCCTGCCTGGAGAACTGCCAGAGAGTCCGGTCAACCTGGAAGACCTTGTTGTCAAAGCCGCGGACCAGGCGGTGGAACTGCGGGTGGCTGTCGTCGATGCCCAGCATCTCCTTGCAGGCGGCTTCAAACAAGATAAAGACTCCAAAAACGACGTACATCATATAAAAATGGATTTCCCACATCCGCTTGTTAACCCGGAGGGCGTCTTCTAAATGTTCGAGCAACGCGGCGTTGCTGGCCCCCTCTGGCTTGAAAGACTTCAGCCGATCGTACTGCGGCATGATCTCATCCAGGAAATCTTGCCAGACCTTATCGTAGTCCTCGATGAAAGGAACCAGCCGTTGCCGGAAAACGGCCTCACGCTTGCGGATCTGTTCTTCGTCGTCAACGACCAGGACGGTCAGATAGCCGCCGCCGTCCTTAAGCCGCCAGTCCCAGCCCCGGCAGGTCGGAAGCTGCAGCTCCTCGGCCGCCCACTGCATCCCGTGACGGCAGTAGTTGATCCAGACCCACCCCATTGCCGGGGTCCAGGGCGGAACCGAGTGGGTGCCGTCGAGAAACCAAACCGGGTACTTTTTCAGGTCGACTTCCTCGTCAAACTCAAAGGGCGTCAAGTCATAGGTTTTGACCGGTTCCAAAGCCATTACAATACCCTCCTTCTTTTTTTGAGCTTTTGTCATGACCCGCTGAGCTAGTGCATGATCCGGCCGCCATCGACCACCAGCGTCTGCCCGGTGATAAAACCGCTGTCATCTGAAGCCAAAAAGATGACGGCGCCGGCCATATCCTCCGGGCGCCCGAGACGCTTGAGACAGTTCCGAGACACATCGTAGCCCTCGAGGTTGGGAAGCAGCGCCCGGCTGGCTTCGGTATCGGTAAAGCCAGGAGCCAGGGCGTTGACCCGAATCCGGTGGTCGCCCAGTTCCCCGGCCAGGGCCCGGGTCAGCCCGACCACCGCCCCCTTTGAAGCCACGTAGTGGACAAACCCGTGCGACCCGGTGAAGAAGACCTCCGAGGCGACGTTGACGATTGAACCGCCCCCGCGGCGCTTCATCTCCGGAAATACCCCCCTGGCGGCCAGCCAGGACCCCTTGACGTTGACCGCCATCACCCGATCCCACTCGGCGACATCGATCTGATCGAAGCCCCGGCGTTTGATCCCGTAGTAGATGGCGGCGTTGTTGACCAGGATGTCGATTCCCCCAAAGGCCCTCCCGGCCTCAGCCGCCATCCTGGCGGTATCCTCCTCGTCGCAGACGTCGATCCTGAGCCCGACCGCCCGGCCGCCCGGCCGCCCTCGCCGCGAATGAGGCCAGCGGTCTCCTCGGCACCGGCCTCGTCCAGGTCAGCGGCCATCACCACCGCCCCCTCCCGGGCCAGGGACAGGCAGAACAAGCGACCCAACCCCCGGCCCCCGCCGGTCACCACGGCCACCTTGCCCCGAAGCTTCACTCCTAGTAATCCCTCCCTTTCCCTTCCCAGAATCTCGGCAACCCATGGTCCTCAGAGATGATCTTATAGGCGCAGTAGCTCGAACCTCGGCCGATCCCGCCGCCGGAGTGCAGGTTGGAGGAGCAGATATAGAGATCCTTCACTGGGGTCCGGTAGTGGGCGAACTCGGGAGTCGGGCGGAAGCGATCGAGCTGCGAGAGCATCATCGAGCCGTTGACCCATCCGCCCTCGGCCATGTCGATGTTCCGCCGGACGACGTCGTAGGGGATGGTAATATGGGCCTCGATCAGGTTGTCCTTGGTCATGTTCGGGGCGTAGCGCCGCCACTGGACGAAGAGCTCGTCGACGAACTCCTTCTTCATCCTCAGCCACTCGCGCTCGGAGAACAGGCGGTGCGGGGCGGCGAACTCCTCGACCAAAATGGTGTGCTTGCCGGCCGGGGCCCGGGTCGGGTCCCAGATGCTGTCCGGGGCGGTCAGGATGAACATCTTGCTCGGCCAACCGCGGGTGAAGATCTCGGCCTGGTACTGGGTGGCCAGGTAATCCGGATCTTTGGGCCCGAAGTAGAGGCGGGGCTGCGGCCCGAGGTCGGAGTTGTAGGATACGGCACTGTACTTGGGCAGCTCGTGCAGGGCGACGTTGCCCCAAAAGATCTGGGCCCGGTCGTAGTCGATGTTCTTGACCCGGTGGGCGGTCTTCCAATCGAGGTTATCCTCGCCGATCAGGCGCAAGGCGGTCTGGGGAACGCCGAGGTCGGAGACGACGAACTTCCGGGCCTTGATCTGGGTACCGTCGGTCAGGACCACCCCGGCCGCCCGGCCGTCCTCGACGATCAGCCGGTCGACCTCATGCTTGCAGAAGAACTTCCCGCCCATCGAGCTGAAGGAGCGCTGCAAGGCGTGGGTGATGGTGTGGGTGCCGCCGACGACGATCGAGGCCGACTCCCAGGAGAGGACCAGGGCCAGGTTATGGATCAGGGTGTAGGCCCCGATGACGTCGCCGGGGAAGCACCCGGTCGAGGTCTCGATCGCCCGCATGAACAGGCAGCGCAGCTCCGGGCTCTCGAAGAGGTCGTAGGCGATCTGCTTGCCGGTCATGAAGTGGTGGACCGGGTCGATCCCGTACTCGGGGTCGTCGAGCAGCTCTTCGAGGGCGTTTTTCACCCCCCAGGGGGCCGGTGGGCTGTAGCGGTACCGGCGGAAGGCCTCCCGCCACTTCTTGTCGTACTTCTCCAGCAGCTTCCCGGCCGTCTCGGCGTCGCGCTTGGAGAAGCGGGCGATCTGCTCCAGCGTCTTAGTCGCGTTCTGCTGGTTGAAGCTCTCCTTGCCGGTGGCCGGGTCGACCGAGTAGGCCTGGTAGCCGACGAAGCAGGTCCCGTCGTCAAAGACCATGGCCTCGTTCTGGTCGGGGAAGGTGTACTTCAGCCCGAATTCCCTGAGGTTAAAATCCTCGTAAGCCGGGTGGGCCCAGAAACGGGTGAAGTGGGCGCAGGGGTTCTGCAGGAAACCCGGAAGGGGAAGCTCCTCGCCGCAGGCGCCCCCGCCCATCTCGTGCTGGCGCTCGAAGATGATGACCTCGAGGCCGGCCTTGGCCAGGTAGTTGGCGATAATCGTCCCGTGGTGGCCCCCGCCGGCGATCACAACGTCGCAGACTAGATCAGCCAACCTGCTCACTCCTTCCCGCCACTTTGGCTTCGGCCGCTTTGGCTTCGACCGCTTTGGCTTCGGCCGCCGGTCGTGGGCTCCGGAAGAGAGCCTTGATCACGGCCCAGATCACCGAAGGCCGGAGCAGCAGTTTCAGGGTGGCGATGATATCGCCGCGATCCAGGTGAGCTGTGATGTACCAGTGGACCGGTTTGGTCGACTCAATCTTAAGGGTCAGGAAATACCCCGGTTCTCCCTTTGGCTCCAGGGACGTAAACCCGGCGGTCAGGGCGGTCTTGCCCAGCCCGGTGGAATAGACTTTCATCGCGCGTGTACCTCCTAAAGCAGTCCCAATTCCTTGGCCCGGCTGACGGGCTCGGGTTCGGACCACCATTTCTCAAGACCCAGGTTCTCGGCAATCACGTTGGCAGCGTTGTATCCTGGCCCGAAGATAACCAGCCCGCCGGGGAAGGCGCTGGCACCGCAGACGTAAAGGTCCGGAACCGGGGTGGCGTAGTTCGAGCAGTATTCGTTCGGGCGCAGGTACCCCATCTGCAGGGGATGGTAGGCGCCCTGCTTGATCGACCCCTCGACCATGTTGGCGAACTTGTTGGCCACATCGAGCGGGGTCGAGACATACTTCCAGAGGACGGCGTCCGGGGAAAGGTTCGGGGCGTAGCGGCGCAGGGTTTCGAGGCAGTTCTCCGAGGCTGGCTCCCTGAACCGGTACCAGGCTTCCGGCCCTCCATCCTTGAGCCGGTAGGGAGCGTGCTGGGACAGGAGAGCCGTCGCCCGGCCCTCGGGCGCCTGGATCGGGTCGTGGACGCTCGGGAAGCAGCAGTTGAACATCCCGCCGGCCGGGAGCTCTCCTGATTCGACCGCCCTCCAATGGCCCAGGAGGTCCTCGTCGGTCTCGGCGCCCACCAGGTAGATCATGGCCCGGTTCATCTCTGGCTCCTTCTCGGCCACCGCAAACTGGGGCAGCCGGTCGAGGGCCAGATGGGTGCCGAGCAGGCTGTGCTTCTCCCACTGCCAGTCGTTGAGGCGTTGGACGAAGTCCTTGTCGAGGTTTTCCTCGCCGACGTACTTCAGGAAGGTCTGATGCGGGTCGAGGCTGGAGGCCACAAAACGGTTGGCCTCAATGATCGTCCCGTCTTCCAGCTCAACCCCCCGGGCGGCGCCGTCCTTGAGGATGATCCGCTTGATCTGGGTGCTCCCGAGAATCAGGCCGCCG
>JBGFRN010000019.1:0-2774 GCA_041695105.1 Bacillota bacterium | reverse complement strand
CGCCGGGCGTCCGCCCCGGCTTGACCTGGATCTGGAGAAACGGGTCCAGGCCGCCTGCTTGAAGGCCATTGGTCAGGGGCTGGTGGACGCCGCCCACGACTGCTCCGAAGGGGGCCTCGCCGTGGCGCTGGCCGAGATGTGCTTTCTGGCTGAACCCGAGGCGAGGGGAGTTCGAGCCGATCTCTACGCCGATTTCCGGGTCGACGCCCTGCTTTTCGGGGAATCGCAATCCCGCATTCTGATCGAGGTTCCCCCTGAGAAAATGGACGCCGTGATGGCCATCATTCGGGAGTTTCAGATCCCCTTTGCGGTGGTCGGTGAGGTAGCCGCCGTCCGGTTCACGCTTTCGGTCACTGACCGAAGGGGCGGTCGGCAAAACTTGATCGACCTTTCGACGGCTGAGATTGAGCAGCGATGGAGAGGGGGGCTGGAACAATGGATGAAGTGAGGAGAGGGTGCAGGCTTGACCAGAGAGGCAAGGGCAGGGGTCGTTGCGGGATCAGCGGCGGTCGACCCGTGGTCCCGAAGCTCGCCCATTCTCTCCCGGCCCTGGGCTCCGGCTGCCAGCGCCCCCAGGACGAATGCGGCGTCTTCGGCCTGTTCGGCCATCCTGACGCCGCCCGTCTCACCTATTACGGACTTTTCGCTCTCCAGCACCGGGGGCAGGAAAGCTGCGGGATCGTCACCTCAGACGGAGAGAAGCTCTTTCTGCAAAAGGGAATGGGCCTGGTGGCTGAAGTGTTCAGCGAGGATCATCTGGGGGGGCTTCCGGGCCGGGCAACTCTCGGGCATGTCCGCTATTCGACGACGGGCTCCAGCCTGCTGGTCAACGCCCAGCCCCTGTTGATCCGGTACCGCCGGGGCCACATGGCCCTGGCCCATAACGGAAATCTGGTCAACGCCGGCCTTATCCGAAACAAGCTCGAGGACGAGGGCTCCATCTTCCAGACCACCCTGGACACCGAGGTTCTGGCCCACCTGATCGCCCGCAAGGGCAGAAACGGAGTGGAGTCAGCCATTGTGGAGAGCCTGAAGGCAGTTCAGGGGGGATACGTCTTCGTCTTCCTGACGCCCGACAAGATGATCGGAGTGCGGGATCCCCACGGGATCAGGCCATTGTCGCTGGGCAGGCTGGGCGACGCCTGGGTCTTGGCCTCCGAGTCCTGCGCCTTTGACACTATCGGAGCCGAATTCGTCCGAGATGTGGAACCGGGCGAGATGGTGGTGATCGGACCCAAAGGCATCCGGTCACTGCAGGTCATGCCCGCCGGGGATCCGTATTTGTGTGTCTTCGAATATATCTACTTCGCCCGGCCGGATAGCAACCTGCAGGGGGTCAATGTCCACGCTGTCCGCAAGCAGATGGGCCGGGCTCTCGCCCGTGAGCACCCCGTAGAGGGCGACCTGGTAATCGGCGTGCCTGATTCTAGCATCTCGGCTGCCTCAGGCTACGCCGAAGAGACGGGCATCCCCTACGAGGTTGGTCTGGTCAAGAACCGCTATATCGGCCGGACCTTCATTCAGCCGAGGGCCGCCACCCGGGTGATGGGCGTAAAGCTCAAGCTGAATCCCCTGCGCAAGGTCATTGGCGGGCGGCGGGTAGTCCTGGTGGATGACTCCATCGTCCGCGGCACCACCTCCCGGCACATTGTCAACTTGCTGCGGGAGGCCGGAGCGCGGGAAGTGCACCTCCGGATCAGCTCTCCGCCCTACCGTTTCCCCTGTCACTATGGGATAGACACCTCCCGGGCGACGGAGTTAGTCGCCGTGGATCGGGAAATCGGGGAGATCGAGGACTACGTCGGGGCGGATAGCCTGCGGTACCTGTCTCTGGAAGGAATGCTTGATGCGGTGGGATCCGGCCACCATCACTATTGCCGGTCGTGCTTCAGCGGGGATTACTTTGTTCCGATCCCCGAAAGGGCTGGCAAGTATGTGCTGGAAGCGGATCCGGTCGCAGGAGGAGGGGTTCAGCATGACTGATCTAGGCCGCCCGGGGCCGGTTCCTGGCCTTACCTACCGGGATGCAGGCGTCGATATCGATGCGGGCAATGAGGCGGTCAGGAGGATTGGTTATCACGCCCGCCGCACCTTCCGGCCCGGGGTTCTCGGAGACATCGGCGGATTCGGAGGTCTTTTCGGGCTCGATCTCAGGAAGTATCCCGACCCGGTCTTGGTTTCGGGAACCGACGGAGTCGGAACCAAACTTAAGGTAGCCATCATGATCGGAAAGCATGACACCATCGGGATCGACGTGGTGGCTATGTGCGCCAACGATGTGGTGGTGCAAGGGGCCGAGCCTCTCTTCTTCCTAGATTATCTCGCCGTTGGCCACCTGAACCCCGTGATGGTCGAGGACATCGTCAGAGGAGTGGCCGACGGGTGCCTTCAGGCTGGCTGCGCCCTGATCGGCGGCGAAACCGCCGAGATGCCCGATCTCTACGCCCCGGGGGAATACGACATCGCTGGCTTTTGCGTGGGCGCCGCCAACCGCGACGATTTGATCGACGGGTCAAGGATTCGCCCGGGCGACGCGGTGATTGGTCTGGCCTCCACCGGGATTCACTCTAACGGTTTCTCCCTGGTGCGGAAGGTTTTCTTCGGGGTTGCCGGATGGCGTCCCGACCGGATGGTGCCGGAACTCGGCTCCACCCTGGGGGAGGAACTCCTGAAGCCCACGAGGATTTATGCCAGGACGGTCCTGAACCTGAAGGAACGGTTCGAACTCCGGGGGATCGCCCACATCACCGGCGGCGGACTGGTGGAGAACATCC
>JBGFRN010000242.1:0-2790 GCA_041695105.1 Bacillota bacterium | reverse complement strand
CGCCGGGTTAAGGCCGCGATCGCAAGGGCATTGGAGATGTGATTGTCTAGCGGGACCTTGCCGAAGACTTCCTCAATCAGGGCCGCCTGCAGCACGATGCCGAGGGCCAGCGCCCCCGGTCGCAGCGGGTTGCCCGCCAGCGCCAGCCAGTGCGTCTTGCTCACCCAGTAGGGCAGAAACAGGCCGAACAGGAACTGGAATGGTTCAGGGGTGAACATTACATCCTTCGCACTGGGCGGATCAGGCTGCCATTCAGAAGGGCAACGAGTTCCTGATGAGCCTTAATCGGTTCAATGTCCTGGCAAATCATGGTCCTTGACCTGGCGCTGTGTGGTAGATACAATGATCAAGTGTCTGTTTTGATTCCCATGGTTGATCCGGACCGCCCGTTTTCTACTTCGACGCCAATCATGAGTTGCACAGGCGGTATTATGTTAGAGTCATTTTCGGGCTGTAGCGCAGTTTGGTAGCGCGCTGTCTTGGGGTGGCAGAGGTCCCGGGTTCAAATCCCGGCAGTCCGACCACTTTTGAGAAGGAAACCCAGGAGCATGGCTTCTGGGTTTTCTAATTCCTTCTCTCGGGGTTATTTTGTGTGTGACGGCCACCTTTCCTTCACTGCAGCCTTCGCAGCTAACGTCAGTACATCAATTGATGTTTATTGGGGGAATAGTCGCGCACCCCTGGCCGTATCGTACTGGAGGAAAGTCTACTTGGGTTCGCGAATGAACAGTCTGGCGCCCCTGGCCGTATCCCTTCGGAGCCTACGGCGGTTTGGAAGGAATAAACGCCCACCCGTCGAATATGTGTATACAAGATTGTGCACATCTATCCTGAGGGGGAGAGCGAGTGACCAAGAACTATGAAGATCAGTTCCCACCAGCGTCGGCTGACAAGGAGGCCGTGGTGGAGGAAGCCCTTGATAATCTCGGAAGCTACGTCAACAGCGCCTTGGCCAGGCTCTACCGGTTCATGGGCTTTACAACCCTGGAGTGGAAGGCTAGAGGGGCAGTCATCACCGATATCCACGGCAAGGACTACATAGACTGCGGGTCGTATGGGGTTTTCTTCCACGGCCACGCCCATCCAAGGGTGGTCGCGGCTGTCCGCGAGCAACTCGATATGATGGCCCTGTCGGGAAGAACCCTGCCCCACAAGGCTATTGGCGACCTGGGGAAGGCCCTGGCCGAAGTCGCGCCGGGGGACCTGACCTATTCTTTTTTCTGCAATAGCGGCGCTGAGGCCAATGAGGGGGCGCTGAAGCTAGCCCGGGCATACACCAAAAAACCCGGCTTCATCTCCACCAAGGGAGCTTTTCATGGTAAGACTCTTGGAGCTCTCTCGGCCAGCGGTCGGGAGCTGTACCGCGAGCCTTTTTATCCGTTGCTCCCGGGGTTTACTCATGTTCCCTTCGGTGATGCCGCGGCGATTGAGGCCGCAATCACCCCCGAGACTGGAGCCGTGATCCTCGAGCCTATCCAGGGTGAGGGCGGCGTTATTGTCCCACCTGACGACTATCTCCCCAGGGTTCGGGAGATCTGCAACCGGCACGGCCTGCTCCTGATTTTGGATGAGGTGCAAACCGGAATGGGCCGGACCGGAAAGTTCTTTGCCTGCGAGCACTACGGGGTGACGCCTGACATCCTGACCACGGCGAAGGCTCTGGGCGGAGGGGTGATGCCCATCGGGGCTTTCATTGCCCGACCGCCTATCTTCGAACTTTTTGACAACAATCCCTACATCCATTCCTCGACCTTCGGGGGCAATCCCCTGGCCTGCCGGGCCGGAGTGGCCGCGATCCAGGCCATCAAGGAAGAGGAGCTGGTGGAGCGGGCTGCCGGGCTTGGCGACCACATCCTGGGGCGTCTGCGTGAGATTCAGGCCGCCTATCCCCAGGTATTGAAGGATGTTCGAGGCAAGGGCCTCCTGATCGGGCTGGAAATGTCCAAGGAAGGCCACTCCGGAGTCATGATCTCGGAGTTGATCGACCGCCAGGTGATTGTCATCCACTCGTTAAACAACCCAAAGGTCATCCGTCTCTCTCCGCCGGCGGTGATCACCGACGAGCAGGTGGATTATGTCCTTGATGCGCTCAGAGCTGGTGTGGCGACGGCAGCCGCAGTCGACAATGAGGTCTACTAACGGGAGGTTCTGAGAATGCCCTACGTTGAGGTCAATGAGATCGTGAAGGCTGACCGGCGGGCCGCCTACGCAATGGCCAGGGACATGGAGTCCTATCCCAAGTACATGGAATCGGTGGTCAGCGTCAAGGTTATCGAACGGGACGGCAGCACAACGATTACCGATTGGGCAGCGAAGATCAAGGGCGCCGTACTCAAGTGGCGGGAAAAGGATGAGTTCGACGATGAGAACTGTCGGATTCATTACCGTCAGATAGGCGGCGATTTGAAGAAGTTCGAGGGCGACTGGATCTTTGAAACCGTGGGCGAGGGAGAGACGAAGATTACCCTGACGGTGGACTTCGAGATCGGAATCCCGATGTTCGCCGCGATGCTGAACCCGATCGCCTCCATCGTTGTGAAGCAGAACTCCCAGGCGATGCTCAAGGCAATCAAGGAACACCTGGAAGGCAGCTCAAAAAAGCCGCCGATGTGCTAGTTGGGGCTGGAGTCCGCCGTATCTGAGCTGGACAGGCCCTTTGGGAGGCGAAGGCCAGTGACAGAATGCGGGACCTGATAATTCGACATGATTTTCTTGTTACCGGAAGGAATTGGCCTGAGGGTGTCGAATTAGCAGAGCGTGAGGTGACGCTCGGGTAATGGACATGCCCCT
>JBGFRN010000322.1:0-2803 GCA_041695105.1 Bacillota bacterium | reverse complement strand
TTCTAACGCCTAGGAGAACCTAATTGGGAGCGAAGGAGGCGGTGAGGCTGTTTCACAGCGTTGTCTGCATCAAACAGGTTCCCGACTCGACCGAAGTCAGGATCGACCCCAAGACTAACTCTCTGAGGCGCGAGGGCGTGCCCAGCATCATTAACCCCTACGACGCCCACGCTGTCGAGGAGGCCCTGAGGGCCAAGGAGCGTCTGGGAGGACGGGTGACCTTACTGTCGATGGGACCGGCCCAGGCGGCTGAAGCCCTGAGGAAAGCCCTGTCCTGGGGCGCCGACCGGGCCATCCTGCTCACCGACAAGGCCTTCGCCGGGAGCGATACCCTGGCCACCAGTTACGTCCTGGCCTCCGCTATCAAGCGGCTGAGCTGCCATGACCCGGTCAGCCTGGTTTGGTGCGGGAAACAGGCCATCGACGGTGACACGGCCCAGGTCGGCCCCGGAATCGCCGCCCGGCTGAGATTTCCACTGCTGACCTACGTAATGAAGGTCGAGGAGATTGATCCGGCCACTGGCCGGATCGTGGTCCAGCGCAAGCTGGAGGGGGCGCGGGAACGCCTGCTTTCAGTAATGCCGGCCGTGATCACCGTGGTCAAGGACCTCAACCAGATCCGCTATGCCACCTTCCCAAATCTTTTGGCCGCGGCCCGCGCCCAAATCGAGATCTGGAAAAGATCCGACCTTGAACTTGAGGATTCGCGTTTGGGACTCAAGGGTTCCCCGACCACGGTCGGCAAGATTTTTGCCCCTCCGGCCCGGCCAGGAGGCCAGACCGTGCGTTTGAATCCCGAAAATGAGGAGGCCGAAATCGCAGCGGTGGTCGGTGAACTCGTCCTGTCGAAGGTGGTGGCCGACTGTTGAAGGGCGGGGAAGTCTGGGTATTCATCGAGCAATCCGGGGGACGGAGCCACCCGGTCTCCTGGGAGCTGCTCGGAGAGGGGAGGCGGCTGGCCGATTCCCTGGGCGGGGGACTGAGCGCCCTGGTCATGGGGGCCGGAATTGCTCATCTGGCCCGGGAGGCATTCGAGTCTGGCGCCGACCGAGTCATTCTGATCGACGACCCGGTGCTGGAACGGTACCGCAACCACCCTTACGCCAGGGCGATGACCGAGGTCTGCCGCAAGTATCAGCCCCAGATTCTGCTGGTCGGGGCCACAACCCTGGGCCGTGACCTGGCCGGGACGGTGGCCACCGAACTTGAGACCGGTCTGACCGCCGACTGCACCTCGCTCGAAGTCGACCAGGAAAACGGGCTGCTGAGGCAGACTCGCCCCGCCTTCGGCGGGAATATCATGGCCACCATCCTCTGCAAGGACCACCGCCCCCAGATGGCAACGGTTCGCCCGCGGGTCTTCCGGATGCCCAAGCTCCAGCCGGGGAGGCAGGGAGAGATCGTTCTCTGGCCGCTGGATCTCACCGAGGACGAGATCCCGACCAAGGTTCTCGAGGTCGTCCAAGAGGCAGGGGCCCCGGTTTACCTGGACAAGGCCGAGATCATCGTCTCGGGCGGCCGCGGCCTGGGCGGCCCCCAGGGTTTTGAGGAATTGGGGCACCTGGCCCGGGCGCTGGGAGGCACGCTGGCGGCCTCGCGCCCGGCGGTCGAGGCCGGGTGGATCAGCGCCGCCCACCAGGTCGGGCAGACCGGTCAGACGGTCAGACCAAAGATCTATATCGCCGTAGGCATCTCCGGGGCCATCCAGCACCTGGTGGGGATGCAGAACTCGGACGTTATCGTGGCAGTCAACAGTGATCCCGAGGCACCGATCCTCAGGGTGGCCACCTACGGTCTGGTCGGCGATTGGCGCCGGATAATTCCGAAGCTGACTAGCGAGTTTGAGCGCCAGCTTAACCGGCCCCGGCCGCAGGAAGCAGAACCGGGTTTGGCCGGCCGGTTATTCCAGCCCGGCCTCAACCCCGGGGGGAGGAAGAACTAGTGGCTGAGAAGTTCGATCTGATAGTCGTCGGGGCCGGACCGAGCGGTTTGGCTGCCGGCCTGACCGCGGCTCGAGGGGGGCTCTCAGTCCTTCTGGTTGAGCGTGGAGACTTCCCTGGCTCCAAGAACGTTATGGGCGGGGTGATCTACCGCCAGCCGACCGAGCGCCTGGTGCCTCAGTTTTGGAAAGAGGCGCCGGTGGAGCGCCGGGTGGTCAAGTCTTCACTGTGGCTGTTGGGGAACGGGTCGGCCGTGACCCTCGGTTTTCAGAGCCGCCGCCGGGCCGAAGAGCCTTACGAGAGCTTTACTGTTCTGCGGGCCAAGTTCGACCGGTGGTTGGCCAAAAAGGCGATCGAGGCGGGCGTATTGCTGATTACTGAGACCGTGGTCGAGGATCTTCTTTTCGATGGCGAGCGCTGCGTCGGGGTCAGGGTGGGGCGAGCCGGCGGCGAGGTCAGTTCCGAACTGGTCATTCTAGCTGAGGGCGTCAACTCACTGCTGACCCGAAAGGCAGGGCTTCAAAGTGATATCCCAGCCGAGCAGCTTGCTACGGCGGTCAAAGAGATCATCGCCCTTCCCAGGGAGAAGATCGAGGACCGCTTCAACTTGGAGGAAGGGGAGGGGGCGACGCTCGAACTGGTTGGGGAAGCGACCCGCGGTATTCAGGGCGTTGGATTCATCTACACCAACCGGGACAGTCTCTCGGTTGGGGTGGGGGCGATCCTTTCCGACCTGGCTGTTCAGGGAGCCAACCCGAACGAGCTGCTGGAGGCGATGAAGAGTCACCCTCAGGTCAGGAGGCTTCTGGCCGGCGGTGAAACCAAGGAATACATGGCCCACATGATCCCCGAGGGAGGTTACC
>JBGFRN010000020.1:0-2803 GCA_041695105.1 Bacillota bacterium | reverse complement strand
CTTCATGATTGGGGCCTTCTTTGCCTTCGCCGGGGTAATGGCGGGCCTGCCGTTCCCCGTCGCTCTAATCGTAGCAATGATCGGAGCCGCTTTGGTCAATCTGATCATCGAACACGTGTCGTTTCGCCCGCTCAGCCAGGCTCCACATATCACGCCGATGCTCTCCACGATCGGAGTCTCGATTCTCCTACAAAATGTGGCGGCCAATGTCTGGACTACCGATCAGACCCCTTTCCCGCCAGTTGTTGGGCAGGCCAATTTTGAGATTGGGTCGGTAATGCTTTCAACGACTCATTTGGCGATCTTGTTTACCGGCGGTCTCCTGATGCTGTTGCTTGATACTTTCATTCAGCGTACCAGGATTGGGCGTGGGATGCGGGCAGTGGCTGAAAACCCTTTAGCGGCGAGAATTCTTGGGGTAGATCCATGGAGGGTTGTCAGCATCACCTTTATGACGGCCGGAGCCATTGCCGGGGCGGCCGGAGTCATGGTCGCCATGGCCTTTTCTTTCATTACACCCATTATGGGGGTTGAAACGGGGCTCAAGGGCATTGCGGCCATGGTTTTGGGCGGGCTCGGCAATATCCGGGGTACCATGGCCGGTGGGCTGCTTCTCGGGGTGATCGAGGTCATTACCGTCGCCTACCTGTCGTCAACCTACCGCGACATGATTGTCTACGGTCTACTGATATTTGTCCTCCTGGTCCGGCCGCAGGGTATCTTCGGGGCGATGGGCCACGAGAGGAGGGTCTGATCCTGTCCAGTTATCTGATAGGTCTTCTTTCGGTTACCGGAATGGATATTCTCCTGGCCCTGAGTGTTTATGTTACTTTGTCCACCGGTCAGCTCTCTTTGGGAAACGCCGGCTTCATGGCCATCGGTGCCTACCTTTCGGCGGTGCTGACACTTAATGCCAAGCTTCCCTTGATCCCCGCCCTGATGATTGGCGGGCTGGCTGCCGCAGCAATAGGAGTTTTGGTTGGTTTCCCGGCACTGCGACTCCGGGGCTTCTACCTGACCATGGCTACGGTTGGCTTCGGGGAAATGGTCAGAACCTTTTTTCTAAATTTTTCGGCTACCGGCGGGGCTCTGGGATTGAGGGGAATGTCCGGAACCACCCCGGAACTGATTTGGATCTGCGTTGCCGTCGCGTTAGTTGGATTTTATCTTCACTCAAAATCGCGGCTGGCTTTGGCAATGCAGGCTGTGCGCGACGATGAGGTGGCGGCCGGCCTGATGGGGCTCCCAGTGATTTGGATCAAGGTTGGGGCCTTCGGGTTTGGGGCCTTTCTGGCCGGTTTTACCGGCGGGCTGTACGCCCACTATAGCCTTTTCATCGACTCCAACATGTTTGGCGTCGGGCGGTCGATAGAAATGGCCCTGCTGATCATCTTGGGAGGGATGAACACCTTTTGGGGGAGTATTGTCGGGGCAGGCCTGTTGGTCACATTGCCCGAAATGCTCCGTTTTCTTAAAGACTGGCGGGGGGCCTTTTTTGGAGGGCTGCTGGTGCTGATCCTCATTGCCAGCCCGGGGGGCATTCTTTCGTCCGATTGGTTCCGGTTCATCAAGAAGAGGACTGTCCGAAGGGGTGAAACCAGTGCTGGAACTTAATGGGGTGACCAAGAATTTTGGCGGCGTAACGGCTGTCAGGGACGTCAGTTTCAAAATTGAAGAAGGAATGCTCGGGGGCTTAATAGGTCCAAACGGAGCGGGCAAGACAACTATCTTTAATCTGATCAGCGGGGTCTTCAAGCTCACTTCGGGATCGATCAAGTATCGTGAGCAGGAAGTAACCGGGTACAATCCTGAGCGAATCTCCCGTCTGGGAATCTCACGCACCTTTCAGAACCTGAGGCTCTTCCCCAGCATGACCGTGCTGGAGCATCTCTTGGTGGCGCAGAACCAACTTTATGGGAGCCCTCCCTGGCCCCCATGGGGCTTGACTGAGGCCAAACGGAGGAAAGAGGTTGAGGAGATCCTTGGTTCGTTCGGCCTTTACGACCACCGGCATAGTAAAGCGACTTCTCTGGCCTATGGGGACCAGCGCCGGGTCGAAATAGCCCGGGCCTTGGCGGCCAAACCACGGCTGCTGCTGCTTGATGAGCCAGCCGCCGGGTTGAATCTAACCGAATCGGCGAGACTGATGGCCGACCTAAGGGGGCTTCAGGACACTGGTTTGACCATTCTCCTGATCGAACACGACATGAGAGTGGTTATGGGGATCTGCAATCAGTTATTTGTCCTCAACTTCGGCGAGAAGATCGCCGAGGGCAGCCCGCAAGAGGTTCAGACCAACCAGGCAGTGATCGAAGCCTATCTCGGGAGGGAAGAGGCTTGCTAGAAGTCAGGAACCTCAATGCCTTCTATGGGCGCATTCAAGCCCTGAAGGACATCAGTATTGCCGTTAATATCGGCGAGATCGTGGCGCTGATCGGGGCCAATGGTGCCGGAAAGTCGACATTGCTCAAATCTCTGAGCGGCGTTCACCCATCCTCTGGATCAATCCTCTACAACAGCCAGCCCATTCATGGCCTTGGGGCTCCGATCCGGGTTCAAAAGGGTCTGGTCCTGGTCCCGGAGGGACGGATGATCTTGACCAGGATGGATGTTTTCGAAAACCTCCTTATGGGAGCTTACCCGCTTCCTTCAGGCCGCCGTAACCAGGAAAAGATTGAAGAGGTCCTCGAGATTTTCCCCCAGTTGAAGTCCCACCTGCACCGGCCAGCGGCCGTCCTGAGCGGGGGTGAGCAGCAAATGCTGGCCATTGGCCGGGCCCTCATGGCCGAACCAAAGCTGTTGA
>JBGFRN010000004.1:0-2810 GCA_041695105.1 Bacillota bacterium | reverse complement strand
GTTCAGGCACGCAAGACAGAGCGAGAGACAGGTTATCGATAGGCATTCAACTAATTTGGCCGGAGGGACTGCCCCTCCGGCCTCTCAGTTTCCTACAGTCTCCGCTACAGTCCCCACAGTCCGCTACAGTCCGCTACAGTCCCCACAGTCCGCTACAGTCCCCACAGTCCGCTACAGTCCCCTCCACGGCGGTGGTCAGCCAGATCCGCTTGCCGTCCGGAGAGAATTTGATGGCGTTGCCAATCAAGTTAGCCAGTACTTGGTCAGGCGCCGGGGGTCAGCGTTAACGGGCAAAGCCGCCCCTCCAGTGATAGACTCGGGGCCCAGGTCGCTCCGGTCGGCAACGAGCCCGGCTACCGACGCCTGCGTCGCTGCGTTCATGGTCAGCGAGGTGATCAACTGATGACCCGAAGCACTCCGCTTCTTGACGCGGATATTTCGCACGGGTGGGCCTTTCTCCTGCTATCCGGAGGGTCCTTTGGGGCATGAAAGGGAAGGCTTTGGGCCCTTAAGCCTGAACATCCGCGTAAAGTGGACTGAAAGTATTGGGTTCCGGCTACGCCGGGTTAGGCGCCTGAAAGGGAAGGGCCGACGGAGGTCCCACAGGGGACCTCCTTCTCGGTTATCATTCGGCAAGACTTGTAAGCAGTTCCGCGCAAATCCTTTGGACTTCCGCAAGACCCGCAAGGAAACGGTGATATCTAGCTTTATTTCGCAACTCAAATATCAGGGCAGGTCAAGGGTGGCATCAGGCCCTGGCAACCTTCCCTTGATATCCTTTTCACAAGGATTACAAAGGAATGAAAGGAGGGATCGGGATGGTCGCTCTTGGTAAGATTCTTTCCTTCTGCTACGCATCGGTAGTGTTCCTCTTCGTGGTGGGAAGGGTTCTTGTCTTCTTGGGCGTGGTTGCACTGGTGGCACTGGCGGCCCTCAATGCCTTCTGAGAACGCCCTGACGCCCGACTCAGAGTGTCTCCAAAAGGGGGGGTGCAATGAAACCCCGAGTGTTGGTTGTTGATGACGAACCTGGAATCAGGAAGGCCATCGCCCATCGTCTTGAAGCTCATGGCTACGAAGTGTTGACAGCCGATGATGGGAAGCAGGCTCTCAACGTTTATGAGGCTGGCCGCCCGGACCTGATCGTACTGGATCTCCTACTCCCTGAGATCGATGGCTTTGAGATATGCCGACGGATCCGGGAGGGGTCGCAGGTGCCGATCATCATCCTCTCGATCAAGGGTGATGAGCTGGACCGGGCAGTCGGATTCCGCCTCGGTGTGGATGATTATATGGTCAAACCCTTCAGCCCGTCGGAACTGGCGATGCGGATCGAAGCCATCCTGCGGCGGACACGAGGTATGAAGCTGGAGCGCCCCAGGCCTTCGCAGATCCGAATTGGCTGTCTGATCATGGATAAAGCCAGCCGGGTGGTCAGAATCAGCGATCGAGAGGCGGAATTGACGCCCAAGGAATTCGAGCTCCTTTGGGCTCTGGCATCTAGCCCTGAACACGTCTTTACACGAAAACAACTCCTGGACCTGATTTGGGGCGTCAACTCCCGTGAGGATCAGGCCACCGTAACCGCCCTGATCGGCCGGGTGCGACAGAAGGTCGAGGTCGACCCCGACAACCCGAAGCTGATCGAAACGGTCTGGGGGCTCGGATACAAGTTCAATCCCGATGGCGTGCATTAGGCATAGACGTCAACCCCGATGGCGGGGCTGTGCACTAAACACAGACGCCGATCTTCACAGAAGCATCCGGAGGAGGGAGAGAAATTGGATTTCACCAGGCGAGACTTCCTTAGGCTGGGGACCACCGCCACGTTGGGGGCGTTAACCTTTATCGCTTTCCCGGGCGAGGTTCTGGCTGCCAGTGAGGGCGACGATGGTTTCGGCCTGCTGATTGACGCCAGTCGCTGCATCGGTTGTCGGCGCTGCATGAGGGCCTGCCGCACAGCCCATCCGCTTCGGGGAGGGCAGGAGAGCCCCGAGATTGAAGATTTGGCGGCGATCAAGACGTTGACGGCCTACAATCTCACCTATATACACGACATTCCGACGCCCGATAACCAGACCAGGCCCCAGCACCACGTCAAGATCCAGTGCATGCATTGCCAAAACCCGGCTTGCGCCTCGGCCTGCCCGGTGGCTGCCCTGTACAAGACTCCCGAGGGTGCCGTCAACTACGATGAAAGCAAGTGCCTCGGCTGTCGGTACTGCATGATGGCCTGCCCGTTCCAGATTCCGACCTATGAATGGGAGAGTCCTGTTCCGAGGGTCCGCAAGTGCACCCTGTGCTACGAGCGCCTGGTCAAGGGCGAGAAAACCGCTTGCTCCGAGGATTGCCCTGTGGCGGCCATCACCTTTGGGAAGCGGTCCGATCTGGTTGAAGAGGCAAACAAGAGAATCGCCGCGGCTCCCGACAAGTATGCCAATTATCTCTACGGTCTGAAAGAGGCCGGAGGAACCTCCAACCTGTATGTTTCCGATCTGCCCTTTGAGAAAATCGGTCTGCCCACCAAGGTTCCCAAGGAAGAACTGCCAGACCTGACTTGGCGGGCACTGTCCAAGACCCCTCACGTCGCCGTTGGTGTTTCCCTCCTGATGGCGGGACTCAACGCCTTCACTCATCGCAAGCAGGTCCTGGCCAAGAAGAACGGACGGGACTCTACCCACGATGAGGAGGGGAATAAATGACTACAATGGAACTCAGTCAGCCGGGGTCAAGGTTCACTGTTGGGAAAGTCGTGCTCCTGGTGCTAGTGGTTCACCTCTTTGAAGTCGCGGTTTTCCGATTCGCCAGAGG
>JBGFRN010000111.1:0-2821 GCA_041695105.1 Bacillota bacterium | reverse complement strand
TCCAGGTATTCCTGGAGAACCCCTGCAGGAATACCTGGATTAAATCGATGCGGGTAGTGGGAGACCAGGTAATCCTTGACCTGACCATTCCGGGGTGGAAAAGCTACAGCGCCGCCTATCAGGCGACGCTGCTCGGGTCATTGGTCAACACCCTGACCGAATTTCCTCGCATTGGACAAATGCTGCTCGACATCAACGGGCAACCGCAGGGTGTAATTAGACGACAGCCGGATCTGATTTACTGACCGATCTGGGTGCCGGGCGATTCCAAACCACCTTCGGTCCCCAGGTGCAAGAGCGGGAGGTCGCCCTCGACCGGCTCAGTACCGGGTTCAGCCTCGGTCTGAGCTTCGACTCCTAGCGCCACCGGGAGCACGTCGTCCATCGATTCGGCGAAGACGAAGTCGAGCTTTCTCAGGACGTTGGCCGGCACATCCTCCAGATCCTTTTGGTTTTCCTTTGGCAGGATCATTGTGGTAATACCGGCACGGTGGGCGGCCAGAACCTTTTCTTTAATGCCGCCGACCGGCAGTACCCGCCCGCGCAGGGTGATTTCCCCGGTCATGGCGACGTCCCGGCGGACCGACCGGTTGGAGAGGGCCGAAACCAAGGCGGTACACATGGCGATGCCGGCTGACGGTCCGTCCTTGGGAATCGCCCCCTCGGGGACATGGATATGGATGTCAAGCTTCTCGTGGAAATCTTCCTTGATGCCCAGGGCAGCGGCCCGGGAGCGGACGAAGCTGAGCCCGGCCTGGGCTGATTCTTTCATGACATCGCCGAGCTTGCCGGTCAAAATCAGGCCGCCCTTGCCTTTCATCAGGGTGATCTCAATCGGCATCACGTCGCCGCCGGCCTCGGTGACGCTGACGCCCATGACCACGCCGATTTCATCCTGCTTCTCGGCCTTGCCCCAGGTATAGCGCGGGGCGCCCAGGTAGCGGTGGAGGTTGTTGACGGTCACCCGGGCCATCGACGACTCCCCCGAAACGATCTCGCGGGCCGCCTTGCGGCAGATCTTGGCCAGCTCTCGCTCAAGGCTGCGGACGCCGGCCTCGCGGGTATGCTCGCGGATGATCATTCGGATAGTGTTCTCTGAGATCTCAAGCTGTTCGGCGGTCAGGCCGTGGTCGTTTCGCTGTTTGGGTAGCAGATGCCGCTCGGCGATCTTGACCTTCTCCTCCTCGGTGTAGCCCGAGATGCTAATTAATTCCATGCGGTCAAGCAAGGGGCGCGGTATGTTGTAAGCTACGTTAGCCGTGGTGATAAACATGACGTTCGAGAGGTCGTAGGGAACCTCGATGTAGTGATCGCTGAAATTAATATTTTGCTCGGGATCGAGAACCTCGAGCAGAGCCGAGGCCGGGTCACCGCGAAAGTCGGAGGACATCTTGTCGATCTCGTCAAGTAGGAAAACCGGGTTTCTCGTCCCGGCCGTCTTCATCCCCTGTATGATCCGTCCGGGCAATGCACCGACATAGGTTCGGCGATGACCGCGGATCTCGGCCTCGTCGCGGACCCCACCCAGCGAAATGCGGACGAACTTGCGATCCAGGGCCCGGGCCACCGACCGCGCCAGCGAGGTCTTGCCTACGCCGGGCGGCCCGACCAGGCAGAGGATCGGTCCCTTGATCTTTTTGACGAGCTGGCGGATGGCCAGGTATTCGAGGATGCGATCCTTGACCTTACGCAGGCCATAGTGATCCTCCTCCAGAATATCCTCGGCCACCTTCAGGTCGGTCCGGTCCTCGGTCTCCTTGCTCCAGGGGATTGAGGTGATCCAGTCGAGATAGTTACGCACGACCACGGCCTCGGCCGCCATCGGAGGCATCTTCTCCAGGCGGTCGACCTCTTTGAGGGCCTTCTCCTGGACCTCCTTGGGAAGCCCGGCCCCCTCGATCTTGGAACGGAAATCGTCGGCCTCTGAGCCCCGTTCGTCCCGATCGCCCAGTTCCTTTTGAATCGCCTTCATTTGCTCGCGCAGGTAATATTCTTTTTGGGTGCGCTCCATCTGTTTACGGACCCGGATATTGATCTTCTTCTCCAGATCCAACAGCTCGATCTCGCGCGAGACAAGGTCGTGGACGCGTTCCAGGCGCTGTTTCAGGCCGATGGCTTCGAGCACCGACTGTTTATCTTCGACCTTCAAGTTTAGGTGGTTGGCGATGATATCGGCCAAACGTCCCGGTTCCTCGACACTGATGACGGTCACCAGGGCCTCGGGGGGAACTTTCTTCGAGGTCTTGATGTATTGCTCGTACTGGTGGATCAGGCTGCGCATCAGTGCCTCGGTCTCGCCGGTACGGGCTTCGTCATCCTCAAAAACCTCGGCCCGCACCCTAAAGCTCGGGTTCTGGGCCGCGTAGTTCATGATCCTGGCCCGGGCCAAGCCCTCAAAAACGACCTTCATTGTCCCGCCCGGAGATTTGACGGCCTGCTTGATCTCGACCAGGGTACCGACCTCAAAGATATCTCCGGCCTCCGGGTCATCCGACTTGGAGTCCTTCTGCATGGCCAAAACCATCAGCCGGTCGCCAACTAGGGCTTCCTCCAGGGCCGAGAGCGATTTTTCACGACCAACTTCCAATGGTACGGTCATGTATGGGAACACGATTTGCCCTCTGAGCGGGAGCATAGGCAACTCGCGCAGGTCTCGTTGTTTGTCCGTGGCCACTGGCCTCACCTCCGTCGACGAGATTGTTTAGAATTATGGGGGAGCCCGAGGGGGCTGTAATCCCTCCGACTTTAGTCGGGGGATACACGGACCCCCTCGGAAGGACTCCAAGGTGTGTATGCCGAACATATAATCGGCAGCACCTTG
>JBGFRN010000297.1:0-2858 GCA_041695105.1 Bacillota bacterium | reverse complement strand
GGACGCCGAAAAACTGTTGCGCGCAAGCCGGTACGCATGGTGTTTTTCCAGCGGCAGCGCCTCGAACATCTGCAGGAAATTATCGTTCACATAGCCGCCGAAATAGGCCGGGTCGTCGGAGTTGACCGTGACCACCAGGTCCGCGTCCAGCAAGCGCACCATGTTATGGTCCGCCGCCTTGTCGAACACGCGCAGCTTGATGTTGGACAGCGGGCATACCGTCAGCGGCACCTTGTCGCGCGCCAGCCGCTGGGTGAGCGCCGCGTCTTCCAGGCAACGCACCCCGTGGTCGATGCGCTCCACCTTCAGCAGGTCGAGCGCGGTACGGATGTACTCCGGCGGGCCTTCCTCGCCGGCGTGGGCGACCAGGCGCAGGCCCAGTTCCTTGCAGCGCGCGAACACCCGCGCGAACTTTTCCGGCGGATGGCCGCGTTCCGACGAATCCAGCCCGACGCCGATGAACTTGTCCCGGTACGGCATCGACTGCTCGAGGGTCTCGAATGCCGCCTCCTCGGACAGGTGGCGCAGGAAGCACATGATCAGTGCCGAGCTCATGCCCCACTCGGCTTCCGCATCCTTGAGCGCGCGATGGATGCCGTTGATGACGGTGTCCACCTCCAGGTCGCCGTCCTCGGCCTCATCGTAGAGCATCGGGACACCGCCGGAGAGAACCATGAACTGGTCGGCAAAGACGGGTTGGCCCTCGGGAGTCAGCTTGGGCTGGCCATCGGGGCCGATGACCGGCTTGGGGTCGATCTTCAGACCGACGTTGGCCGGCTTCACTTTTGGCTTCTTTGGATCGGTGACGTTGACCAGGTGCGTGGCATCGGTCCAGGTGGGCTCGCCGTCAAGGTCCGCCGCCTTCTGGCCGGGGTTCTTGAGATACCGCTCGTCGTACCGGGTGTTTTCGATGATCCAGCGGGCCATTCCGAGGGCCAGGGCCCCGTCGGCGCCGGGCTGGATGGGCGCCCAGATGTGGGCCTTTTCAGCCGACTTGGAGAGCCTGGGATCGACCACCGCCATTTTCATCCCCCGGGCCAGAGCGTTGGTCATCACCGGCGCCAGCCAGGTCGGACCCCTGTTGCTCACCAGCGGATCGGTTCCCCACACAATCAGGAAATCCGTCTGCTCTACGTCAGCATACATCCGCTGCTTTTGTTTCTCGCCGGTGTAGGACCGCTGGTTTCCGACCACCCCGCTAATTCCGCAGATGCCTCCGTGGTGAAAGGCATTGATGCTCCCGAAACTCTGCGCCCAGACCCGGTTGTGAATGAAGTCCAGGCGGTCGCCGCCCAGATGGACGATCTGGTTGGACTACGGGCCGAGATCAGGGTGTTTGGTGTCGATAAGGGCCTTCTTGTACTTGATATCGAACTCTTCGAAGGTCATTTCGCCCTGCTTGACCTTGTCCCAGTCCTCCATCACGGGCTTCTTCGGGACATAGGCCCAGATCTGCTTGAGCCCTGGGGCGCCGAGGTCGGGGCTGCCGTTAATGATCTCCTCCAGAGCCTCTTCCCAGGTGACGGTTTTCCACTGGCCGCTCCCCCTGGGACCCACCCGCTTGAGGGGGTTGCGGATTCGGGCGGCATCGTAAGCGGTCTGAAGGCCGGCCTGTCCTTTCAGACAGGTGCGGCCTCCCCTGAGCCCACGGCCAGTGACGGCCAGGGCGCCGGTCCCAAGGGCCGCGGCTACCGCCGGCGTCCCGTACTTGATCTGCCCGCCGGGCTGCATCGTCAGGGGACTGTAGGGGTTCCCCGCGATTTTCCGAATGAGCGAGGAGTAGGGGGCCTTCCGGTCCCCGGGCTGAAGCACGCACTTCACGGTGCAGAAGGTATTGCACTGCTGGCAGGTGGTGTAGATCACGTCAGAAGCGGCATAATCAAGGAATGTGTCCCCGGTTCCGTGCGGACGCTGTTCCCGGGCCGCCGCAAAGGCCTCCTGCCAGGGATCGAGGATGAGGGGGGCGGAAATTGCGAAAGCTCCCAGGATGCCGGCCCCCTTCAGGAAATCGCGTCGACTGATGTCTTTCTTGCTCACGAGGTGGCCACCTCCGTTTCAGTCTTTCGGTCTATCGAGGCCTGGGATCCCGTTGCGGCGCCCGCTCCTCCAGGTCCGCCTTCTATGATGGATGCCGTATCCTCAGTAACTTCCAGCGGCAAAGCTCTGGCGGCCAACTGAAATAGGTGAATCCCCATGGCCACGATCCCGGCGCTGGAGATCCATTCGATCAGACTGGGATAGTAACGGCCTGCCGGAAGCCCCTCCATTACCGGCACGACCAGGGCCGGAACCACAATATTGAAGCGAACGGCCAGAATCCCGACCAGAACCAGCCCGGAGGCCAGTGCCAAACGACCGATCGACTCCCTGGTCCGGGGGTGATAGAGGATTGCCAGCGGCGCCACGGCTCCCAACCCTATCTGAATGAGCCAGAAAGACCAGGCGAACTGGCCCGCAAACAGACTGCCCAATACCGCCGATTCCGCGTGCTCCAGCCGGTAGGCCCCGACGAGGAACTCCCAGAACACAAGCCCGAGGTCAACCAAAAGAAAGGCGCCCCAGAGCCGTGACAGAGAGATGACCAGATCACGGTCAGGCTCTTGACCTCGGGCCCGGCTCCTTAACACGTGGACCACGGTCAGGAGCGCCAGGCCGGAAACCAGGGCCGAAACCACGAAGATCACCGGAAAGAGGCCGCTGTTCCAGAAGGGACGGGCTTTCACCACTGCAAAGATGGCGCCGGTTCCGCCGTGAACCCCGAAGATGGCCAGGGGGATACCGATCGCGCCCAGGATCCGGAGCATCCGGCGGTCACGGCCAACCGAGGCCGGACCCAAGTCGCGACTGCCGAAGGTGAG
>JBGFRN010000071.1:0-2868 GCA_041695105.1 Bacillota bacterium | reverse complement strand
TTTGCGTCAGGCCTCGACTGGGTTCACAAAAACCGGCGGATGCAGGTCAATAACTCAGGTTTTCATACCCCGAGGGGTAATTTTTTATACCCCAGAGGGTAAATTTTCATGCCCCCGGGAGTAAATTGGGCCCCCAACAGGTAATTCTCGCTCAAAATTTTTAATGCAAATACCCGTGATTTTTGTTAAAAATTTGAGTGAGAACCCGACTACGGCCAACCAAGGCTATCAACCGAGTTGTTCCGGGTGATGAACAGGCGCTCTGACCTGGTTCGAGCCTGAGCGTTCCACAAATCATACCCCCTTAAGGAACCCGACTTCTCTCCCAATCCCAGGCCGTCCGGATGATGAATTCCAGATCGTCATGCCTGGGCTTCCAGCCAAGAACGCGTTTGATCTTTTCGCAGCCGGCCACCAGTTCGGCCGGATCCCCTGCCCGCCGGTCGGCATACTCGACCTTGAAATCGATACCGGTCACCCGCTTGACGGCCTGGACCACCTCAAGCACCGAATACCCCCGGCTGTAGCCGCAGTTAAAGACATCGGTCCCCCCACCGTCTAGCAGGTACCGGAGGGCATCGACGTGGGCCTGGGCCAGGTCGGAAACGTGGATATAATCCCGGACGCAGGTCCCGTCCGGAGTCGGATAATCGGTCCCAAAGACGCTCAGCCCCGGCCTGAGGTCGGCCGCCGCCCGGGTGGCCATGGTGATCAGGTGGGTGGCTCCGGGTTTTCCTTCCCCCATCCGCCCTGCCGGGTCGGCCCCGGCGACGTTGAAGTAGCGCAGGGCGACGGCCTCCAGGGCGCCGGTGCTGGCCAGGTCGAAGATCATCCGCTCCGACATCGCCTTGCTCCAACCGTACGGGTTGATCGGCCTGATCGGGGCTTCCTCGGCGATCGGGACCTCCTTGGCTGTCCCGTAGACAGCCGCCGTGGAGGAGAAAATCAGCTTGCGGATTCCTAAATCGGACATGGTCCCCAAAAGGATCATCGTGCCGCCGGTGTTGTTCCGGTAGTACTTCATGGGATGCTCGACCGATTCCGGGACGATGATGTGGGCGGCAAAATGCAGGACGGCCTCAGGGCGGAACCCGGCCAGGACCTCCCGCAGCCGGGCGCCATCGCCGACATCGCCCACGGCCAGTTCACCCTCCAGAGCCGCCCAATCAAAACCGGTGGAGAGGTTATCGTAGATCAGTACGTCATATCCGTTTTCGCGCAGCGCTTGAGCGGCGTGACTGCCGATATAACCGGCGCCGCCCGTCACCAATACTCTGGTCATCTCCCGGCTCCCCCTTTAAACTTGACCTTAAGCTTTTCACCAATGTATAGGCCTCTTCGACCCGCAGCCAGAAGATAATAGCCGCATAGACCAAGGCCCCCGTCGCCGAGGCGGTAAGCACCGGGATCGCCATTTGCCGGACGGAGCGGGAGAGATCGAAGGCCCCCATACTAACGGCCACCAGGTAGGCCGCGGCGACCATGACCAGCGAAGTCACCGTCATCTTAGCCAGGATCCGGGCCATGTCCCATCCCAGAACCTGACCGTCGGCGGCCAGACGTGATTTAAGCAGCCAGACCATGGCGGCCGCCCCGCCGAAAAGGGCCAGGCTGTTGGCCCAAGCAATTCCCCCGATTCCCATGAACCCACCAAGACCAGATCAAGGAAAACGTTGGCGACCAGCATCCCCACACCCACCAACAGCGGCGTGCGGGGATCCTTGGTGGCGAAAAAGGCGCTGGCCAAAACCGCGTGGACCGAGAAGGCGATCAGGCCGGGGGCGTAGCCGAAGAGAGCCTCGGCTGTCATCCGGGATCCCTCGACCGTGAAGACACCCCGCTCAAAGAGAAGGCGAACCAGCGGAAGGTCCAAGGCCATAAGGCCCAAAGCGGTCGGGATCATTACCAGGCTGAGCACCAGCACCCCCTGGGTGACCGAGGCGGCAAAGCCGGCCCGATCCCCCGGGCGTAGATCTCCGAGAGATTTGACAGGACGGCGGTAGTCAGAGCCACGGCGAAAAGGCCGAGGGGAACCTGCCTCAGCCGGTCAGCGAAGTTCAGGGCGGCGGCCGAGCCGTACCACGACAGGGAGAAAGGGAAAATACCCTTGCGGATCAAATCCAGGGTCTGCAGGGCCCACCCGGCAAACTGGCCGACGGCCAGGCCAATCGCCCCGGCCAGGGCACTGATCCGAGCCAGCGCCACGATGGCCGCGATCGTAAAGACGTTGCCCACGCCCGGGGCGGCCGTCGGCAGGACGAACTGGTGATAGCTGTTGATGATCCCCCGCGAGGCACCGCCCAGGGCGAAAAAGGCGGTCCCGGCAAAGGAAAGCCGCGTCGAGATGGCGGCCAGTTGGGCCGCTTCGCCTTCAAGTCCCGGCACTGTCCAGGCCACAATCTGGGAGGCCAGGAGCGCCCCGCCCAGGGAGATCAAAAAAAACAGGCCCAAGGCCTGGGTCAGTACCGCGGCGGCCCCGCTCGGGCCTCATCATCCCGCCCCGCGGATTTCAGCTCGGTCAGGACGGGAACAACGGTCGTTCCCAACCCGCCAGCCAGGGTGGCCATAACCACCAGCGAAACGGTTGTCCCGGCCACAATGGCGTCGGTAGCCCCCGAGGCCCCGAAGTAGGCGGCGATCACCTGCTCGCGGACAAACCCCAGGACCCGCGACAGAGCGGTCCAGGCGAAGATGACAGCGGCGGCCTTCAGCACAGTGGGCTTGGACATGGGGATATTATAGCATTTATTTGGATGCCAGGATCGGGCCGGCTGCCGACCTAGGCGGCCCCGACTTTTACAGTTTAAAAAAGGTGAAAAGCCCACAGTCTCAGCAGCTATGGGCTTATTCGCGTTTGGGTCGTATTTG
>JBGFRN010000308.1:0-16272 GCA_041695105.1 Bacillota bacterium | reverse complement strand
TTTCCGACCTGGCTGTTAAGGGAGCCAACCCGAACGAGCTGCTGGAGGCGATGAAGAGTCACCCTCAGGTCAGGAGGCTTCTGGCCGGCGGTGAAACCAAGGAATACATGGCCCACATGATCCCCGAGGGAGGTTACCGGGCCGTGCCCAAGCTCTTCCGGGACGGGCTGATGGTGGTCGGGGACGCCGCCATGCTGGTCAATGGGCTGCACCGCGAGGGCTCGAACATGGCCATCACCTCCGGCCGCATTGCCGGGGAAATCGCGGTTCTTGCCAAAGAACGCGGGGACTACTCCTCGCGGACCCTCTCAGAATATCGCCGCCGGCTGGAGGATTCCTTTGTCTTAAAAGATCTGAGGCAATTCGAGGGATCGACCTCGTTTTTCCACGATCACCCGCAATTCTTCGAGTTCTATCCGAGGGTTATCAATCAAGCCCTGGAAAGCTTCTTGACCGTCGACGACCGGCCCAAGCGCGAAAAACAGAAGGAGGCCCTGGCCATGATTACCCAGGAGCGCCCACTTTGGAAGGTCGCGGCCGACCTTTGGAAAACGTGGAGGACTCTGGGATGAACCTTGATGATAAGCTTTTCCTAGTCAGATTTCAGCCGGACCGGGAATCGCACCTCAAGATCACCAAGGATCGGGTCTGCCGGGCCGAGTGCCGCCACAAGCCCTGCACCACCTTCTGCCCGGCCAAGGTCTACAATTGGAACCACGAAACGGAAAGTATTATTACGGCCTACGAGGGTTGCCTGGAATGCGGCAGTTGTCTTTATGGCTGTCCTTACGATAATATTGACTGGAAGAATCCGCGGGGCGGATTCGGGGTTATGTACAAATACGGATGAACCGAGGAGCGAGGGGGTTCTTAGGAGGGGGTTCTTAGCCGAATCCCGGGGCCATAAAAATCCCCATGGGACTATGGAAGGGAACCTCGACCCTGCTGGCCTCAAACCTCATCAATCGCCTGGTGGATTTTATCTACCGGGCTTATTTAGTTCGCCTGGTGGGGGCTGAGACGATCGGCCTGTTCCAAATCGCCCTTCCCCTATATTTCATTCTTCTGCTGCTTTCTGGGGCGGCCGTGGCCTCGGCGGTCGGAACCCTGGTGGCTGAGCGGCTGGCCGCCGGCGACAGGCCCGGGGTGACCCGGGTTTTTCGTTTGGCCCTGATCATCACTGTTATCGGGGGCAGCCTGACCTCGACTCTCCTTTTATTTGGGGGCGGGTTCATCACTGAGCGAGTTCTCCGCGACCCGAGGCTTCACCTGATGCTGCTTTCGATTGCCCCGGCCATCCTGGTGGTCTCGATCGCCGGGGTTTACCGCGGGTACTTTCAAGGTCACCAGCAGATGCTGCCGGTGGCCTTGGCCCAGCTTTTGGAGCAGGCGGCGACACTGGGGGTTACCATCGGGCTGCTGCTGAGCGTGGCAACCGACGATCCCGCGATCAGGCTGGCTTTGATGGGCTCGGGTCTCACCGCCGGGGAGATGGTCGGCCTGGCCACCCTCCAGGTCTTTTGGGCTCGCCTTAAACGCACATCGCAGCCAACGTCGCCATTAACGGCTCCCACCATCTCCAGAGGTGAGGTGATCCAAAAGATTATCAGCCAGGCTGGGCCGGTGACACTGACCAGACTGGTCGCCAGCCTCAGCATGGCCATAGGTACGGTACTGATTCCGGGTCAACTGATGGCCTCCGGATATTCCCGCAGCGAGGCCACATCAATGTACGGCCTCCTGACCGGTCTGGCCATGCCGATCGTCGCCTTCCCCAGCCTGATCACCTTCGCCGTCTCCTACAACTTAATCCCGGCGATATCGGCCGCCCGAGCCCGGAAGGATCATACCAGAGTAAGGACTCTGTTCGAAAAGGCCCATCAGTTCACCCTGTGGGCCACCTTGCCCCTGGTCGTCTCCGCCCTGATTTTCCCGGGCGAGATCAGCCATCTGATCTATGGAACAGCCGCCCCAGCCGCGGCACTTCAGACACTGGCCCTGTTTGCGCCCCTGTTGTATATCGAACAAATCGAATCCGGCGTTCTCCAAGGACTGAGCCGTCCGGGGCTCAACCTCCGGAATTACGCTATTTCCGAAGTAGTCACCATCCTGCTTTTCTTCGTCTTGATTCAGCCCTGGGGACTGGTCGGGGCCGCCCTGGCGATTGCCCTGGGCATCATGGTCGAGGCCATCCTGGACTATTTGGCGGCTTCGTCGTGCCTGGTTGACCAACCCTCAGCCCTGGCGGTATTCCTGCCACCGCTAATTGCGGGACTGATTATGGCTGTTGTAGCCGGGTGCCTGATCAGTCTTTCGAGGGCTACGGTCGGACCGGGGCCGGCATCAATGGCCGGGCCGCTGGCCATGGGCCTGGCTCTCTACGCATTAACCTTCCGGTTGATCGGGAGGCAGTAGCCACCGGCTCGCCCACATTTTTTTGGTGTATACTGTTAGCATGGTTATAGTTATTGGAGCTGGGGCCGCCGGACTGATGGCCGCCGGTCGGGCGGCCGAACTCGGGGCCGAGGTCACGGTTCTGGAAAAGATGAACCGGCCCGGCCGCAAGCTGCTGATCAGCGGGAAAGGCCGGTGCAACGTCACTAACACCGCTGATTTGGATGACTTTATCAAACATTTTCCCGGATCGGGTCGTTTTTTGTACTCGGCCTTTTCTCGTTTTGGCAATCAAGCCCTGATGGAGTTTTTCGAAAAAGCCGGGGTCAAACTCAAAGCCGAAAGAGGGGGACGGGTCTTCCCGGAGTCGGACAACGCCGGGGAGGTGGTTCGGGCACTGATCGACTATTGCCGGGCCGGGGGAGTCTCGTTCCGCTTTAACACACCGGCCGGATCGATCGAGAGCAAAGATGGCCGTGCGGCCGGGGTCACCTGCGGACTGCCCGGTGAGTCGGTCTTTTTCCCGGCCGGGTCGATCATTCTGGCCACCGGGGGGGCCTCTTATCCTGGCACCGGGTCGACCGGCGATGGCTATCGCCTGGCCGAAGGACTCGGCCATAAAGTCAACCCAATTTATCCCTCCTTGGTGCCTTTGGAGGTCGCTGAGGAGTGGGTGCCACCGTTGAAGGGACTGGCCTTGAAGAATGTCCGGGTCACCGCCCGTTTCGAAGGCCAGGATCTGGGGGAGGAATTCGGGGAGATGCTCTTCACCCATTTCGGGGTCTCCGGGCCGATTATCCTGACCTTGAGCCGGGTCGTCGGGCAGGCCCTGCGCCGGCACAAACATTCGGTCGGGCTGAGCATCGACCTCAAACCGGCCCTGCCGGCGGATGAACTGGACAGCCGGATTCTCAGAGATTTTAAGAAGTACCAGCGCAAGCAACTGAAAAATGCCCTGGATGATCTGCTGCCGCAGGCCCTGATCCCGGTTCTGATCTCCCTGAGCGGGATCCCGGAGGACCTCCCGGTGCACCAGGTCAGCCGGCTACAAAGGCAGCGGCTGGTTGAACTCCTCAAGGGCCTGTCATTAACCGTCGTCAAGACCAGGTCGCTGCACGAAGCGATCGTGACCGCCGGGGGAATCGACGTCCGGGAGATCGACCCACGGACCATGGAGTCCAGGGTTATTCCCGGTCTGTATCTAGCCGGCGAGGTCATCGATATCGACGCCTATACCGGGGGCTTTAACCTCCAAGCGGCTTTCTCGACGGGATACCTGGCCGGAACGGCCGCGGCTGGCCGGGGCTAACACCGCTTGGGCCTCACCCTCCCACCTATCATGGTTCTGCCTATAAGGCCATAGTCTTTATAGATCAACAACCATGGGGGTGTTCCTCCTGCGACCTGATCTGCCGGCATCTGACCGATCTGAAGCCTTTATGATCTGGGTTCAAAAGGGCGAGCGACTGATCATGAGGGGGGCCGTGGCCGGTGTCGCGGCTCTGATTCTGGTTCAGGCCTGGCTCTACGGCAGCCTCGGAAAAACCCATCTGGCTGCCCTGGAGCGCCTGGAAAACGGAGATCCGTCAGAGGCCTTAGCCGTGCTGTCCACTGCGTCCGGGCCACCCGGGGCCGTGGCCGCCCGAGGGACCGTGGCCATCCAACTGACCAACTTGCCGTCCGCGCCCGGCGTGCGTGTTCTGGTTAACGGCACACCAATGGGCGACTTCGGCCGTGGCAGGGTCAACCTAATCGTCCGGACGGGGGACATAATTGAAATCGATGGATCGCGCCACCAGGGCCAGGTAATTCTCAGGGTGGTAGCGGCAGGCGGCACCCTCGACCACCTCCTGGGCAAGGAGGTCACCGTTCGCGGGACGGTAAACGCTCTCACCACTCGCCCCTGAGGCTGGTCGCCCCTGAGGCTTGTCTTGAACCCCGGCCCCAAAAATGCTACTCTAGCCCTGGGAACGGGGGGGAACTGACTGGAAAATGGTTTGATCATAGCCATTGACGGCCCGGCCGGTGCCGGGAAGAGCACAGTCGCCCGGCTGGTGGCCAGATTTCTAGGATATACCTACCTGGATACTGGCGCGATGTACCGCGCCCTGACCCTAAAAGCCCTGCGGTTAGCCTGTGATCTCTCTGACCCAGATCGCCTTTCGGCCCTGGCCGCCGGGACCGAAATCAACCTGACCAACCCCGCCGGCCGGGAACACCCGGCGGTAAGCCTGGACGGGGTCGATGTCACCGACCAAATCAGGACACCCGAGGTCAACCGCGGGGTTCCCAAGGTGGCGGCCGTCCCGGGAGTCAGGGCGGCCATGATCCGCAGGCAGCGTGAACTGGCTTCCTCCGGAGGGGTAGTAATGGACGGTAGGGACATCGGCACCAACGTGCTTCCCGGGGCTGACCGGAAGTTCTTCCTGACCGCCTCGCTTGAGGAAAGGGCCCGCAGGAGGAAACTCGAACTGGAGCAAAACGGGTACGAGGTCTCGGAAGAAGAAATCAGGGCTGAGATCGCTCGCCGGGACAAGGCCGACCAGGAGCGCCCGGTTGACCCGTTGGTCCGGGCGCCCGACGCTATTCTAATCGACACTACTGGACAGAGCATCGACCAGGTCGTTGAACTGATCCTCTTCTACTGCCGGCCATCAGCCCAAAAGTAGCGTGATCTTTATTGTTGTATAATGCCATTAAGCGTCTGACTACCTGGTTCTTCCGGCTGTTATTCCGCTGGCGGGTTCACGGGGCTGAAATGGTTCCAGCTTCCGGCGGGGTAATTATCTGCTGCAACCATATTAGTTGGTGGGATCCCCCGATTCTTGGATGCTCGATCTCCCGGCCGATTTCCTACATGGCCAAGGAGGAACTCTTCAAGATCCCGGTCTTTGGGCGGATCCTTATTTGGCTGAAGGCCTTTCCAGTCCGGCGCCACGCGGCAGACCGGAGTGCCCTGAAGAAGTCGCTGGATCTTTTGGCCCGAGGCGAGGTCTTTGGGATCCTTCCCGAGGGTACGCGAAGCAAGACGGGTGAACTGGGCCGGGCCGAGCCCGGAACCGCCTGGATTGCCCACAAGGCCCGGGTTCCGATTGTTCCGGCCGCCATCATCACCGACTACCGCCTGGGTGGTCCGGTGACGGTGCGGTTCGGCCGGCCAATCAGGCTCTGGGAGGAACTCCCGGCCAAGCCCGGCACTGAGGACTACGACCGGGCCAGCCAGTTGGTCATGATTGCGATCAGGGAGCTATTAAATCAAGGGCACTGAGGGGACTGTTATTTTGGAGGTCCATATTGCCGCTCAGGCTGGCTTTTGTTTCGGAGTTAAGCGAGCCATCGATCTGACCGAGGAGGCGGCGGCCAAGTCAAGGGCCTCCCGGTCGACCGTAGCGACCCTTGGCCCGTTGATCCATAACGCGCAGGTAGTCGCCCGGCTCAGGGAACAAGGCGTCGAGGTCGTCGATTCTCCTGAACAGGCGCGGGGTACCCTGGTAGTGCGAACCCACGGGGCCGGCCCGGAGATGATCGACCGGGCTAATTCCCAGGGCCTTGGCCTGATCGACGCCACCTGCCCATACGTTACGGCCTCGCAGCGGTGGGCCAAGCGGTTGACAGAGGATGGCTACCAAGTTATTGTAGTGGGAGAAGCCGATCACCCGGAAATAAAAGGGATTTTGGGCTGGTCCGGCGACCGGGCGGTCGTGGTGGAGACCCCGGAAGATGCCGATGGGCTCCCGTACTACCCGCGGGCCGGCGTCATTGCCCAAACCACATTCGAACCTGGAATCTATGACCGGATCGTCGAGGTCCTGAAGACGAAAGCCGGCGAGCTAAAGGTCATCCAGACGATCTGCCGGGCGACCGAGGATCGTCAAGCGGCGGCGCGGGACCTGGCCTCCCGGGTGGACGTGATGCTGGTTGTCGGCGGCCGTAACAGCGGCAATACCGCCCGGCTCTTTAAGATTTGCCGGGAAGCCTGCCCCCAGACCTATTGGATTGAAACGGCGGGCGAGCTCAAGCCAGATTGGTTTGAAGGCATGGAGGTTATTGGCATTACCGCCGGAGCCTCAACCCCGGATTGGATCATCAAGGAGGTAGCCACCCAAGTGTCGGAAATCGAGTCTAAGGACGAAAACCAGGAGCCCGCGGCCGCCGAGGCCACCGAAACCATGACCGAGGCCGAGAAGGATTTTGCCCAGGCCCTGACCGTGCCCCACCATGGCGACATCATTAAGGGTAAGGTCGTCCAGGTTAACTCCGACTCGGTGATGGTCGACGTCGGATATAAGTCCGAGGGCGTCATCCCGCTCAACGAGCTCAGCCACCGGCCGGTCGCCTCACCGGACCAGGTAGTTAAGCCTGGCGATGAGATCATGGTTTACGTTTTGGGCGTCGATGGTCAAGAAGGCAGCCTCCGCCTCTCTAAGCGCCGGGCTGACGAAGGCCAAGCCTGGGGAAGGGTTAAAGAAGCCTTCGAGAATCAAGAATTTCTTGAAGCCGAGGTTGTAGAAGTGGTCAAGGGCGGCCTGGTTCTGGACATCGGCCTGAGAGGTTTCATGCCCGCCTCCCAGGTGGACCGTGGCTATGTGGCCGATCTCGGCCAGTATCTGGGGCAGCAGATGCGAGCCAAGATTATCGAGCTCGACCGGCATAAGAACCGCGTTATTCTCTCGCGAAAGGCCGTAATTGAAGCCGAGCGCCATAAGGCCCGCGAGTCCATCTGGTCAGAGCTGGAAGAGGGCCAGATCCGCCCGGGGACCGTCAAGAGCCTGACCGAGTTCGGAGCCTTCGTGGATCTCGGGGGAGTTGACGGGCTGATCCATATCTCCGAGCTATCCTGGGGCAGGGTGAAACACCCGTCCGATGTGCTTAAGGTCGGGGATAAGGTTGAAGTCAAGGTCTTGCGCCTCGACCGCGAAAAGGGAAAGGTCTCTCTAGGGTATAAGCAGGCTCAGCCCGACCCCTGGTCGGTGGCCGCCCAGAAGTTTCAGGAGGGCTCGGTTGTCACCGGCAAGGTGGTTCGCCTGACCGCCTTCGGGGCTTTCGTCGAGCTGGAACCCGGAATTGACGGTCTGATCCATATTTCCCAACTGGCCGATCGCCGCATTGCCAAACCTGATGAGGTGGTCAACCCCGGTCAGGAGGTCAAAGTTCGCATTCTCTCTGTCAATCCCGGGGAGAAACGCATTAGCCTGTCCCTGAAGGATGCCGAACAGGAGGCCGGTGAGTAATCAGCCCGGATGGCGCCAAAACTCTAGTCATAGCTGAGAAACCAAGTGTGGCCCGGGATATCGCCCGGGCCCTTGGTCATTTTCGGCCTGGCGATGGGTACCTGTCCGACGGCGACCGGATCATTTCCTGGGCCCTCGGGCACCTGGCCCAACTGGCCGAACCGGCTGATTACAACCCCAGGTTCCGTCACTGGAGGCAGAGTGATCTCCCGATCATTCCCCCGGGATTCAGGCTCAGCGTCATCGCCAAAAGCCAGAAACAATTCAGGGTTTTGGCCGGCTTGCTGGGTCTGGCCGGCCTGGCCGAGGTCATCAACGCCTGCGACGCCGGGAGAGAGGGAGAGCTGATTTTCCGGCACATCTACCGGCTTGCGGGTTGCCAAGCCCCGGTTCGAAGGTTGTGGATCTCTTCTCTGACCGAGGAGTCAATCAGGGTCGGTTTCGCCGCCCCGCGCCCGGGCGAGGAATTTGACAACCTGGGAGCCGCGGCTGAGGCCAGGTCTCAGGCCGACTGGCTGGTTGGCCTGAACGCCACTCGAGCCTATACCCTCGCGGCCGGGGATCTCTTTTCCTTGGGACGGGTTCAGACTCCCACCTTGGCCTTAATCGTCAGACGCGAGGCCGAGATCGACGCCTTCGTGCCCCAGGAGTTTTGGATGGTCGAGGCGGTTTTTTCCTCCCCGAGCGGGGAGTACCGGGGAATCTGGTCGAAACAACCGCCCGAAGAAGGGCGCCTGGCCTCATCGACCGAGGCCTCGGCCATCGCCAGGGCCGCCCGCGGTGCCGCCGGGACCGTTGTCGAGGCGACCCGTAAAGATTTCTGGCAACTTCCGCCGATGCTCTATGATCTTTCGGAATTGCAGCGAGAGATGAACCGGCAACATGGAATGACGGCCGCCAGGACGCTTCAAGCCGCGCAGTCCCTTTACGAGACTCACAAGGCTTTGACCTATCCCCGTACTGACAGCCGCTATCTGACTCCGGACTTAGCGGGAACGGTTGGCCGGTCCCTGTCTTTGCTTCCCTCAATCCTGGGGCGCGAGGCTGCCTCCGGGGTTGGCTCGGTTCCGGAGGTCCCGGGACGGGTCTACAACGCCCAGAAAGTCAGTGACCATCACGCCATTATCCCGACCGGCCGCATCCCAAAAGGCCTGGGTCCAGAGGAGGAAAGGGTCTTTATGGCCGTCGTCAGACGCCTGGCCGCCGCCTTCAGCCCTTCAGCTCGGATCGAGACCGTCCTGGCCGTTACCGCGGCCGGCGGGTACAGTTTTGTCAGCCGGGGAAAACGCATCCTTGATCCGGGGTGGATGTCGGTCGAGCCGGCCAAGGCGCCGTCCGAGGCCGGCCTCCCGCCCCTGGCACCAGGGACCGAGGTCAGGGTAGCCGGCTGCCGGTCCAAAAAGTCGTCGACCAAACCCCCGCCCAGGTACACCGAAGCCGCCCTGATCAGCGCCATGGAAACCGCCGGGAAGATGCTGGCATCCGAAGATGGGGGCGAGGGTGGCGAAGAGGAGGTTACCCGCGAGGTCCTCAAGGGCGAGGGCCTGGGGACCCCGGCAACCCGGGCGGCCATCATTGAGCGGCTGGTCGCGGTTGGCTACCTGGTGCGGCACGGAAAAAGCCTCAAACCGACCCCCAAGGGCCGTCAACTGATCGCGATGGTCCGGACCCCTGAGCTGACCTCGGCCGCACTGACCGGCCGCTGGGAGTATAAACTGCGTCAGATCGAGGGCGGAACGCTTCCGGCTGGCGCTTTCATGGAGGAGATAATCCAATTTACCCGGGATCTGGTCCGGCAAGCAACGATGGGAGGGGAACTCAAGATTGGATCTGCCAGGGCGAGACGCAACAAGGCAAAGCCGGAAAAGTGAGCATCTGAATGCCGTTGTAGCCTTGGGCGATCATCCCGCCCGGGGCGGTTTCGAGGACTTCCGCCTGGTTCACAACTGCCTGCCGGAGGTCTCTTTGGACCAGGTCGATCTTACAACCGAAATCTGCGGTTTGAAGCTGAAGGCCCCGATTTATATCAACGCCGTCACCGGGGGCTCGCCCGAAGTTGGCGAGGTTAACGCCAAGCTGGCCAGGGTCGCCCGCAAGCTCGGCCTGGCCTTGGCCGTCGGCTCACAGAGGGCCGGTATCGATGACCCAGCGGTGGCCGGCACCTACCGGGTGGCCAGGGAGAACTACCCGGATGGGATCATCATGGCCAACGTTTCCGCAGGCACCCCGCCGGAAAAGGCCCTGAAGGCCATCGAAATGGTCCGGGCCGACATCCTTCAGGTTCACCTTAACCCGGCCCAGGAACTGGTTATGACTGAGGGAGACCGCGACTTCCGGGGCTGGCTCAGGAATATCGCCCGGCTCGTGGCTTCAATGCCAGTCCCGATCCTGGTCAAAGAAGTCGGGTTTGGTATCGCCGCGGAACAGGCCCGCCGCCTGGCCGAGGTGGGCGTTCGGGCGGTCGATGTCTCCGGCACCGGCGGGACAAACTTCGCTTCTATCGAGGCCCACCGCTCTGGGCGCTCCTTGGCCGGTGATCTAGTCGATTGGGGGGTACCTACCCCGGTCTCGTTGGTCGAGTGCTCCTCGGTCCCCGGACTACAGCTCGTCGCCTCGGGCGGCATCAGATCTGGGACCGACATCCTGAAATCATTGGCCCTGGGAGCTTCGGCCGCCGCCGTCGCCGGCCCGTTGGTGCGGGCCTTGTCCGGTGATGGGGAGCCCGGGGCCGAGAAACTCGTGACCGGCTGGCTCGCCGATCTGCGGGTGGGAATGGCCCTGGCCGGCCAAACAAGCGTTTTGGGCCTGCGCCGCTGCCCGATGGTTATCACCGGGTTCGCCGCCGGGTGGCTGAGTGCCCGGGGTTTTGATCCGGTAAAACTGGGCAACCTAAGGTAAGTTTACCGAAGGGAGCCCCCCGATGACCCTGGGAAACACCATCATCTTGGTGGCGGCTATCCTGATCTACTTTGGGTTCGGTCGCCACCTGCTTGACCGGATGAAGCTCTCCGACCGGATGGCGCTGGTTTTGCTGGCGGCCTTGGTCTTGGGGAGCTTTATTGATTTACAGATCGCCGATCGCCCGCTCCTGCTCCTGAATCTCGGCGGGGCGGTCGTCCCGCTGGTCTACTCGGGTTATTTGGTGGCTACCGCCGGTACCCGACGCGAAAAGATCCGGGCTGTCGCCTCGGCCTTGGCCACTGGATTGGTAGCCTATTCGGTTGGAACGATCTTGCCCGACGAGCCCAGTCATTTCTGGTCACTTGAACCGACCTACCTTTTCGCTATCGTAGGAGCCCTGACCGCCTACCTGCTTGGCCGCTCGAGCCGGGCGGCGTTCGTCGCCGCGTCGTCGGGCGCGGTTCTGGCCGACTTGGCACGCTTCTCCACGGCGTATCTGGCCGGGGCCTATCGGGGGCGAATTTGGATCGGCGGGACCGGTGTTTTCGATACGGTTGTGATTTCGGGGCTGATGGCCTTGTTGTTGGTCGAACTGGCGGCTGAAACCGGACCCGCGGCCGCGCCCCTGAAAGATGAAGGTGCAAAATAAATGATGATTATTTACCACTACGACAGTGATTCCAGCTTTGCCGCTACGATGGTCTCGGCCCACCTCGGCTTCGGCGGCGGTGCCAGCGACGAGCTCGGCCGGTTAGTCTACCAGGGAACTGACGCCCTGGGCCACCGCGTCTTCACCCTCGCCCGGGGTGACAGCGGCCCGGTAGTTGAACTGATGCTTCATGGGGTTGCCGCCGCCTACCGGCAGCCCCCGGATATGGTTGCCAGCGTCAACCTTGACCGCTTGGCCGGGGCCGACCCACGGAAGGTGGCGGCCCGGCTGTTGGCCAATCTGTCTGAGGTTCCGGACCGCCGGGTACCGTCGAATTCAAGGCCTTGGCCGAAAGTCTTTTACATCTGCTATGGTTCGGCCCATTCGTCGGTTGTCGCGGCTGCGATCCATGCCGGGCTGCTCCCCAAGACCCGCCCGGCCACACGGATGGAAATAGCCAGCCTGCGCGACTTCGACCACGCCGGCAGCGACGAGATCGGAAAACCAGTCCTGATTGGACGCGACGAAGACGGGCGCGAGATCTTTGCTCTAGGCCTGGCCTCCGCCCGGAGCTTCCTTCACGGTACGGTCCACCAATTGCTGCACCAATTGGGGCTACCGCCACAGGCCATTTTAACCCTTGATGCTCTCAAGGGGGTCACCTGGCGAACCCGCCTGGGCGGCTTTCTGTCGCGCAGGCTCGGCGCTGTTTCAGTCGGGCGCGGCCTTTGTCTGACCGGGCTGGTCCAGGAGTACCCGCGTTTTCTGGACTTGGTATCCGCCGCCCGGCGCCGGACGGCTGAGCTGGCTCGGATTGACTCGGCGGCTGCCTTGATAGATAATAACCAGGAACATAGGGGTGAGCGGGAGGAAGCCAGTGACCAGGAAACCCGGGGCAATTATTTGTGACGTCCGGCCGGGCTCTCTAGGCGAGGAGATCGGACTGCGCCCCGGTGACCGCCTCCTGACCGTAGACGGAGATCCACTCAGAGATATCATTGACTACCGGTTTCGAACTTCTGAGGATGCTTTTTCACTCGAAGTTGAACGTCCCAACGGCGAAATCTGGGAGTTCGAGGTCGAAAAAGACCCCTGGGAAGACCTCGGGCTCGAATTTAAAGATGACCTCTTTGACCGCCCCCGCCTGTGCCAGAACCGGTGTGTTTTCTGCTTTCTGACGCAGATGCCCCGCGGTTTGAGGCCGACCTTATATCTCAGGGATGACGACTACCGCCTGTCGTTCCTGCATGGGAATTTTATCACCCTGACCGGAATTTCCCGGGATGACCTCGAGCGGATCGCCGGCCAGCGGTTGTCGCCGCTCTACGTATCGGTTCACGCTACCGACCAGGCCGTCAGGCGTCGCCTGTTCGGAGCAGTCCGGGTCGGCGGCATGATGGAGAACTTGCGCTACCTAATCGCGGCCGGTATCGAGATTCACGCCCAGCTCGTTCTCTGCCCGGGCATCAATGACGGTCCGGTTCTAGAACAATCTCTGAACGACCTCTTGGGGCTAGGCGACCGCCTGGCCTCAGTCGGGGTGGTTCCGGTCGGCCTGACCAAATACCGTGACCCGTCCTCGGGGCTCCGGCCCTTCACTCCGGCCGGGGCCGGCCTGGTAATCAGGCAGATCAACACCTATCGGAATCAATCCAGGCGCCTCGCCGGGCATTCCCGCGTTTACGCCGCCGATGAGTTTTTCGTCCTGGCCGGCCGGCCTGTCCCGGGCCGGGGTTACTATGAGGGTTTTCCCCAGCTTGAGAACGGGATCGGTTTGATCCGGCGCTTTCTTGACAGCGCCAGGCGGGCGGCCAAAAGGCTTCCCAAAGCCATCGAGCGCCCGCGCCGCGTGACCGTGGTCACTGGTCGTTCGGCTGCCTCGACCCTGGAAACCATTCTCAGTCCATACCGCTCGATCGAGGGACTGACCGTCGAGATGCTCCCGGTCGATAACCGGTTTTTTGGTCCGACCGTTACGGTTGCAGGGCTGCTGACCGGACAGGACGTCTCTGACGCCCTGATAGGTGCCAACCCGGGCGATCGTATCCTGATCCCCTCGGTCTGCCTCAAGGACGGGGATCTGTTCCTGGACGACCTTTCACTAGACGAACTCCGATCCAGGGTAAACCGGCTGGTCCTGCCCGTTCAGCCGGCCGGTCCTGACCTGGCTCGAACCATATTGGAGGATCCGGAATGAAACCGATCGTAGCCATTGTCGGGCGTCCCAACGTCGGCAAGTCGACCCTGTTCAACCGCCTGATCCAGCAGCGGATGGCCATCATCGAAGATGAGCCAGGTATTACCCGCGACCGGATCTACGGTGACACCGACTGGAACGGCCGTGGCTTCACCCTGATCGACACTGGCGGCATTGAGGCCGATCCAGAGGGCGAGATGTCGCGCCAGGTTCGTCGCCAGGCCGAGCTGGCCGTGCAGGAGGCCGACGTGGTCGTCTTTGTGTTGGACACCCGGACCGGCCTTAACCCGACCGACATCGAGGTGGCTGATCTCCTCCGGCGCGCCAAAAAACCGGTGATCCCGTGCGCTAACAAGGCCGACAATCTCCGGATCGAGGACCAGAGCCTGGAGTTCTACCGCCTGGGTCTAGGCCAGCCGATCGCCGTCTCGGCCGTTCACGGGCTCGGCACCGGGGATCTCCTGGATGAAATCGTGCGCCGGCTGCCTGAAGGAAAGGCGGAACCCATCCCCGAAGATGATGAGGCGACCATCAAGGTGGCCGTCATCGGGCGACCGAACGTCGGCAAGTCGTCATTGGTCAACAAGCTGCTTGGGCAGGAACGGGTGATTGTGTCGGATGTTCCCGGAACCACCCGGGACGCGGTTGACGTGCCCATCCACCACAACGGCCGGACTTACCTCTTGATTGACACCGCCGGAATGCGGCGCAAGGCCAAGATCGAGGAGGACGTTGAGCGTTACAGCGTCCTTAGAACCCTACGGGCGATCGACCGGGCCGGCGTCGTCCTGACCTTGATTGACGCGACCAGCGGGGTGACCGACCAGGATAAGCGCATCGCCGGCTACGCGCACGAGGCTGGCAAGGCCCATATTCTGGTGATCAACAAATGGGATTTAATCGAAAAAGACGACTCGACCATGCGGGAGTACGACTCTCGCACCAGAGCCGAACTGACCTTCCTCGACTACGCCCCGCGCCTTTTCATTTCGGCTAAGACCGGGCAGAGGGTCCAGCGAGTGCTCGACTTAATCGACCAGGTCTACTCCGCCGCCAGCGCCAAAATTGCCACCTCCGACCTGAACGAGGTCTTTGGAGAGGCCAAATTAATGGCCCCCCCGCCAAGCGAACGCGGTAAACGACTAAAGCTTTATTACGCCACCCAGGCGGGAACCAAGCCCCCGGTCATTCTCTGTTTCGTCAACGACCCCGAGTTGGTCCAGCCTTCGTACCGGCGTTATCTCGAGAACCAGCTTCGGGATTCGTTCCCCCTTGAAGGAACTCCGATCCGGCTGGTCATGAAACGCCGAGACTAGTTCTTGCGGGGTGAGTCCGATCATTTATCCGGCCGTCCTGGTCTCTTACTTGATTGGTGCCTTTCCTACCGGCCATGTCCTGGCCAGCCTTCAGGGGGTAAACATCCGGGCCAAGGGTTCGGGCGGCACCGGAGCCACCAATGTCTTGCGCAGCCTGGGCTGGAAATGGGGATTGCTGACCCTGGCCATCGATATTGGCAAGGGCCTGGCCGCCACCTGGCTTGGCCGGTGGGCCGATGACGGCTCGGGGTGGGCCACCGGGGCCTGCGTTCTAGCCGCGGTGGCCGGGCATTCCTGGCCGGTCTACATCGGATTTCGCGGCGGTAAGAGCGTCGCGACCTTCGCCGGGCCGGTAGCCGCCCTTTATCCGGGTTACACTGTGATCGCGGCCGGGTTGTTTTTTTCCGTCCTGGCTCTTACCCGCTATGTCTCGCTGGGCTCAATCTTGAGCACCGCCCTATTGGTCGGGCTGATCCTGGCCTCGCCGGGTCCGGTGCCGGTCAAGCTCGGCTTCCTTGGATCCGGTCTGATTATCGTTTGGCGCCACAAGGAAAACGTTAAACGCCTTCTGGCCGGAACCGAGAATCGTTTCAGTTCCTCGGCCCAGAATCAGGGGAGATAAAACGGCCAGTGGATTTGGGGAAGCGAAAGAAAATAGCCATATTGCCTGCCGGGCAGTGGGGACGGGCCCTGGCCCACCCGCTGGTTCACAACGGGCACCAGGTTAGTCTGTGGATCCGGCGTCCTGAGACTTTGCCCGGCCTCCTGGGTTCGGGCGAGATACCGGCCGCAGCCACGACTACCCATGACCCGGCCGGGGCGGTTTCTGGGGCCGACCTGGTGGTTCTGGCTCCGGCCGCCCGCGCCCTACGTGAGGTTTGCCGGCTGATTCGCACGGCGGTTGGTCCGGAGACGGTCGTTATCTCCGCCTCCAAGAGCCTGGAGCCCGAAACGCACTTGAGAATGTCTGAGGTAGTGGCACAGGAAATACCAATAGCCGAGGGACGGGTTGTCGCGCTATCCGGCCCAAACTTCGCGGTTGAGGTCTCCCGCGGCCTGCCCACGGTCACCGTTGCCGCTTGCCATGAGGTGCGCCTGGCTCGTTTGGTTCAGGACGCCCTCATGACGCCCAGGTTCAGAGTTTACACCAACCCTGACATCGTCGGGGTTGAGTTGGGCGGGGCGCTCAAGAACGTGATGGCGATCGCGGCGGGGATGGGCGACGGGCTCGGCGCGGGCGAGAACACGCGCTCGGCGGTGATCACGCGGGCGCTCGCGGAAGTGACGCGGCTCGGCGTTCGCATGGGCGGACGGCCGGAGACGTTCGCCGGGCTGACCGGCATGGGCGATCTCATCGCGACGTGCACCAGCCCACAAAGCCGCAACCGGCATGTCGGCTTCGAGCTGGGGCGCGGGCGCAAGATCGGCGAGGTGCTGGCCGGCATGAAGCAGGTGGCCGAAGGCGTCAAGTCGAGCCGCACCGTGCTGCGGCTCGGCGAAGAGTACGAAGTCGAGACGCGGATCGCCGCCGAGGTCAACGGCATCATCAACGAAGGCCGCACGCCGCAAGACGCCTTCCGCGGC
>JBGFRN010000221.1:0-2899 GCA_041695105.1 Bacillota bacterium | reverse complement strand
CGATGGGGACTCACCGTGCCCTGGAACCGGCCGGTTCGCTGCCCCAGGCGGCCTGGAAAATCGATAACCGCCCGGAACCTTGGGATAACGAGGTTCTGATCAACGTCAAAACGCTGAATATCGACGCCGCCTCCTTCACCCAGCTTGAGAGCGAGGCTGGTGGAGACGAAACGCGCCTCAAGGCCCGACTGTTGGAGATTGTTGAACAACGCGGCAAGATGCATAATCCGGTCACCGGGTCGGGAGGAATGCTAGTCGGGACGGTGGCAGCCACCGGCCCGGCCTGGGTTCCTAAACCAGGCTCGCCTCCCCTGCGTCCCGGCGACCGCGTGGCCGCGCTGGTCAGCCTCTCGCTCACCCCGCTCAAGATCGACCGCATCCTATCCCTTCACCCGGAGCGCGACCAGGTCGAAATTGAAGGCCGGGCCATCCTTTTTCAAAGCGGGCTTTACGCCCTTCTCCCGGGCGATATCCCCGAAAGCCTGGCTCTGGCCGTACTCGACGTAGCCGGGGCCCCGGCTCAAACAGCGAGGCTGGTACAATCAGGGCAGACCGTCCTGGTCCTGGGTGCCGGAGGCAAATCAGGGCTCCTCTGCTTATATCAGGCTCGCAAGCTGGTCGGGCCGGCCGGTCGAGTCCTGGCCTTTTGCTACACGCCAGAGGAAGCCGCCCGGGCCGGCCGGTTCGCCGACCAGGTCCTGATTGGTGATGCCCGGCAGCCCCTGGCCGTCAGAGAGGCGGTGTCCGGGGCCACCGGCGGCGCCATGGCCGACCTGACCATCAACTGCGTCAGCGTCCCAGGTACGGAGATGGCCGCGATTCTGGCCACCCAGCCCGAGGGGATAGTCTACTTCTTCTCGATGGCGACCTCCTTCACCGCCGCCGCCTTGGGGGCCGAAGGGGTCGGCAGCCCGGTGACGATGATTATCGGAAACGGCTACACCCGCGGACACGCCGATCTGGCCCTCGGATGCCTTCGCGAGAGCCCCGAACTCAGCCGGATTTACAAGGAGATGCTAGGAATTTGAGGGACTACCGCAGCCTGCCTCTCTGGAAAGACGCAACCCCCGAAGAATGGAACGACTGGCGCTGGCAGATTCGACATTCGATTACCACCGCCCAAGAACTCCGCCAGGTGGCCGGCTTGACGCCCAAGGAGGAAGAGGGAGTCAGGGCCTCCCTGGCCCGCTTCCGCATGGCGATCACCCCATATTACGCCTGCCTGATGGATCCCAGCGACCGGAACGATCCGATTCGCCTCCAGTCCGTACCTCAGGGAACCGAGCTTCATGGGACAATCCACGAGGATATCGACCCGCTGCATGAGGATGTCGACTCGCCCGTTCCCGGGCTGACCCACCGCTACCCTGATCGGGTGCTGCTCCTGATTACCGACCAGTGCTCGATGTACTGCCGGCACTGCACCCGGCGCCGCCTGGTTGGGCACAATACCGGATACCTGCCTCCCGGCCAGCTCCAGGCCGCCTGCGAGTATATATCCTCGCACCCGGAGATCCGTGACGTCCTGGTCTCCGGCGGGGACGCCTTCCTGCTGGGCGACGAGAGGATCGTGGAAATCCTTGAGAAGCTGCGCCGCATCCCGCATGTCGAGATTATCCGCTTTGGGACCCGGACCCCGGTCGTCTTGCCGATGAGGATCACCGAATCGCTGTGCCGGATCCTCTCCCAGTACCACCCGGTGTACGTCAACGTCCACTTCAATCACCCCAAAGAACTGACCCCCGAGGCGATCTCTGCCCTGAGTCGCCTGGCCGGCTCCGGTATTCCGCTGGGCAACCAGTCGGTCCTCCTTAAAGGGATCAACGACTGCCCGGTCGTCATGCGCGACCTCTGCCGCGGCCTGGTGCGGGCCAGGGTCCGCCCGTACTACCTCTACCAGTGCGACCTTTCCAAGGGCTTGGCTCATTTCCGTACCCCTCTTTCCCGGGGGATCGAGATCATCGAGATGATGCGCGGTCACGTTACCGGTTTGGCCGTGCCGACCTTCGTCGTTGATGGCCCCGGCGGGGGCGGCAAGATCCCGGTCGGGCCGAACTACATCCTGACCTACGCCCCGGGCCGGGTCGTCCTCAGGAATTACGAGGGGACCGTCTGCGTCTACCACGAGCCGGCTGAGGCCGATCGAGCCTACGGCGACTGGACGGCCGGGACCGAAGGGGAAACCAACGGGCGCGGGCGGCGTAAGTTCAACCGCTGCCCTACCTGCGGTACCGATCATAATTCGCTGGCCACCGGCCTCGGGCGCTTGCTCTACGACCGTGAGCGCAGCCTCGACCCGCGGCCGCCCCGCAAGCGGCCCCGCAACAAGAAACCGTGAGTCTCTGGGAACTCGTCCGGAATTCCATGGCCGGGGCGGCCTGTGACGGGTCCGGCGCAACCTGGAAAGGACCCGGCGCGGTCTGGGAAGGGCCCAGGCGGCTGGCCGTCGCCGGTATGGCCAAGAACACCGGCAAGACGACCGTCCTCAACTACCTGATCCACAAGGCCTCATCCGGCCAGGAATCGGAACGGCTCAAGCTCGGGCTGATTTCCACCGGGCGGGATGGGGAGAGCCGCGATGCCGTCACCGAACTGCCCAAGCCGTCCATCTTCGCCCCGGAAGGAACTTTGATCGCCACCGGCCGCGAGGCCCTGGATCAGGGGACGGCTGATCTGGAAGTCTTGGAAGAAAGCCTGATCCCGACCGCCTTTGGCCCGGTCGTCCTGGCCCGGGTCCGGCAGCCCGGCGCGGTCTTGCTGACCGGCCCCGGGTCAGTTTCTACCCTAAGCGCCGCCTTGGAGCGGCTGGAGGCCTTCGGCGCCGGGCTTTGCCTGGTCGATGGCTCGCTTAACCGCCTGGCCTCGGCATCACCGGCCGTGACCGGCGCCGTTATCCTGG
>JBGFRN010000034.1:0-2903 GCA_041695105.1 Bacillota bacterium | reverse complement strand
CTTCCAAATTCCTTGCTCCAGGAAGTCGATGGATTGGTTGCGACCGAAAAGATGAACCGCAGCCAGTTGATCCGGGAGGCAATGCGGCTTTATCTCGAAGAGCGACGGAAACGGGACCTCCGGGAGCGCATGAAGAAGGGATATCAGGAAATGGCCAGGATCAATCTGGCCCTGGCTGAGGAGGCGCTTTTCCTCGATCACGAGTCCTTGGATCTGGCCCAGAAAGGTTCGGAGAGCGATGAGTAAACCGATCAATATCCGCCGGGGCGACGTCCTTTACGCCGACCTCAGCCCCGTCATCGGGTCGGAACAGGGCGGAGTCCGTCCAGTCCTGGTCTTGCAGAACGACATCGGAAACCGGTACAGCCCGACGGTGATCGTCTCGGCGATCACCTCCCAGATCGAAAAGGCCAAGCTGCCCATCCACGTCGAACTGGAGGGGGAGGTTCACGGTCTGGAGAGAGATTCGGTGATCCTCCTGGAGCAGATCAGAACTATAGACAAGCGCAGACTTCGGGAGCGGATCACCCATCTGGGCGGAGACATTATGGAAAAGGTGAACGAGGCCATCATGATCAGCCTCGGGCTCAAGGAGCTGTAGGACAGCCTCGGTTTCTTGAGCGCTGTTTTTGTTTGCGATGGATGGACAAGGCTGGCCAGGTCAGAAAGGAGCCAGGTCAGAAAGGAGCCAGGTCAGAAAGGAGCCAGGTCAGAAAGGAGCCAGGTCAGAAAGGGGCAGCTTTCATGGATCTGACGATGATCCCACGAGTCAAGGCGGCTCATTTGCCGACCCCGCTGGAGGAGGCAACCCGCCTGGCCGCAGCCCTGGGCGGCCCGAAGATCTTTATCAAGCGTGATGATGAAACCGGGCTCGCCCTCGGAGGCAACAAAGCTCGCAAACTGGAGTACCTGATGGGAGAAGCCCGGGCTCTCGGCGCCGACGTGGTGCTGACTACGGGCGGGCCGCAGTCGAATCACGCCCGAATGACTGTTGCCATCGCCAGGCGGTTGGGAATGGACACTGTACTCATTCTGACCGGAACTGACCCGGGTGAGCGGCTGGGCAACCTCCTCTTGGATGAGGTGATGGGGGCGGAGATTCGCTTTGCCGGGACCGAGGATATGGACATCATCGACCGGATGCTGGAGGAAGCGGCTTCACAACTCAGGCAAGCGGGCCGCCGCCCATACATAGTCCCCCTGGGCGGATCGACCCCTTTGGGCGCCCTTGGATACGTGCAGGCAGCCCTGGAACTCGCCGAGCAGGCCCGCGGCCAGAGCCTCAGAATCGACCGGATAGCAATCGCCACGGGATCGGGGGGCACTCAGGCCGGTTTGGTGCTAGGATGCAGGTTGGCGGGACTCCAGGCATCGATCGAGGGGATCAGCGTGAGCCGCTCAAGGGATCAGGCCGCCCAACGGGTAGCCAACATCGCTAATGGAGCGGCCGCCCTGATGGGAGTCCCCATTCGGTTCGGGCCGGACGAGATCGTGGTCCACGATGGGTACGTTGGCCCCGGCTACGGCGTTGCTACCAGGGAAGGGCTTGAGGCCATCCGGCTGACGGCCAGGACGGAAGGGATCATCCTTGACCCTGTCTACACCGGCAAGGCGATGGCTGGCCTTGGCGATTTGGTCCGGCGGGGTTCGTACCGGCCGGGAGAGACGGTAGTTTTCATTCATACGGGTGGTGGCCCGGGCCTCCTGGCCAGGCCCGATCTGTTTCGGCCCGCCTGACCCATTCACCGGGCGCAACCCTGGCAGAAGGAGCTGACTTCAGTTAATGAACCCCGTTATCGGAATCACCTGCTGGATTGACTACGAAAAGAGCCAGTACTTTGTGCCGCAGGAATATGCCAAAGCTATTGAAAAGGTCGGCGGACTCCCGGTCATTCTGCCCCCCGTCGAGACCGAAGAAGCCGCCGACAGGCTGCTTGGAACGGTCGATGGGCTCCTGTTGAGCGGCGGGGTTGATCTGGACCCGGCCTTCTGGGGCGAGGAGCCGATGCCCAGGCTAGGGAAGATCAGCCCCGAGCGGGACCGCTCCGAGCTGATGCTAGCCAATAAGGCGCTGGCTCTCGACGTGCCGGTTCTGGGCATTTGCCGCGGGCACCAGGTGATCGCCGTGGCCGGAGGCGGTTCCCTCTATCAGGATATCCCTTCACAGTTGAGGGAAGTTCTGAAGCACAGTCAGGACGCTCCCCGCTGGTACGCGACCCATGCCGTGACGGTGCAGCCGGGCACGAGGATGGCGGCCTGGCTGGGCGCCGGAACGGTCAGAGTGAACAGTTTCCACCACCAGGCCATTCGTGAGCTTCCAAAGGGTTTCGTGGTATCTGCCGAAGCGGTTGATGGAATAGTCGAGGCGATCGAAAGCACCGGCCACCGTTTCGTGGTCGGGGTGCAATGGCATCCGGAGTGCTTCTGGGACAGGGAGGATACCTTTGACCCGATCTTCCGGGCCTTTGTCGAGGCCGCGAGGGGGGCCAGGGTCCTTGGCTGAATTCTCTCAGCCCCGTGTTCCAGGCGACAGTCGAGGCCACCGAGGAGGCCATCATCAACGCCCTCTTTGCCGCCAAAACCATGGTCGGCAGGGACGGGAACTGCTCCCCGGGGCTCCCGGTGGAGGATGTGCTGGAGATTTTGCGGCAGTATAAGCGGCTGGAGTGAGGATTATGGCGAAGCTATTGGGTGGGTGCGAGGTGTTGGTTGAAGGCACCCGGGGCGACCTGGTGGAGCTGATCCACCGCGGGCACGTGGCGGTGGTCGATGCTACCGGAAAGCTGCTCTATTCGGCCGGGGATCCCGATATACTCACTTCGATGCGGTCGGCCGCTAAGCCCATTCAGGCGATTCCGATCCTGGAGTCGGGGGCGGCTGACCATTTTGGCTTGGATTCCGAG
>JBGFRN010000021.1:0-2913 GCA_041695105.1 Bacillota bacterium | reverse complement strand
AGGTTTTCCACGGCATTGGAACAGGATTCAGATTCAAAGCTGGCCGTCGTGAAGTAGTGCCAAAGTATTCCGCCTCTCTCGGCCAAACCTCTGATGCTCTCCTGCTGACCCGGGTAAATCGCTTCATCGGCATCCAAGACCAGAATCCATCTGCCCCTGGCCTCCCGGAGAGCCGCGTTTCGGGCGTTAGCGAAGCTCCCGTCCCAGGGCCGAAGAAAAACCCTCGCCCCGTAGCTCTGGGCGATATCCACGGTCCGGTCGGTGGAGCCGGTATCTACCACAATGATCTCGTCAACCAGCCCCTCCACGCTGTCCAGGCATTGGGCCAGAAACTCCTCTTCATTCTTAACGATCATGCAAAGAGAGATTAGCGGATCTCCCGAGCTGGCCGGTGCATTTGGCGCAATGGAAGGGCGTCGTCCCACCTTTTTGAGGCGCCTGAGGGAGTGCATCCCGTCGGGTCCGCGCGGTGGCGCAATAGAAGGGCGTCGTCCCGCCTTCTTGAGGAACTCGTTAAGAAAGAATCGGTTGCCCAGCCTCTCATCGAAACAACCCGCTGAGTCCAAGGTATCCCTGGAGAGGGCCAGGACGGCTTTGGATGTCGACCCAGAAGCCAGCCCGACTTCCAGATGATCCCGGGGCCTCTTCCGTAATCGGCTCATGATCGCCGCGGCTCTGCCGGACCACTCGCCGGGAGTGTCTGTAAAGAAGATCAAGCCGATTCCTTCGGCTGCTGCCATACCCAGATTCAGTTGTTTCGCCAGGTTGACCGGCCAGATCGTCGGGATGCGTTTAGTTTGGAAGGGTAGTTCGAAACTGAGCCGGGCCAGGGTTTCCCTGCTCCCTACGAAGATGATCTCATCGCCTCGTTCCAGAGGGGGTAGGCTTATGTGGGGTGAGGCTTCGAAGGACAATCTCTCGGGAAGGACAAGAATGACGCTGAGCTTATTAGACTGTCGTGCCATAATCTCACCTCTCGCCGGTTTCGGGAAGGGTCAGGCCAAGGAGATCTCAATGACCAGCCGGGGACCGGCTAGTCGCTCTTGCGCTCAGAACCTCCGCTCTGGGACTGGGGAGCCCCCCCGGCGAGAGCCTCAGCCAAGTTCGCCAACCCCTTGATCGGGCCAGCGGCAGCCGCCCGTCGGTTTTCCGAAGCTACCTCTAAATAGACCTCTTTCCGCAGAACCGTGACGTTTTTCGGCGCGACAATGCCGAGTCGAACCATCGCCTGGTCCCCGCTGCCCCGCACCTGGACAATCTTGATCTCGATCTGATCACCGATCATGATGCTCTCTTCGGTCCTGCGACTGAGTACCAGCACCCGGAAAGCCCCCTAACAACGATCAGATCGTCAGTTAGCGTCGCATCGCCTCCAGCGTCGCGCCGCCTCTAGCGTGGCGCCGCCTCTAGCGTGGCATCGCCTCTAGCGTGGCATCGCCCTCGCCGACTCCGGCGCCTGCGGTCATGGAAGCCTCTGCAAAGATCCGTCGCCTGAAACCGTAGTCCAGCGGGTTAAACACCACGGGAGCCTGGAGGTTCACTGTCGTGTTCCGGAAATCTTCGGGCACTACGGCGATGACCATGACAACCGCCTCGGTCAGATCGTTGATCTCAATTTCGGCTAGATCAGCGGGTCCCATCTCCACCTGATAGTTAGAGAAGAACCTGGTCGGGTCGGCCAGGACGAAGCCCATATCCCCGTCCTCAACCGATTGGAGGTACTGAAACGGGCCGCCCATGTCCAGGACGACAAAACGCCGTAACTCCCGAAAACCATAGAGACCGGCGGGAAAGAAAAAGACCCGTTCCTCGGCGATCTCCAACTCCCCGAATTGCCGAGTCATGATCTTCACCCTGCAATCACCTCCTGGCCCGCGGCTACCTCAACCACGCCATCTCAGAAATGCTACCCCCAAGAAGCTACCTCAGAAAGTCGACCAGCGACTTCGGAATTATCCTGGCGCCCACCGAGAGGGCCACGTCGTGGGCCATCTCCGCTATCTTCAGTTCGATTAAGGTTCTCTCCAGATCGACGTCCTCGATCTGGCCTAACAGCTCGTTTAGGTTGTTGCGCGTGTCCAGGGTTCTGGTCCGGACCAGTTCCAGCCGGTTCATCTTGGCCCCGACGTCGGACCGGATTCCCAGCGTCTTGTCGATGGACGCGCTCAATTCGCCAATCCGGACACGAGAAACTTGCTTATAGTTGCCTACCCGAAGGTCATCCCTCAAGGCCTTGAGACTGGCAAAGACGTTAGCGCCCACGGCCATAAACCGGTCTCCGGCGACATTGATATCGACGAGGCTCCCCGGGCCAATCTCCCGGTTGAAAGTTTTGTTGTCGCCGCTGTAAACGACATTGCCCAAGCCATCGAGGCTAAAGGGTCTAGCCTCGATTCTCTGTCCGGAGAAGATGTATTTGCCTGCGTGCGAGGCGTTCAGGATATCAACAGCCTCGCTGTAGAGATCGTCCATCTCGTCGGCCAGAGCTTCAAATGACTGCTGGGGCAACGTGCCGCTGGCGCCCATGACGGCCAGATCCCGGGCCCGGCTGAGAACCGTCTGAAGACTGTCCAGAGCCTGCTCGGTGCTGTTCATCCAGGCCAGGCCGTCGGCCGCGTTTTCGTCGAACTGCTCCACCTCGTAGAGCGCCGTCTGGATGCGCAATGACTCAACCACCCCGCTGGGCGAGTCCGAGGGGTACCGGATCTCCTTGCCAGTGGTCAGCTTGTTCTGAAGGTTCTCCAGGCGGCTGGAGGATGTGCGGAGGTTGCGCACTAGGTTATGCGCCATCTGGACTGTAGAAACTCTCATGTCGGTCTTCCCCTCCCGAATCCTGCCTTATCGTACCAGGAGAACCCCGATAGGAGGGTAGCAACTCTCAAGTCGGTCTTCCCCTGCCTGATTCGGGAGGGG
>JBGFRN010000120.1:0-2921 GCA_041695105.1 Bacillota bacterium | reverse complement strand
CCCGGGCGCCGCTGCCGCGGGCAATGCGCTGGCGGCGTCTCCCGTCGATGATCGCCGGGTTTTGGCGCTCCTGGCGGGTCATGGAGTTGATGATGGCTTCCACTTTGCCGAGCTCCCTCTCGTCTATCTGGACATCCTTGAGTTTTTTCAGGTTGCCCAGGCCGGGAATCATCCCGACAATCTGGTCGAGGGGCCCCATCTGGCGGACTTGCTTCATTTGATCCAGGAAATCCTGGAGGGTAAAATCGTCGGTGCGAATCTTCTTCTGGAGTTCAATGGCCTTCTGAGCGTCGAAGTTGGCCTGGGCCTTTTCGATGAGAGTGAGCACATCTCCCATCCCTAGAATTCGCGAAGCCATGCGTTCCGGATGAAATGGCTCCAGAGCATCCAGCTTCTCGCCCATGCCAGCGAACTTGACGGGTCGACCGGTAACCGATCTGACGGAGAGAGCCGCGCCGCCGCGGGTGTCTCCATCCAGCTTGGTCAGCACGACGCCGTCGATCCCGAGTTTTTGATGGAAGGAGTCCGCCACGGTGACGGCATCCTGGCCGGTCATGGAGTCCACGACCAGGAGAATCTCATGAGGATGAACTCTGCCCTTGATGGCCTCGAGTTCGTCCATCAGCTTCTCGTCGATATGCAAGCGTCCCGCGGTATCGAGGATAACCGGATCGCGGCCGTGGGAAACGGCGTGATCCACCGCAGCTTTGGCGATGTCGACGGGATTAGCCTTATCGCCCATCGAGAAAACCGGGACATCCAGTTGCTCGCCCAACACCTGAAGCTGCTTGATGGCCGCCGGACGATAGATATCACCAGCTACCAGGAGGGGCCTGCGCCCCTGCTTCTTGAAGTTATTGGCGAGCTTGCCGGCGGTAGTGGTCTTTCCCGAACCCTGGAGACCGACCATCATGATGATCGTCGGCGGCTTTGAAGCCACAGCGATCTTCGAATGTGTTCCTCCCATGAGGGCAGTTAGCTCGTCGTGGACTATCTTGATCACGAACTGGGCCGGAGTCAGGCTCTGGAGAACCTCCTGTCCCACGGCCCGTTCTTTGACTTTGGCGATGAAATCCTTGACGACCCTGAAGTTGACGTCGGCCTCCAGCAAGGCCAGCCGCACTTCCCGCATGGCCTCGTTGACATCAGCCTCGGTCAGCTTCCCTTTTCCACGGAGGCGACGGAAGGTTTCCTGGAGCTTGTTCGCCAAACCCTCGAAAATCACCGGCCTCACCTCTCCCCCCGGGGCTTCGCCCTCAAATCTCTTTTTGGGAAACTACATCTGGTCCTGGCGAATTGCCTCTGACGCTTGCTCCTGACGCTTGCTCCGGGCGATTGCTCCGGGCGATTGCTCCTGGACGATGTCTCAGAAATATCTGGCCAGGATCGCCTTGAGCCGGTCACTGACCCGCCGGATCTTGAACGTATATGCCTCCGGACCGTCGCCTCCGGCGGATGACTCCGGGCCGTCGCCTCCGGCGAGCGAATCGATCTCCGACACCGTCAGCTTCAGCGCGTCCTTCACCGCCAGGTGCGTGGCCACCAGCCCGAGCTTCCTCTCGTACTCCTCCAGAGCCGATTCGGCCCGCTTGATCAGATCGTGGACGGCCTGACGGCTCACACCGGCCCCTTCGGCGATTTCCGCCAACGAGAGATCCTCAAGAAAATACTGCTTGATCAGATCCTGCTGTTTCTCCGTCAGAAGAGGGCCGTAGAAATCGAATAGAAACGAAACCCTAAAGACATCTTTCACAAAAAATCCCCCTTATCGGGGTGTAAAGGTTTTTTGCTTTACAGGGTGTATTCTACTCGAGTTTAGGGGGCGTGTCAACAAGCAATAGCGTCACCTTCGTCAGCCCGGCGTCCTCGGCAATTGCCGTCAATCGGGCCAGGGATCCGGGAGATGGGGTCTGCCACCCCGCGGCCTCGCCCCGAACCCCCTGGGTCCGAAACGGGATAAGCCGAACTCGAAGGTCCGGGTCCAACCCGGCCAGGAACCTGGCGATATTCGCGATTTCCCCGTCATCCTCGGTGAAGCCCGGCGCCACAACCACCCTGACCTCATGGAGCTTTTTCAACGCAGACAGGGCCGTGAGGTTATCCAAGACCCGGTCATTGGCCTGACCGGTGAGGCGCTGGCGCCTTTCCGGGTCAATTGCCTTGAGATCAGCCATGACACCGTCGATCCAGGGGATCAGGCTTTCGAGGGTTGTCCGGGGACAGGACACGTTGGAATCAAGGAGGACGGAGAGATCCGTCCTCTCCTTGATGAGCCGCGCCAGTTCGGCAACGAACTCGGGCTGACAGGTGGCCTCGCCACCCGATATGGTGACGCCCCGGATGAAAGGGAGGGCGCGTTCCACTTCCGTCAGGACCTGCTCCGGAGTCAGACGCCTGGTCTTGGGGGAACTCGAGTGAGGACATGCCGTCAGGCATCGATCGCAATCCTGACAGAGGGTCGGCTGCCAGATTACCCGGCCCCCCTCCCTCGTCAGGGCGCCCGAAGGACACGCGGCAACGCAAGCCCCGCAATGGTCGCAGCGGCCCATCGTCTCAGGATTGTGGCACCACAGGCACCGGAAGTTGCATCCCTGGAGAAATATCGCCAGCCGGTTCCCGGGGCCATCGACCAGGCTGGAGGGGATGATTCGGGTGACAACCCCCTCAATCGGGAGTCCAGGATCGGACCTCCGGGTCACTTCAGACCACTGGCTTGCTTCAGACGTCGGGGGCACTTCAGACCTCCGGCTTGCTTCAGACGTCGGGGTCACTTCAGACCACCGGCTTGCTTCAGACGTCGGGGGCACTTCAGACCTCCCGCTCACTTCAGATCTATCACTCACCTCGGGCCGCCTTCCGGCCACGGGGCATCCTTGGACTGCGTTGGCTTCTCCGGCTGCCGCCCACCTCTGAGAGCGTGT
>JBGFRN010000068.1:0-16549 GCA_041695105.1 Bacillota bacterium | reverse complement strand
CCGGATCTCGCCCCCATTGGGCAGGAGCAGGCCGCAGATCATGGAAATAGTAGTCGACTTGCCGGCGCCGTTTGGCCCGAGCAGGCCAAACGATTCGCCCTGCTTGACATCGAAGCTCACCCCGCGGACGGCCTCCAGGTTCCCAAATCGTTTGACCAGCTTAACTACTTGAAGCATCGTGCTGGGCCGCTCCTTTCCAGACTTCTCAATCCAAGTCTAAAACAGCCAGCGGCCCGGCGCATGTGCCGGGCCGCATCTCTTTCCCCAGTTGGAGTATGCCAAAAGTCATGGGCGGGGCGACAGTGTCTGGTCAAACCAGCCTATGGTGAACCGCCCAGAGGGCGGCCTGGGTGCGATCGCGCAGGCTGAGCTTATCGATTATGCTGCTGACGTGGTTTTTGGCCGTGCCTTCCGTGATGTACAGGGCTTCGCCGATCTCCTTGTTGGAATACCCCTTTCCGAGCAGGCGCAGCACCTCAACCTCCCGCTCGGTGAGCTGGGCCAAGGCCTCATTTCCGGACCGGGAATCGCCGGCAAACCCCGAAGCCTGGACTGATGAGCGCCGGGCGAGTTCGGCCACCACTTTGGCGGCGATGGGCGGGGGCATAACGACGCCACCGTTTACAACCTGGCGGATGGCCTCGGCGATCTCCTCGGCCGGGAGGTCCTTAGTTAGGTAACCGGCCGCTCCTTCGGTCAGAGCGTCCATGACCAGGACATCGTCGTCGAAAGTGGTCAAGATCAGCACCTTGGTTTGGGGCAGGGCCAGCCGGATCGCCCGCGTGGCCTGGACCCCGTTCATCACCGGCATCCGAATATCCATCAGGACGACGTCGGGGCAAAAGGAGAGAGCCGCCTCAAGGCCTTCCTTTCCGTCTCCGGCCTCGGCAACTACCTCGAGCCCAGGCTCGAGCGACAGGAGGGTTCGCATTCCTTCGCGCATCAAGCGCTGGTCGTCAACCAGCAGAACCCTAATCATGACAGAGCCTCCCGCCTGACGGGCACGGCCACTTCAATCGCCAGTCCGACTGGCCGCGGTTCGAACCTGACCGAACCGCCCAGTGACCGGGCGCGCTCGACCATTGACTTCAGGCCCAGGCCCGGGTCAAGGCTGCCCGGTGGCAGGCCGTCGTTGGTGATTAAAAGATGAAGCGCCTCGTGGCCGGGTTCCCCCCTGACCGTGAGGAACCCCTTGACCTGTTTGGCTTGGCCGTGACGGTGGGCGTTGGTCAGGGCTTCCTGGAAGATCCGGTAGAGCTGTTCCAGCCGGGCCGGGTCGGGCTGCAGTTGGCGAGCCGATAGGTCGGCCGTTACCTCGACTCCGATGCCGGTGGCGATCCCAAAATCCCGGCCCAATCGAGCCAGAGCCTCGGTTTCGGTCTGGGCCTCCAGCCCGGACGGGTGCAGGGCTCGTACCGCCCACCGGGTCTCCTGCAGCGCCTCGCGGGCGGCCTCTTCGCACCGGGCCAGGCTTTGCCGGGCTTTTTCGGGGGAGGTTTCGAGCAGGCGGCGTCCGGCCTGGATTTGAACCACCAGGGCGGTCAGGGCGTGGGCCACACCGTCGTGTATGTCCCGTGCCAGGCGCTGCCGCTCCTCCAACACCGCCAACTGCCCCTGCTGGGCGGCCGAGTCCTGAAGCTGGCGGTGGGCGCGCTCGAGGGCACCTCGGGAATCGTTGATCTGCCTGAGGAGCGCCTCCGACCGTGCCTTCTCCTCGTCCAAGTTCCGGATGAGCGACCCGATGCTACCGGCGAAGAGCATCATCACCCCGTAAATCCCGAATTCGAGGAAGCCCCGAATTCCGCCGTGGGTCAGCCAGCAGGGAAGGCTGGTAAGGAACCAGCCGGCCACCAGGGATCCAACGGCCGCCGGCCAGAGACGCCTTTCAAGCTGAAAAAGGATGGTGATCAGAATCGGGTAGAAGGTGATCGGCATTGGACCGCTGGTGTAATATAAAGACCCGAAAAGGTTAAGGGCGCAGGCCAGAGTAAGTTCGGACCAGATCAGCCGGTTGATCCAGTAGCGGGGGGCCGGGATCCACCCAACTAAGACGGCCGAGCTGGCCATGAAAAAGGCGGCGCTGACCGTCAGAACGGCCATCCGGGGGAGGCTGCCCTCGGTTTTGACCAGGTAATAGACGATTGCCACCAAAAAAACAATCGGGCGGGAGAGGTTGAGCATCCGGATGCTGAGGTCCATCGATTCGCCTCCCAACCGTGGCATTCTGCGCCCGGACTCGAACTTCCTTGTTGTGGCTGTGAGATGGCCTGAGCAGGACTTTTAATCTAAGCGGCCGAAACCACCCGGTATATGGCGCAACTTCAGTTTTTCACCACCAGTTTCCTCAGCGTCTTAATCGGGGCACTGCCCTTCATCGTCGTGGCTGTTTTTGCCTCGGCCTTTTTAGAGGTTTTCGTTTCGCGCGAGACGCTGGTCAGGTGGATTCCGAAAAATCCGGTTCTGGGAGCACTCTTGGCCCCCCTGGCCGGCGCGGTCATCCCGATGTGTGAGTGCGGCAACGTTCCGGTGGTGCGCCGACTGATCCTGAAAGGTGCCCCGTTGCCGGCTGCCCTTTCATTCATGCTGGCCAACCCAATTCTGAACCCTCTGGTGATTCTCTCGACCTCGCTGGCCTTTCCCTTTGCCCCACATATGGTCTGGTGGCGGATCGGGCTGGGATATGTCATCGCGGTCATTGCGGCCGTGACCGTTGGAGTCCTGGTCCGCCGGCCGGAAATAATCATGGTCAGGCCCGCGGCGGGCGGGAGCGATACGGCGTGTGCCTGCGGCTATGAGCACGCAGAAGACGGCGGCCACGGTTGCGGCCATGACCACGCAGGCCATGACCACGCAGGCCACGACCACGCCCGTGAGCCGCTGTCGCGCAAAATCTATCGGATGTTCAGCCATGCCAGTGATGAGTTTTTCAGTGTCGGGCGGTATTTCATACTTGGAGCCTTCGTGGCCGGGCTGGCTCAGAGCCTGATCAGCCGCCCGGTGCTGGAGAGTGTCGGGCGAGGACCGATCGTCTCAGTCCTGGTCATGGTCGTCTTTGCCTACGTGATCTGCATTTGTTCCGAGGCCGACGCTTTTGTGGCGGCTACCTTCGCGTCGACCTTCTCACCGGGAGCCCTGCTGGCCTTTATGGTCTTCGGGCCGATGGCCGACCTCAAGAATACCCTGATGCAGCTATCAGTCTTCCGGCGCCGGTTTGTGGTTACATTCAACCTGATGTTGGCCGCGCTCAACCTGGCGGCCGGAATTTTGGTCAATCTGTACCTCTTATGAGGAGGTGGCCCGTGAGACGGGTGACGAATTGGGTTGCCCTTTATAAATCTCTACTCCTGCTGGCCTTCGCCGGCCTGATCTTGTCACTTGCCCTGACTGGGAAGATCAGGTTTTTCATTCACCCCAGGTTTGCTCCGTTCACCGCGGCCGCGGCCGTCTGCCTGGCGCTGATGGCCCTGGTTCAATTGAGGCGGTTTCGGTCTCCGGTTCAAGGCTCGAGCGGCGGGGGGAGTCTTGGCCCCTACCTGATTTTCCTCGTCCCGCTGGCCCTGGCCCTCTTTGTCCCGACTACCACCCTGGGGGCCGACCTGGCGGCTAAACAAGGGGTTAACTTTACCGCCCGGAGCAGTAGCGCTCCAAAGAGCCCGTCGCCCGCTGTTGCCGCTCAACTAACCGCAGCCGAACCGCCTGCTTCGCCGGGGGGCACCGGACAGGGCACGGAAAGTCTGGCTTCTGCCCCCAAGGCGTCGTCCCCTCCGACCCCAGCCATTTCAGCGCCTCCGACCCTAGCTTCTCCAATCCCAGCCCCGAGCGACCTGGTGCCGTCCTCGCCGGTTTCGTACGGAACCTACCATCCCCAAGTCCAGGCCCAAGATCAACCCCAAGTCCAGCCTTCCGTTCCTTTACCCGTTCCTTTACCGGATGCTCCTCCTGGGCAAGCCCCCCCAGACACTCAACCTAAGGTAACCTTCAAGCGGCCCCCGGTGCCGGGGCTTGAGAACGGCCGGGTGGTACTGAACGAGAAGACCTTCGCCGGGTGGTTGCTCGAAATCTACGACTTTCCAGAGAAATACCTGGGTCAATCGGTGACGATTACCGGGTTTGCTTTTCGCCCGGATGGTCTGGAGGCCGACGAGGTCACCCTGGTTCGCCTGATCGTTACCTGTCACGTCGCTCACGCCGCCCCGGATGGTTTTATCCTCAGATGGCCTGAGGCCGGGTCGCTCAAGACCGACTCCTGGTACCGGGTCGAGGGAATTTTTGAGAAAGGGCTATTTGACGGGCGGGAGACGATCCGGATCAGGGTCAAATCGGTCACCCCGGTTGACAAGCCAGCCGACCCGTACATCTACCAATAACCGGCATCGATAACCCTCCAAATAGGATAAGGCTCCGGGTGTGGATCGGGCCAGGTTTCAGGTCTTCAATGGAATGTGTAGATAGCCGGCGGTGCTTTTGAGTGCTCTGGAGTAGTGCTTTCAAGTAGTGGTTGGGAGTAGCTGGGTTCTCACTCAAATTTCTTACGATAAATAGCAGGGGTTTCGTTAAAATTTTGAGTGAGAATTTCAGACCGGGATGGGGTGGGGGTAAAATTCACCCCCGGGGGCATGAAATCTTACCTCCGGGGGTATAAAAACGGAGTTTTGGGACCTGGCCCGCCGGTTTTTGTGAACCCAGCCCGGGCCTCACGCAATATTTTAACGCCTGAAGCCCGGTTTGCTTGTTAAAATATTGCGTGAGGTAGCGCGCGAGCCTGCCGGGCTACCCAAGACCGCAAGACCCAAGACCCGCGATCTTTGCCATCAATCTTAAAGGGGCTGCCCAAAAACCAGGGACAGCCCCTTTTAAATTTAACCTAAACAATAAAATTCCTACTTGACCACGGGGGATCTTTCCCGAGATAATGGAAATAATAAAGTTCTTATTTACCCGCCGGCTTAACCGGTTTTGAGGAGGAAAATCTTGAAACGCAAGGCTTTGGTTTCGTGGGGGTTCCTATTGTTACTGCTCCTGGTGCTCTCCGGCACTATAGGGTGCCGCTCCGGAACGCCCCAAGACCAGAAAAGCACCGCTTCCGGGCCGCCCGGCACCGGGGTGACGGCCTCGGTTCAAAAGGTTAAGGTCGTCGTCACCTTTTATCCTATCGAGTATCTGGTTTCGAGAATCGGTGGTGATCGGACCGAGGTTACCAGTCTGGTTCCCAACGGGGTAGAGCCCCACGATTGGGAACCAAAAGTGACTGACCTTAAGACGCTTAATAGGGCCCGGGTATTTGTCTATAACGGTGCCGGGTTTGAGCCCTGGGTCAATAAGGTGCTGAAAAGCCTGGACAACAAGTCCTTGATCGCGGTCGACAGCAGCCAGGGTATCGAGTTGCTTAAGGGCCAGGAAGACGACCACGAAGGCCATGGCCACAAAGAGCCAAGCCATAAAGAATCGGGCCACAAAGAGCCAGGCCACAAAGGGGAGACCGATCCTCACATCTGGCTCGACCCGAACAACACCATCTACCAGGCTAACCTGGTGCTGAAGGCCCTGATCGAGGCCGACCCAGCCGGGCGGGCATTTTATGAGGCCAACGCCCAGGGGCTGATCGAGGAGCTTCGTGTCTTGGACCAGGAGTATCGGACCCTCGCGTCTTGCGCCAACCGGGAAATCGTGATCTCCCATGCCTTTTTTGCCTACCCGGCCAAGCGCTATGGGCTGGAGCTGATCTCAATTGCCCGCGGCCTATCGCCCGAGGCCGAGCCCACGCCTAAACAAATGGCCGAGATCATCAAAACGGTCAGGGAGAAGAAGCTCAAGTTCGTCTTCATTGAACCCCTGGTCAGTGACAAGCTGGCCAAAACGATCGCTTCGGAGACGGGAGCCGGTATTTTGACCCTCAACCCGCTCGAGGGCCTGACCGCGGAGGAGCGCGCCCAAGGCAAGGACCTTATCTCCTTGATGCGTGAAAACCTGAAGAACCTCAAGATCGCCCTGGACTGCCACTAGTGAGGCGCGGCACCGCCTGCCTGGCATTTGGTGCAGTACCCGTAGACTTCAAAAGCGTGGCCAACCACCTTAAACCCGGGATTGTCCGGCGGCCTAAGGTCGGCCAGCTCGGTCGGGCAAGACTCGACGCAGAACGATTGGCCGCAGCTAAGACAGACGAAGTGGTGATGGTGGTCGTTCTCGCCTTGAAATTCAAAGCGCGCGCTCTCGCGGTTTTGAAGGTTGACCTGGTTGACCATCCCGGCCGCAGTGAAGACCGCCAGGTTGCGATAGACGGTATCCAGGCTGATTTGCGGGTGAGTGGATCTAACCGCCTGGGTGATCTCCTGGGCTGAGAGCGGCCGAGATGACCCCATTAGAACTTCCAGGATTTTTTGGCGCCTCGAGGTAAGTTTCAGTCCAGTGGCCTTTAACCGTTGATTGAGGATTTTCTGATTCATGGCCTAATGATACACCACCGGGAAATGATACACCACCGGGGTAGGTTTGCGAAGGCGGGGTGAAGACGTGTCGGACGAGCCGGTCTTGAGCCTGGAGGGAGTCTGGTTTTCCTACGATCGGGAACCAGTCCTGCAGGACGTATCCCTTGAGGTCAGCCCGGGGGAGTTTGTCGGGCTGGTCGGGCCGAACGGGTCTGGAAAGACAACGCTGCTGCGGGTTATCCTCGGTCTCGAGCGACCCCAGCGGGGGCGGGTACGCCTATTCGGGCAGGATCTGACCCAATTCACTGAACGCTGGCGCCTGGGTTACGTGCCCCAGAAGGCGGCGGCCTTCAACAGCGGTTTCCCGGCCACCGTCTTTGAGGTTGTCCTGACCGGGAGAATACCCGGCCGGGGGCTCTGGCGATTCCTGACCAGGGAGGACCGGCTGGCTGCTGAACAGGCCCTGGAGTTGGTCGGGATGGCGGCTTTCGCAGACCGGCCGGTCGGGCGGCTCTCCGGGGGGCAGCAGCAGCGAGTCTTTATCGCCAGGGTGATGGTCAGCCGCCCTCATCTATTGATTCTGGACGAACCGACGGTGGGGGTGGACAGCGCCAACCAGGATCAGTTCTATTCCCTGTTGCGGAAACTTCGGGGTGAAATGGGCCTCAGCATCATCCTGGTGTCCCACGACATCGGCGTCGTGACCTCGGAGGTCACGAGGCTGGTTTGCTTGAACCGTCGACTGTTTTACCATGGCCCCCCCGAAAAGTTCGATGAGAATGGACTTTCGGAGCTTTATGGCCAAAAAGTGTCGTTGGTGGGTCACCGCCATTGAGAGGGTAGACCAGTGCTCGATATTTTTGTTCTCGACATTTTTCAGTTTGATTTCATGAAAAGGGCTTTTCTGGCCGGGGCGGTGGTCGGGCTGATCTCTCCGGTGATCGGCCTGTTTTTGGTGCTGCGGCGGCTGTCCCTGATCGGTGACACCCTGGCCCACGTTTCGCTGGCCGGGGTGGCCGCCGGGTTGCTGGCTAAGGTTTACCCCCTCGGGATGGCCGTATTTTTCGCTTTGGTCTCGGCGATAGGCATCGAGAAGCTGCGGGAGGAATACCGGCGCTATGGGGAACTGGCCGTAGCCGTGACCCTTTCTTTTTCGGTCGCCCTGGCAGCCGTACTGGTCAGCCTGGGGAAGCCGGGGGGGGGCGACCTTTTTTCTTACCTATTCGGGAGCATCGTCACGGTTACCAAAAGTGACGTCATCTTGATCACCGCTGTAGGGGCGGCAGTCCTGATCAGCTTGGCCCTCTTGTTCAAAGAGATGTTCTTTATCGCCTTTGACGAGGAACTGGCCCGAACCGGCGGTCTTCCGGTGCACCGTCTCAACCTGCTGCTGACCATGCTCACCGCGGCCACAGTCTCGATCTCGATGAGAGTGGTCGGAATTCTCTTGGTTTCGTCACTGATGGTCCTGCCGGCGGCGGCCAGTCTCCAGGTGGCACAGAGTTTTCGGGGTGCCCTGATCTTGGCGGTGGTTTTCTCTGAGACGGCCGTCCTGGTTGGATTGCTCAGCGCCTACTACCTTGATCTGGCACCGGGAGGAGCAGTGGTGCTGACCGCTGTCGCTATCCTTCTCGCCTCTCTGGTTTGGAAGCGGTTGGCCTGGAGGCTGTCCCAGAAAAAGGTTTTTACTCAAACAACCTGAACTTCCCGGTCGAAATAACGTTGAAAATATAGTTGCCGTCGACTGTGCCGGCTCGAACCCTGGTTGGGTAGTCGATCGACCGGTCAAAAACGATAATCCAAAATTTCCTGCCTTGGGAGATAGCCATACTCCGTTTGGGCCGGTCCTGTTCCTCAACCTCGACGTAGGCGACTTCGCTTGAGAATACTTCGCCGAAATATACCGATAGAGGCTGCGTTTCCTTGGCGGGGTCTCTCAGCAGCACGTAGCTCCAAGAGATAATCGGCTCCACGCCCTTGGGGCGAGCCGTCCCGCCCCCGAAAACCCATTTCCAGCCTTCCCTGGTTTTTATGATCAGAGCGGCGTCAAGGGCGTTTGGCTCCGGCCGGTAAAGCAGGATCATCCCGCCGGCCACCGGCTCCCGGTGCACAATCTCGTAGTTCCGTCCTAAACCAAGCTGGAGGGCCTCATCGGGGGTTTGGGTTACCGGAGCCCCGCCGCATCCGGCGGCCATAGTCAGAGATAACAATAAAGCCAGAATCATCATGGCCATTACATAGAGGCTGCGTTTCGTAGCCGCATCCCCCTTTCATACAACAGGTGCCTCACTGCTTTGTAATTGATTACTGCATAATGGATTACTACATAACCGTGGAAAGTCCTCCGGCAATAAAACGGGGCTGACTCAATTGGCTTTTGAGTCAGCCTCACTTGCGGGAAATGAGCTTGGATGTCTAGTGGGTCGTCCCCTTCTTCTGAATCATTTTCACCAGGCAACTGGCCAGGGCGTGCTGTTCCTGGGGCGAGGCGACATCCCAAATTTCTTTCAGCAGCCGTTGTTCGGGTGACTTCGGTTCCGTGCTTCTGGCCAGCCAGCCGGCGATATCTTCGGCCTTCTTGACAATTTGGTCCTGTGACCAGCCCATGTCCTTGGCGATGTTGACCTTTTGGGCCAGCTCGCCGGTAAAATCGTCAAAGGTCTGGGTATAGGGCACTGAGACTCCTCCTTCGAGTTTTCTAAAGATAGTATTTCTCAGTCCCCGGGCTCTTTAAGAGGAATGGGCGACGTACTTGTTTAACTTCCCTGGGGGCAATCTAACCGGAGGTGGTGTGATCCTGGCTTCGATCACTTCGGAACAAATCGCGGGAATTCGGGCCTATGCCCGGGAATATATGTACCGTACGGCCGAGGGCTTTGTAGCCCCAGCCCAGGAGAACGGCTACGGGCCGGGAGTCGAGAATTCTTTTCCCTGGCTCCTGCCGGAATACCGCTGGAGGCACACCCTCCAGGTTGCCCGCTATGCTGTAGATATCGCCAGGCACGAGGGACTGGATGTCTCGGAGGTGGAAGCGGCCGCCCTCTTTCATGATGTCGCCTACTTTTCCTCGGCTTGGAGCGAGCACGCCCTGGCCGGGTCCAAAGTCGCCCGGGAATACCTCGAAGGACTAGGTTTGGACCTTAACCTGATTGAGCGAGTGGCCGGGATCGTTATGGACCACGCCGGAAAAAAAACCCCCGGCTACCTGGATAATCGCCCGATCACTTCCAAGGTTCTGATCGAGGCAGATTTCCTGGACAAGGTGGGGCCCAACGGAGTTCTGGCTTGGGCCCTAAATTGCGGTTCGGCCGGCCGGACCCAGGTCGAATGCCTGGACGGCGTCTACTACCACCAAATCAGGCGCGCCGAGCAGACCATTCCCCGGCTCTGGACCGCCCGGGCCCGGGAACTAGCCCAGGAAAAACTAGATTTGGTTAAGGGTTTCATCCAAATGCTCGAGGAGGAAGTCATCCGAGATGTCTAGCCTGCCCGCCCGCTCCGGGTGGGGCAATGTTTACCTTCTTTCAGCCACGGTCAGCATTAACCTGGCTTTTGTCTTCAGTTGGGGCCGGATCATCCCTTTGGAGCTGCGGCAGATGGGGGCGGGCGATTTTGAGGTCAGCCTGGCCTTCGCCACCTTTACCCTGGCCCAGGGACTGGGCCAGTACCCGGGCGGTTTGCTCTCCAGGCGCTTTGGAAAGCGCAACCTGATTGTGGCTTCGACCCTGGCTTCTGGAATCGGATTCTTGCTGGCCGCGCTGGCGATGACCTGGCCGGCCTTTGTCTTGGGCATTTTCATCCAGTCGTTTCTTGGAGTTCTTCAGATGCCAGCCTTCATGGAGATGATGGCCCAGTCGGTTGACCCTGAGCGGCGGGGACAAGCCTTTGGGATCTTGCACTTTTTCATCGGTGCCGCTCTGGTGGTCGGACCGGCCCTCGGGGCCTGGCTGATGCCGCTCTGGGGGTTCAGCAACCTGGTCCTGGCGACGGCCCTGGCCCTGTTCGTCCTGGGGCTGGTTCGCCTGGCCCTGGTCGAAACGCCCGAGGTTGAGGGCGCCGGTTTTCACTGGAGGCAGCTCCTCCAGGGAGAGCTTTTGGCCCTGACCCTGGTCGGGATCATGGTGATGTCGATCCAGTTCCTAACTCTGTATGGGCCGTTCATTCCCCTGTTGGCCCGGGACGCCATCGGCCTCACCCCGTCCCAGATTAACCTCTTATTTGCACTCGGGGCCCTGGCCGCCATGCTGGCCAGCCCGGTGGCAGGAAAAATCACCTCCAAATGGGGAGGCCGCCGCTCCCTGATGGCGGGAGGCGGCGGCCACCTGTTGCTGACGATATTGTGGACCCGGTCCGAGGGCTTTTGGACCCCGGCCGCGCTCTTTGTCCTGTCTTACGTCATGTTTCAGCTCATGATCGTGGCTTATGACACCCTCAGGATCACCCGTGCGGCATCCTACGCCGCTGGCCCGGTGATCGGCGCGACGGGCACGATCAGCACCGCGGCCTCCGCGGCCGCCACTCCCCTCGGTGGCCTGGCTCTGGCGCAATTTGGCCAGACCGGTCCCTACTGGGTGGCGGGGGTGATGGGGCTGGTCCTATACTTCGCCCTGCTGAGGATGGGCCGCGGGATCCAACCGGTCTTAGGCAACCGGTCTTAGGCAACCGGTGAGTGTCAGGTCATCGACTTCAGCAGGTTGGCCATCTCCAGGGCGGTGACGGCGGCGTCCCAGCCCTTGTTGCCGGCCTTGGTTCCGGCCCGTTCAATCGCCTGCTCGATGGTATCTGAAGTGATCACCCCGAAAATGGTCGGGACGTTGGTCTTAAGAGAAACCTGAGCCACGCCCTTGGCTACTTCCGCGGAAACGTATTCGAAGTGCGGGGTGCCGCCCCGGATGATGGTGCCGAGGCAGATGACGGCGTCGTACCGCCCGGTCTGGGCCAGCCGCAGGGCCACCAGGGGAATCTCAAAGCCCCCGGGCACCCAGGCGGTCTCGATGTCCGGCTCAGCCACCCCGTGCCGGGTCAGGGCGTCAAGGCAGCCCGATAGCAGCTTATTGGTGATGAATTCGTTGAAGCGCCCAACCACGATTCCGAATTTGAGACCCTGCCCGATCAGTTTTCCTTCATACGTTTTGATGACCACAGTCACAATCTCCTCCATGCAATAAATGACCAAGTTTTTCTCTTTTAGTATTGAGATACCGGCAATTGATTTCGTTGGGCGGGATCTCGATCGGGATCCGCTCAGCGATTTTTATGCCATAACCCTCCAAACCGGCGAACTTGCGGGGGTTGTTCGTCATCAGCCGGAGCTGTCTGATACCCAGGTCGGCCAAAATCTGGGCCCCGATGCCGTAGTCCCGCAGATCGGCGGCAAAACCAAGGGCCTCGTTGGCCTCGACCGTATCCTTTCCCTGATCCTGCAGCTCATAAGCCCGGAGCTTGTTGGACAGGCCAATGCCGCGACCCTCCTGGCGCATATACACGACCACACCGCGCCCCTCTTTTTCAACCTGGCTCATCGCCCAGCCGAATTGCTCGCCGCAGTCGCAGCGCTTAGAACCGAAGGCGTCGCCGGTCAGGCATTCGGAGTGGACCCTGACCAGAACCGGATCACCGTCGGAGACGTCTCCCTTGACCAGGGCGACATGAGCCTGGCCAGTCAGTTTTTCTTCATAGCCGATGGCCTTAAAATCTCCCCACCTGGTGGGCATGTTCACCTGGGCGATCCGCCGAACCAGACGGTCGCGCGACATCCGGTAGCGGACCAGGTCGGCGATGGTGATGATCTTAAGGCCGTGCTGTCCAGCGAAATCAATCAATTGCGGCACCCGGGCCATGGTGCCGTCGTCGTTCATGATCTCGCAGATCACCCCGGCCGGCTTGAACCCGGCCAGGCGGGCCAGGTCAACGGCCGCCTCGGTGTGCCCCGGACGGCGGAGCACCCCGCCCCGCTGAGCCCGCAGCGGGAAAATATGCCCGGGTTGGACCAGATCCTCGGGCTTGGTCTTTTCGTCCAGGACGGTCAAAATGGTACAGGCGCGCTCATGGGCCGAAATTCCGGTCGAGCAGCTCCGGGCGTCGATCGAGACGGTGAAGGCGGTCCCCATGTGGTCGCCCGGCCGCGGGACCATCGGCGGGATGCCGAGCTCGTCCAGGCGCTCCCCGGTCATCGGCAGGCAGATCAGGCCGCGCCCGAACCGGGCCATAAAGTTGACTGATTCCGGGGTTGCCTTTTCGGCGGCCATCACCAGGTCGCCTTCGTTCTCCCGGTTCTCATCATCGACTACGACCAGCATTCGTCCCAGGCGGATATCTTCGATCGCTTCTTCAATAGTGTGGAATATCACTAGCTCCAGCTCCTGTTCTGACTAAAACCCGTGGTCTTTAAGGAATTCGAGGGTCAGGCCGCCGCCTGAGGAATCGCGATGGGACGCGCCGCGCCCCTGTTCCCCCGCACCCGCCCCCCCGAAGCGCCGATCGAGAAAGCTCTCAACGTATTTGCCGACGATGTCGGCCTCGAGGTTGACCAGGCCGCCGGGTTGATGACGCCCCATGGTGGTGATGCTCACGGTGTGAGGGATCAGGGAGACCGAAAACTCCTTCTCGCCGGTGGTGGCCACCGTCAGTGAGATCCCGTCGACGGCCACCGAGCCCTTCTGAACAATATAGCGCATCACCTCGGGCGGGGCCTCGATCGTGACCCGGACAGCGTTGTCATCCTTGAGCATCGATTTTATCTTGCCCACCCCATCGATATGCCCCTGAACGATATGCCCGCCGAAGCGGCCTCCAGCCCGCATCGTGCGCTCGAGGTTCACCCGGTCACCGGGCTTGAGCTGGCCGAGGGCCGAGCGGTTCATCGTCTCGGGCATGACGTCGGCGGTGAAGCCGCTGGGGCTGAAAGTCGTGACCGTCAGGCAGACCCCGTTGACGGCGATGCTGTCCCCAATCTTGCAGCCGGACAAGACCTCGCGAGCTTTGATGGCCAGAACCATCGATCGGGAGCCAGAGCGGATGCTATCGACGGTGCCAAGCTCTTCGACGATGCCGGTGAACAAACTGCCAACACTCCTTGAAGGGGCCGCTTGATCCGACCCTAATGGCGGCCGCCATCGGAAATACCCTGATCGGCCGGATAGGCCTCGATCAAAAGGTCGTCTCCGAAACGCCGCAGGTCGCTGAATCTCCAGTGACGGGCCTGGGACATCGTGGCGCCGCCGAGCCCTCCGATTGGGCCTGGAGCCTCGCGGCCACCGATCGTTTTGGGGGCGACGAATAACCAGGCCTTGTCGACCAGCCCGGCCTCCACGGCTGTGGCGATGAGCGAGTTGCCTCCTTCGAGCAAAACCGAGGTCAGCTCACGGGCGGCCAACAGCCTCAGAAGGTGGGGGAAGGAGACTCTCCCGCCAGGTTCCCGTTCAACCTTGACGATTTCAGCGCCGGCCCCCGAGAGGGCCTCGATTCGCTCGGCCGGGGCCTCAGCGGTGACCGCGATGATCGTCGGGGCCGGGGAGCCGGAGCGGAGGAGGGCCGCGCCCGGCGGCGTTCGGGCCTGGTTGTCGACGACTACCCGAACCGGGTCCCGGCCCCCGGGGAGGCGGCAGGTGAGCTGGGGATCATCAGCCAGGACGGTTCCGACTCCGACCATGATGGCGTCAAGCCGGTCGCGCAGTCGGTGGACCTCGAGTCTTGACTCCTCCCCAGTGATCCACTTGGAATCGCCGGTTCGGGTGGCCGTTTTGCCGTCCAGAGTCATGGCCGACTTCATCCAGACGAAGGGGAGACCGGTAGTGATATACTTGACGAAGACCTCGTTGAGCTGCCGGGCCTCGTCTTCTCGGACCCCGACCTCGACCTCGATGCCGGCCTGGCGGATGCGGCTCAGGCCGCGCCCGGCCACTTTCGGGTTCGGGTCGCTCATTGCCGCCACCACCCGAGCCACGCCGGACCTGACGACGGCGTCGGCGCAGGGAGGAGTCCGGCCGTGGTGAGAGCAGGGTTCCAGAGTGATGTAAAGGGTCGCCCCCCGGGCGTCCTCCCCGGCCTGGGCCAGGGCATGAACCTCGGCGTGAGGGGTGCCGGCCTTAAGGTGGTAACCTCGGCCGACCACCCGACCGTCTTTGACGATGGTGCAGCCGACCATGGGGTTCGGGCTGGTACGCCCCAGGGCCAGGCGGGCCAGGTCAAGAGCCTCGGCCATGTACCTCTCGTCGAACGTCAAGTGGATAGCCCCCCGTCCGGGCAAAAGATAAGCCCGGGAATTACCTTCCCGGGCCTGATGGGCGGTCGGCAGCGTAAACACACAGCCGCTTCGAACCATCGGCTCGAAACGGGTGACGCAACCTTCTTCCATCCAGACTATTCTGTCGGCCCTGGCTTCGCACCAGATCAACCCGCCGGGGCTGTCGAAAGCACCGGGGGGCTCGCGGGCTCGCCGGTCTTAGAGACGGCACACCGCCGGTCAGGAATAAAGGGGTCTAGCCCCTCGCACCTTGCCCTGAAGGTAAAATTAATTTGTGAACCTAAATATATCTGAGGACTCCACAAAAATCAAGAGAGGCTTAATGAACTAGAGGATTATGAACTCGCTGGCACGGACAATGGTCCACCTACTACCATACTGGCCCTGGCTGGCTGCCTGCCTGGCCATGGTCTTCGCGGTCACCCTCCTCAGTCTGGTCTCGCCCCTGGTCATTCAGTGGGTGGTCGACCGGGTGCTGGGGGAGCGGCGCTTTGACCTGCTCCTCTGGGGACCGATTCTGGTGGCCGGCGTCTCGGTTTTTCGGGGAGTGCTCTTCTTTTTTCAGCGTTACCTGATTGAGCTGGCGGCCCAGCGCGCCATTTTTGACCTGCGCAGCCGCCTGTACCGCCACCTGCAGGGGCTGTCCTTTAGTTTTTTCGACCGGGCCCAGACCGGAGGGCTGATGGCCCGGATGGTCGGCGACGTCGAGACCCTGAGGCATTTTTTCGGGCAGGGACTGATCTTTTTGACGGCCAACGTCCTGCAGATCGCCGCCATCGCGGCCGCCTTGTTTTACTTAAACTGGCGCCTGGCCCTGGCCGCCTTTGCCTCCACGCCGTTCCTGCTCTGGTCGATCATCCAGATGTCGCGACGGGTGCGGCCCGCCTTCTGGGAGATGCAGCAGCAAATGGCCGCCCTGACCTCGGTCCTTCAGGAGAATGTCACCGGTATCAGGGTGGTCAAGTCTTTCGCGCGGGAGAACCAGGAAATAGAAATATTTGACCGGGAGAGCCGCCTATACCTGGAGAAGAGCCTGGAAGCCTCAAAGCTTTCGGCCTTCTACCTGCCCCTGATGACCTTCCTCTCGTCGCTCAGTCTGGCCCTGGTTCTCTGGTACGGGGGCATCCTGATCATCCGGGGCGAACTTACTCCTGGCGGCCTGCTGGCCTTCAACGGCTACCTGCTGATCCTGACGCAGCCGGTTAGGATGCTCGGCTTTTTGATCAGCCTGGCCAACCGCGCCGCGGCCTCGGCCGGCCGCCTGACCGAGATCATTGATACCCCGGCGGCGGTCAGTGACCGGCCCGGCGCCCGGCCCCTGGGCCCGATCCGGGGCGAGATCAGGTTCGATGGGGTCAGCTTCAGCTACGACCAGAACATCGCGGTTTTGGACGGAATCAACCTGACCGTCCGTCCGGGTGAGCGGGTGGCCGTGGTCGGTCCGACCGGGTCGGGTAAGACCAGCCTGGTCAACCTGGTCCCACGTTTTTATGATCCGACGGCCGGGCGGGTGCTGATCGACGGGCGTGATATCCGCGAGGTTACTCTGGAGAGCCTTAGGCGCCAAATCGGAGCCGTCAGCCAGGACACCTTCTTGTTTTCGGCCAGCCTGCGCGAGAACATCAGCTACGGCCGGCCGGACGCCCCGCTTTCCGAGGTCATCGAGGCCGCCAAGACGGCCCAAATCCACGACTTCATCGCCTCGCTCCCGGAGGGCTACAGCACCTTAATCGGTGAGCGTGGAATCGGCCTCTCCGGCGGCCAGAAGCAGCGGGTGGCCATCGCCCGGGCCCTGCTGGTCGGGGCCAAGATCATGATATTGGACGAGTCGACCTCGAGCGTCGACGTCAAAACCGAAGAACTCCTCCGCCGGGCCTTC
>JBGFRN010000168.1:0-2928 GCA_041695105.1 Bacillota bacterium | reverse complement strand
ACCTCGAACGTCTTCGCCATCCTGGGCCTGCGTTCACTATACTTCCTGCTGGCGGGCGTGGTTAAATATTTCTGCTATTTAAAAATCGGACTGGCTATCATCCTGACCTTCGTTGGCGTCAAGATGATGTTGGTCGACATCTATAAAATTCAAACCGGGGTATCGCTAGGTGTCGTGTTCGCTATCCTGGCCATTACGATAGTTGCCTCTTTGCTCTGGCCGCAAGATTCGAGAGATAAAATGGGGAAGGTGGCTGAGAACTGATGAATACTTGAAAGACCGCCCCAGACCTTGATCCAGCCGCCAACCAACCAGGTTTTTCAAATGAGGAGGGGCTTTTTGTGCGCTGCCCATTATGCGAAGTCTCCATGAAAGAAGTTTCGCGAAAAGGCGTCCAGGTCGACGTGTGTCCCGAATGCCGCGGGGTCTGGCTTGACCGCGGCGAATTAGATAAGCTCCTGAACCTCGAAGGGGAAACTCAACCTACTCAGGACCACCATAACCATCACCGGCGTACCCATGACGGGGACCACCAGTACCCCAAGCACAAAAAGAAAAAGAGCTGGCTGGGTGAGCTCTTGGACTTCGACTAGGCCTAACCCCCGCGGTTCCGCTCGTAGACTATCCTCAGACCCTCCAGGGTCAGCCAGGGGTCGACCGCCTGGACCGTCCTGGTCTCGGATGCGATTAATCCAGCCAGGTCGCCGGTGGCGACCACCCGGGGTTCGGAGCCAAGGTCGGCCTTGATCCGCTTGACCACCTCGTCGACCTGCCCGGCGAAGCCGTAGATGATGCCCGACTGCATCGAATGGACAGTGTTGGTGCCAAGGACGGAGGGTGGTTTGGTCAGCTCGATCCGGGGGAGCTTGGCCGCCCGCTGGAAGAGGGCCTCGGTCGAAATCTCGACCCCGGGAGCTCCGGCGACACCAAGGTACTCCCCCTTAGCCGAGATAACGTCAAACAGCAGCGCGGTGCCGAAATCAACCACGACCACCGGGCCGCCGTATTTCTCGAAAGCGGCGATGGCGACCACGATCCGGTCGGCGCCGACCTCTTTGGGGTTGTCATAGCGAATCGGCATCCCCATCTTGACCCCAGGGCCGACGATCAAGGGACGGGCACCAAGGTAACGGTTGACCAGCGATTCCAGGGTCGGCATCAGTGGCGGAACCGACGAGGCAATGGCTACCTCGGTAATGTCGCTGAAGTCCAGCCCTTGGGTTCGAAACAGGCCCCGAAGCAGCACCGACATTTCGTCCTCGGTGGCGCCGCGGTCGGTGCCAGTCGACCAATGGTAGGTAAGTTTGTCTTTGTTGTAAACGCCCCAGTGGATGCGGGTGTTGCCCACGTCAACGGCTAAGAGCACCGCTCAAAACCTCTCATGTCCTTAAAGTGACTTCCCCGCCGGTGACCCGATGCCGGTCCCCGTCCGAGGTCTTGATGACCAGGGCCCCGTCCGGGTCGAGGTCGATGGCCAGCCCCTCCAGCCGGGAGGCCGGTCCGGTAACCACCACCGCCCTCCGTAGTGTGGCGGAACGCTCCATCCACTCCCGCCGGGTGCTGTCGAAACCCCTCTCCAGAAAATCGTGGTAGCGGGGGCCAAATTCAGACAGTATCCGCCCGGCCAGTGCGCTCCGGGACACCCGCCGCCCCACCTCGATCCTGAGGGAGGTGGCTAAACCGGATATTTCTGGGGCGAAGTCGTCGACCCGGTGGTTGACGTTGACCCCCAGGCCAAGGATCAGGTAATTGACCCGATCGAGCTCAGCCGAGATTTCGGTCAGAATCCCACAGGCCTTCCGCCCGCTTAGCAGCAGGTCATTTGGCCATTTGATCCCGGGCTTGAGGCCGGTTTCGATCTCGATCGCCCGGGCTGCGGCCACGGCCGCAACCAGGGTGACGGCGGTCGTCGCCGCCGGGGCGCAGGTCGGGCGCAGGATGATCGACATCCAAATACCCGTGCCTTTTGGGGAATACCAGGATCGCCCGAGCCTTCCCCGGCCCCGCGTCTGCTCTTCAGCGATAACGACCGTTCCCTCGGGCGACCCCTCCCGGGCCATTTGCATGGCCAGGTCGTTGGTCGAAGCCAGGCTTAAATGGTACTTGATCCGCCAGTCAACCCGCCGCCTGCCATCAGTCGCGGCGTCAACCCGTTCCGCCGCCGCAGCAACCGCCTCGGGGATGATCAGATCCTCATCAGGTTCGAGCCAGTACCCGATCCGGGGCGAGGCCCCAATGGGGTATCCAGAGCGGCGCAGATCCTCGACCTGCTTCCAGACCGCGGCCCGGCTGACGCCGAGCCGCTTGGCCAGTTCCCCACCCGAAACCGGCTGCCCGGGTTTTTCGGTGTGGCTGTCGCGTAAAGCCTTGAGAATGCGTTCCTTGACGCTGCTGTCTTTCACTTGGCTCCCCCGCCGTCGCTCCCTAGGCTGCAGGCCCAGCTACACGGTGATGTCGAGACTGAGGTCGAGCGCCTTGACCGAGTGGGTCAGAGCTCCAACCGAGATCAGGTCAACCCCGGAGGCGGCCACCGCAGCCACCGTGTCGAGGTTGATTCCACCAGAGGCCTCGAGGATCGCCCTTCCTCCGGTGATAGCCACGGCCTGGGCCATGGTTTCAGGGCTCATGTTGTCGAGCAGGATCAGGTCGGCCCCGGCGTCCAGAGCCTCCCTAAGCTGCTCCAGCGTATCGACCTCGACCTCCACCTTAACAGTGTGCCCGGCCCGGGCCCGGGCCAGGCCGACCGCCTTGGCGACACCTCCGGCCAGGGCGACGTGGTTGTCCTTAATCAGCACGGCGTCGTATAGGCCAAAACGGTGGTTGGCCCCGCCCCCGACCCGGACAGCGTATTTCTGGAGAAGGCGCAGGCCCGGCAGGGTCTTTCGGGTATCCACGATCTTGGCATGGGTACCGGCGCACACGTCGACC
>JBGFRN010000022.1:0-2932 GCA_041695105.1 Bacillota bacterium | reverse complement strand
CCCCGGAGAATAAAAACCGTGCAGACATCCGACCCAACCCCGATCCAGACGCCCATCTCTGCGCCCTCCGGCCCCGGCAAGGTCGTACCTGCAGGCCCCGGCAAGGTCGTGCAGGCCGGGCCTGGCTGGGTCGTCGTGCCTGCCGGACGAGGGACAGGTCACTGGCGCACTTATGACGTGACGGATGGACTCGCAGAAATAGTGGTATGGTCGATTTTCCAGGACCAGGAGGGGAATCTCTGGTTCGGCACCTATAACGGGGTGAGCCGCTACGACGGCAAGGGCTTTATCAACTTCACCGCCAGAGACGGCCTGGCGGACAACTGGGTGCGGTCAATCTTGCAGGACCGGGAAGGGCATCTCTGGTTCGGCACTTATGGCGGCGGCGTGAGCCGCTACGACAGGGAGGGGAGACGATCCGGTGAATCGTCCGGGGTGGGGGCGTTTACCAACTTCACCACTCGAGACGGCCTGGCGGACAACCGTGTGCGGTCGATCTTGCAGGACCGGGAGGGCAACCTCTGGTTCGGAACCGAGGGCGGCGGCGTAAGCCGGTACGATGGAAAATCCTTTACCACCCTTACGACCAGAGAAGGGCTGGCGCACAACCGTGTGTATTCGACCCTGCAGGATCGGGAGGGGGACCTCTGGTTCGGAACCGAGGGCGGCGTGAGCCGATACGACGGCAGGGCCACTTCGACCCGTTCGACCCCCTCCGGCCGCTCAGAGCTTGCCCTGAGTGAAACGAAGGGGCAACGCTTTAGCACTTTCACCGCCCAAAATGGGCTGGGGTGCAATGCAGTGCTTTCGATCTTGCAGGATCGGGAGGGGGACCTCTGGTTCGGCACGGATGGCGGCGGCGTGAGCCGGTATGATGGGCAATCCTTTAACACCTTTACTCCGAAAAATGGGCTGGCGCACGATGTGGTGATCTCAATCTTGCAGGATCAGGAGGGGGACCTCTGGTTCGGTACCTGGGGCGGCGGCGTGAGCCGGTATGACGGAAAGTCCTTTGTCACCTTCACCACCCGGGACGGCCTGGCAAACAATCAGGCATGGTCGATCTTGCAGGACCGGGAGGGATATCTCTGGTTCGGCACCAGAGGCGGCGTGAGCCGGTATGATGAGAAATCCTTCATCGCATTCACCACACAGGACGGCCTGGCGCACAATGAGGTGCGCTCGATCCTGCAGGATCGAGACGGAAATTTCTGGTTCGGCACAAATGGGGGTGGTGTGAGTCGGTATGACGGCAAGACCTTTGCCACCTTCACCCCCCAGGACGGCCTGGCGCATAATGAGGTCTGGTCGATCTTTCAGGATCGGGAAGGCTGCCTCTGGTTCGGCACCAGAGGCGGCGTGAGCCGGTATGACGGAAAATCCTTCACGACCTTTACCGCACAGGACGGCCTGGCGCACAACCGGGTGTTTTCGATCTTGCAGGATCGGGACGGACACCTCTGGTTCGGTACCTGGGGCGGCGGCGTGAGCCGGTATGATGGGCAGTGCTTCCAGACGATGCTTCAACAGGACGGCCTGGCGGGCAACCTGGTATGGCTGATCCTCCAGGATAGAGCTGGAGACCTCTGGTTTGGCACCAACAACGGCGTGGCGCGCTATCGCTCACCGGCGCCCTCCCTTCCTCTGGTGTCCATCGACGCCGTGCTGGCCGATCGACGCTATGAGAAGGTCCTCGAAATTACAATCCCCACCAGCGTGAGACTGACCACCTTTGAGTTCCACGGAATCAGCTTCAAGACCCGGCCCGAGGCGATGGTCTACCGGTATCGGCTGAAGGGGTATGATGCGGACTGGAAGAACACCCACGAGCGCCGGGTGGAGTACCATGACCTGCCTGTCGGCGACTACACGTTTGAGGTCGTGGCCGTGGACCGGGACCTGGTCTACTCCCAGCAGCCTGCAACCGTCAGGGTGACGGTGACGCCGGACCCGCGCATCCAGGCATTGGCAGAGGCCCTCAGCGGGGCGTCGGGCGAGTTCGTGGGGACCGGCGAGGCCCTGCGCAAGGCGCAGACACAGCTCTCGTGGGTGGCCCAGACAGATGTGCCTGTGTTGATCCTGGGGGAGACCGGCACGGGCAAGGGATTGGCCGCCCGCGCCATACACGCGATGAGCGAGGGGCGCAACGGGCCGTTCATTCAGGTCAACTGTGGGGCCATCCCCGAAGGTCTGGTCGAAAGCGAGCTGTTCGGGCACGAGCGGGGGGCCTTCACCGGCGCGACCTCCCGCAAGCTGGGCAAGGTCGAAGTGGCCGAAGGGGGCACGCTGTTCCTGGACGAGATCGGGGACATGCCCATCGAGGCGCAGAATAGACTGCTGCGGCTGCTGGAGGAGCGGACCTTCGAGCGGGTGGGGGGCACTCAGACCCTTCGGGCGGAGGCGCGGGTGATCGCGGCGACCAACCGGGACCTGGCGCAGATGGTGTCGGAGGGGAAGTTCCGGGAGGACCTCTACTTTCGGGTCACGACCTTTCCGGTGCGCCTGCCCCCGCTTCGGGAGCGCCGGGAGGACATCCCGCTTCTGGCGGCCTATTTCATGGAGCGGATGGCCGCGCACCTCAACAAACAGGTCTCGCATCTCACCCCGGATGCCCTGGCTATGTTGAGGGCCTACGACTGGCCCGGCAACGTCCGGGAGCTGGAGCACGCCGTTCAGCGCGCCGTGATCGTCTGTCGCGGGTCGGCCCTCCAGGCAAAAGACATCACCCTGGAGTTCGGGAAGGCCGATAAGGGTCCGGCAGAGGAGGTCGTGACTTTAGAGGAGCACGAACGGCGCTACATCCAGTCGGTGCTGGAGCGGACCGGCTGGGCCATCCGGGGGCCTTCCGGCGCGGCGGCGATACTGGGCCTGCACGAGGCCACCCTGCGCAGCCGCATGAAGAAGCTGGGCATCCGCCGACTGCAGGCAGGAT
>JBGFRN010000173.1:0-2937 GCA_041695105.1 Bacillota bacterium | reverse complement strand
CGGGCACCTTGTATTTGGCCAGGTTCTGGCGGCAGTGCTCGATAATCTCTTCTTCGGTTGCTGTCTGGCCGTCCTGCAGGACAATGAAGACCTTGACCGTTTCTCCCCGGTAGGGGTGGGGAATGCCGACGGCCGCGCCTTCCTTGACCTTTGGATGGGCGTAGAGAACCTCTTCGATCTCGCGCGGGTAAATGTTGAAGCCTCCGGCGATGATCATCTCCTTCTTGCGGTCGACGATCTTGAAGTAGCCGTCCTCGTCGATCTCGGCGATATCGCCGGTGTAGAGCCATCCGTCCCGAAGGGTCAGGGCGGTCTCGTCCGGCCGGTTCCAATAGCCGGCCATGATCTGCGGGCCCTGGATGATTAGCTCGCCTGGAGTTCCCGTGGCGACGTCGTCGACGCCGGTTTCGATGTCGACCACCCGGGCTACCGTATTGGCCACCGGAACCCCGATGCAGCCCGGCTTGCGGTGGTTGGCCGGGTTGACGTGGGTGACCGGAGAGGCCTCGGACAGCCCGTAGCCTTCGAGGATCTTGCCGCCGGTCAGCGCCTCGAACTGCTTCTGAACCTCCACCGGCATGGCCGCCGCCCCGCTGATGCAGAACTTGATCGAGCGAAGGTTGTACTTGCCGATCTCCGGGTAGTTATTGACGGCGGTGTAGAGGGTCGGTACCCCGGGGAAGAGGGTCGGCGGGTACTTCTTGATGGTTTCGAGCAGCATTTTGATATCGAAACGGGGCAGCAGTACCATGGTGGAGGCCATCCGGATACCGAAATTCATGCAGGTGGTCATGGCGTAGCTGTGGAACAGCGGCAGGACCGTCAGGAGGACGTCCTCGGTTTCTTTGAGCGAGGGCAGCCAGTTCCTGATCTGGAGAGCATTGGCCAGGAGATTGCGGTGGGTGAGCATGGCTCCTTTAGGAACCCCGGTAGTGCCTCCCGTGTAGAGCAGGACGGCCAGATCGGTCGCGGCCACCTCGGCCGCCGGGGGATTCCCCTTGCAGTTGCAGATAAAGTCCTGAAAAGTCACCGTTCCGGGGTCGAGGGCCGGGCGGTGGCCTTCTTTCTTCTCCTTGAAGAGGGTGAAGAGCAGGCGGAGCACGGGCGGGAAGTAGTCCTTGATGTAAGCGACGATGACCTTTTTGAGCTTGGTCCGCTCCTTGACCGCCTTGACCTTGGGGTAAAGCATCGAAAGGGTGACGATCGTCTCGGCCCCGGAGTTGTTGAGCTGATGTTCCAGCTCGCGCTCGGTGTAGAGGGGGTTGGTCGGGACGACCACCCCGCCGGCCTTGAGGACGCCGTAGTAGGCTATGATGAACTGCGGGCAGTTGGGGAGGTGGATCGAAACCCGGTCGCCTTTTTTGAGGCCCATCTCGGCCAGCGCGGCGGCGAAGCGATCGGCCAGCCGGTTCAGTTCGGAGTAGGCGAGTTTAGCGCCCATGAAGACGGTAGCCGTCTGGTTCGGGTACTTGGCGGCCGTCTGCTCCAGGGAACGAAAAAGCGGCTCGTCGGGAATCTCAATTTCGTGCGGGACACCCGGGTCATAGTTTTTTAGCCAGAATTTCTCCATTCTTTCTATCCCCCTTATATTAAACCCCAGTAACCGGCTCTCTGAATGGACTCCATAAAGGTCTGTATGCGGTTTCGGACGGATTCTTCCGCGTAATGACGCGGGTCGGCCATATCAGATTCGATGATTAGCCCTGGACGGCCGGTTTTCGAACTTACCAGACGCCGGATCTCCTCCTGAACAGCGGAATAGGGCTTGCACGAACGATTGGAGTGCATTACAAACCCGTCGCAGCCAAAATCACGGATCAGTCCAGTCATTTCCCGGGCCCGAACCTCGAGCGACTGATTCAGGAAAACCCCGGCGTAAGTCCGGGCCAGGATTTCCAAGGGCTCGCTCCTGGAGTCATCCCGGGGGTCAACCCCCTTCATCTCGAGCGACCAGGCCCCGGTGTAGGTATCGACCACGAAGCAGGCGCCGTGATCGGAGAAGAGATGGTAAAAGCCATAGAGGCGGTGCCAGAGGGCGATGTTGTCCCAAAGCAGCCGGTGGCGTTCACCCTCAATCGCGGCCTGGCCGAGGGCGACCCGCTCCCGGACTTCGTCCCGAAGGCTCCGGTAATGGCCGACCGCGCTGTGAGTTCCCCGGAGGGTAACAATCGGTGCCATGTGGACGAACAGGTCGGGAGCGTTCAAGGGCGATGGCCTGGACCGGCAGAGGTAGCGAATCTCCCTCCAGAGGGCGACGGCCTCCCAGGATAACTCCAGGCGGCGTCGGAGGTCCAAGGGGTTGAAGCTGCGGCCGGTCAGGCGCTCAAGGCTGTCGATCATGGCCAGAAGTTGTGTTTTGATGTAGGCAACCGCATGTTCCTCGAGCCGGCCCGGCAGAAAGGGAGTATCTAAGAAAAAGAGCGGCACATTAAGTTCCCGGGCCAGGGCTTGGTACCATTTCAGGACGGTCCCGCAGATGTTGTTGCAGGCTACCAGCAGGTCTGGGCGAGGGAGCCCTCCCATCAGGGCCCGATCGGGGCGGAGGAGGGATCCGAGGTGGCAGCGGGCGTAAGAGCAGAGGTCAGGGTCGTACCCGGCCGCCTCCGAGGCCCGGCAAAGGGGTTCGGACAACCGGCGGGTGGCGCAGAGAGCGGCGTAGTTCTCAGGGTAGACGGGGAAAATCCCCATCGCCCGGAGGAGTTCCACCGGCGCCCCACTGGTCACCCAGGCCAGGGGCCGGCGGGCCAGTCGCCCCCAGTAGCGGTGAAGGCGGGCGGCCAGATAGTGGCGGCTCATCAGCCCGGCGAGGCGGGGCGTCGCCTTGAGGGGAAGATAGCGGCGCTTTGAGGCGGTTTTGGTCAAGAGGCCGCCTCCTTGCCGCCGTGGAGATCGCCGCCGTCGAGATCGGTCAGGGTTTCCAGAAAGGCCTGAACGCGG
>JBGFRN010000234.1:0-16624 GCA_041695105.1 Bacillota bacterium | reverse complement strand
GGGTGCCGTTTTGAAGGGCAACCCCGGCGCCACCGGCTTCGGCGGCCTCGTTCAGGGGTTCCTTGAAATGTCGAATGTCACGGTCGTTGAGGAAATGGTCAATTTGATCATGGCTCAGCGGGCCTATGAGATCAGCTCTAAGGCTATCCAGTCGTCGGACGAGATGCTCCAGAACGCCAATAACCTTCGCCGTTAAGCGACTTTAGGCGGTGATCACCGGTGAAAATCGATCAGCTCGGCCCGGATAAGCTCGGCCCGGATAAGCTCGGCCCGGTTCCCGGCCGGCCTGCCCGCGCGGTCCAGAAAAAGGCCAGCGGACCCAAGTCGGAAGACGACAAACTCAAAGAAGCGGCTCAGCAATTCGAAGCCATCTTCATTAAGCAGATGCTCTCGCAGATGAAATCCAGCACCCGGGCCTTGACCTCAGGGGAGGTTTCCAGCGACCGCCGTATCTACGAGGATTGGCAGGACGACATGCTGGCCGGCGAGATGTCAAAAGGCGGCGGCATTGGCCTGGCCGAGGTGCTTTACCGTCAGCTCAAGCCCCAGGAGGAACGGAAGTCGTGACGGATCACCTGGATATTAACCAGATCATGGAGATTATCCCCCATCGATACCCATTCCTGCTGGTTGACCGGATCATCGAGCTTGAGGCCGGTAAAAGGGCGGTGGGGCTAAAGAACGTCAGCGCCAACGAGCCATTTTTTCAGGGCCATTTCCCCGGAAACCCGGTGATGCCTGGAGTGTTAATTATTGAGGCCATGGCTCAGACGGGGGCCGTCGCCCTGCTGTCGATACCCGAAAACCAGGGCAAGCTCGGCCTCTTTGCCGGGCTGGAGGGTGTGCGTTTCAGAAGGCCGGTTCTTCCGGGCGATCAACTTCGCCTGGAACTGGAGATTACTAAGGTCAGGGGACCGATCGGCAAGGGGCAGGGCAAGGCCTGGGTCGGCGAGGATCTGGCCTGCGAGGCCGAGTTGATGTTTGCTCTCACAGATGCCCGCTCTCGTATTCGCTCTCGTTGACAAGGCTCCGATCGGATGCTAGAATTTCGTTGTTAACAAAGGAAAACTCTTATCCAGAGAGGTCGAGGGACTGGCCCGATGACGCCTCGGCAACCGGCTGGCGCCCAGTGCGGCACGGTGCCAATTCCAGCAGATGAGAGGCGCGACAACGAACCTCTTCTATGGTGGAAGGGGTTTTTATTTTGCCCGCCGACTGGCGCCGGACGCGGGCCCAGCGGTGCCTCGGAGGAGCTAAGCCGATGATTCTGACTGGACCGTTCACTGCGTCGATCAGGCCCGATGAGGTCTTCAGGTACCTCGGTTACCGGAAAGGCAAGACCCATATCAGCCCTCAGGCTGAGGAGCTGGTCAGCCGGGGCCTCGATCTAGCCCGGGGACTTTTTCGCCCGGCGGCGGCCGTGATGGATCTGGACATCATTAGGGTCGCCGAACCCGCAGTCGAGGTGGCCTCCGGGGTGGCCGCCGCGGCTGAGCCAGGTGGGGCAGCGCTCTACCGCTCCTCGTGGCGGTCACCCAAACTGGCGAAACTCCTCGCTGGATGTTCCAGGGTTACCGCGCTTCTGGTGACCGCCGGGCCGGCGTTCGAGACCGAGACCGGGCGGCTGTTTGAGCAAGGGGATCCGGCCCTGGCCACGGTGGTCGATGCCGCTGGGTCTGAGGCAGCCGAGGCCCTGGCCGGTGAGATTGACGACCAAATAAAGAAGCGGGCGGCCAGCGAGGGCTTCGCCACCACCTGGCGCTTTAGTCCGGGCTACGGCGGTTGGGGCCTGGAGGTACAGCCTGAACTGGTTGAGCTTCTTGAGGGCGGCCGGATCGGTGTCTCGGTGACCGGAACCCTGATGCTTTCCCCCCAAAAGTCAATTACCGCGGTTACCGGATGGTATCCCTGCCCCGAGCCGTTGACCCAAAGGGATCACCTGAGCGGTAAATGCCAGCGTTGTGAGATGACCGGGTGCGCCTACCGGAGGTTAACGTGAGCAACAATTCCCGCGAGAACATCCTCGAAAGACTGGGAAATCATATCGTCCTCGGCAGCGGGGCCATGGGAACCATGCTCCAGGCCGCCGGGCTGCACCCGGGGGCGTCTCCCGATAGCCTGAACCTGGATCGGCCGGAACTGGTGGCCGCCGTACACCGCGCTTACCTTGAATCCGGGTCAGATGTCTTGCTGACCAACACCTTCGGCTCCAGCCGCCCAAAGCTGGAAGAATTCGGCCTGGCGGATCGCCTGGATGAGATCAACCGGGCGGCCGCCCGCCTGGCCCGGAGCGAGGCCGAACGGTACGGCGGGGAACGGTACGGCCGGGCCCTGGTGGCCGGATCGATCGGCCCGACCGGGCAATTCGTCGAGCCGCTGGGCGAAATGACCTTCGATCAGGCCTTTGAGATCTTCGCCGAGCAGGCGCGCGCCCTGGAGAAGGGCGGCGTCGATTTTCTGGTCATTGAGACCATGGCCGACCTGGGCGAGATCCGGGCCGCCGTTATCGCCGCCAAAGCGGTCACCCGGCTTCCGGTCGTCGCCCAGATGACCTTTAACCCCGACGGGCGGACCTTTACCGGAACCGACGCCGTCACCGCCGCCGTCGTCCTCGACGCCCTTGGGGCCGATATGATCGGGGCTAACTGCTCCGGCGGGCCCGATGAGCTGGTCCCGGTCATCCGGGCCATGGCCGCCGTCTCCGCCAAGCCGCTCTCCCTGGTGGCCAACGCCGGGCTGCCCCGCCTCGAGGCGGGAAGAACCGTCTTCCCGATGGGGCCGGATCAGTTCGCCGCCAGGCTTCCGGCCCTGGTTGAGGCCGGCGCGGTTTTGATCGGGGGCTGCTGCGGCACCGGTCCCGGCCATATCCAGGCCATGCGAGGGGAGCTGAATCGCCTTAATCCGAGTCCAAGACCGCGGTTGACGGGACCGAAACCCCTGTCTTTGGCCGGACGCACCCGATCGCTCTTCTTTGTCCCGCAGAATCTACCGGTGATCGTCGGCGAGCGCCTGAATCCGACCGCTCGAAAGAAGCTGGCCGCCGACGCCCAGGAGGGTCGGTTCGAGCTCTATCGCCAAGAGGCCAGGGCCCAGGCCGCAGCCGGGGCGGGGGTACTGGACGTAAACGTCGGCGTGCCTGGGATCGATGAACCGGCCGCCATGCGCGGGGCTGTCTTGGCCCTGCAGGGGACGACTGACCTTCCCCTGTCGATCGACTCGCCCAACCCGGCCGCCCTCGAGGCCGGCCTCAAGGCCTTTGCCGGCAAGGCCCTGGTCAACTCGGTCACCGGTGAGGAGGACCGCCTTGAAGCAGTCTTGCCGCTGGTCAAGCGCTACGGGGCCTCGGTCATCGCCCTGACCCTCGATGATGCGGGCATCCCGATGACGGCCGGGGAGCGCCTGGCGGTGGCCGAAAAGATCCTGGGCCGGGCCTTGGCCCTGGGAATTCCAAAAGAAAACCTGATCGTCGATCCCCTGGTCTTGACCGCTGGTGCCCAGGCGCGAGAGGCCATGGAGACCCCCAGGGCGATCCGCCTGATTAAGGAAAAGCTCGGGTTGCCGTGTATTCTCGGAGTTAGCAACATCTCATTCGGGCTGCCGCGTAGGGAAGTCTTGAATTCAGCCTATCTGATTACCAACCTGGCCTACGGGCTGGACGCCGCCATCGCCAACCCACTCGAGCCGCGAATCTGGGAAGCGGTCAACTCGATGCGCCTCCTGCTCTACTATGATACCGACGCCTCCGGTTACATCTCTTATGTCTCGGGGCTGCCGTCCCCCCGCCCCGAAGGGCCTGTCCCCCCGGCTGCTCATACGGCGGCCCGCCCCGTTGACACCGCCGGCCGGATCAGGTCAGCCGTTATCGATGGGGACCGTGACGGGATCGTCGCTCTGGTGGAGCAAGCCCTATTTGAGGGGGCCAATCCAATGGAGCTGATTGAAAAGACCTTGATCCCCTCGCTTGAGGAGGTTGGCGACGGCTTCGGTGCCGGGCGGGTTTTTCTCCCGCAGATGATGCTGGCGGCCGAAGCGATGAAGAGGGCCTTCAACCACCTTAAGCCCCGGCTCCCCAAGGATCGGGCCGGCAGCCGGGGGACGGTAATTTTGGCCACGGTAGAGGGAGACATTCACGATATCGGTAAAAATATTGTGGCTGTCCTCCTTGAAAACTACGGCTTTCGGGTGGTTGATCTGGGCAAGAGCGTCCCGGCCGGGCGGATTATCGAGGCGGCCCGGGAGGAGAAGGCTGAAATTATCGGCCTTTCGGCCTTGATGACCACCACCATGCCCAAGATGCGGGAAGTAATCCTTGAGGCTAAATCCGCCGGTCTCAGGGCCAAGGTCCTGATCGGCGGGGCTGTAACTACCCAGAGCTACGCTCGGGAGATCGGGGCCGACGGGCACGGCCGCGACGCGCGGGCCGCAATAGAGCTTTGCCGGCAAATCATTCCCGGCAGATCATTTAAGGAGGAAACTTGATGTCAAAGAACTTTCTCTTCACCTCGGAGTCGGTCACTGAGGGTCATCCCGACAAGGTAGCCGACCAGATCTCCGACTCGATCCTCGACGCTATTCTCGAAAAGGATCCGAATGCCCGGGTGGCCTGCGAGACCTCGGTGACAACCGGTCTGGTGCTGGTTTCCGGCGAGATTTCCACCAAGTGCTATGTTGATATGCCCAGGATCATCCGCGAGACCATCCGCGGCATCGGCTACACTCGCGCCAAATACGGGTTTGACGGATCGACCTGCGGTGTCCTGGTCAGCATCGACGAGCAGTCGCCCGACATCGCGCTGGGCGTCGATCAGGCTCTTGAAGCCAAGGAAGGCGAGAAGTTTGACGACATCGAGGCCATCGGAGCCGGCGATCAGGGCATGGTCTTTGGTTTTGCCTGCGACGAGACCCCTGAGCTGATGCCGATGCCGATCTCGCTGGCCCATCAACTGGCCCGCCGCCTGGCCGAGGCTCGCAAGAGCCGCGAGATCGCCTACCTCCGCCCGGACGGCAAGACTCAGGTTACCGTCGAGTACGTCGACGGCAAGCCGAAGCGGGTCGATGCTATCGTCGTTTCCACCCAACACAAGCCCGATGTCCCGCTCGAGGTCATCCGTAAGGATATCATCGACAAGGTGATCCGCCCGATCGTTGCGCCCGGGCTGCTCGACGAACGGACTCGCTACTTCGTCAACCCGACTGGGCGATTCGTCGTCGGGGGGCCCCAGGGAGACGCTGGCCTGACCGGTCGCAAGATTATCGTCGACACTTACGGTGGGTACGGTCGCCACGGCGGCGGGGCCTTCTCCGGCAAGGATCCGACCAAGGTCGACCGCTCGGGCGCCTACGCCGCCCGCTATGTAGCTAAGAACATTGTGGCCGCCGGTCTGGCGGGCAAGTGCGAGATCCAGATCGCTTACGCCATCGGCGTGGCCCGCCCAGTTTCGATTCTGGTGGAGACCTTCGGCACCAACAAGATTGCTGAAGAGGAAATCGTCCGGCTGGTCAAGGAGAATTTTGACCTTCGCCCGGCGGCCATTATCAGGAATCTCGAACTGCGCCGCCCGATCTACAAGCAGACGGCCGCCTATGGGCACTTCGGCCGTCACGACCTCGACCTTCCCTGGGAGCGTACCGACCAGGCTGAGGTCTTGCGCCGCGCCCTGGACCGGTAGGCTTAACCATGGGTTCCTCACCGGCATATGATGGTCGGGGTGAGGATCCGCATGGACTTCTGGCTTCAAGTTATCCTGGTCGCTCTGGCCGGTTACGGCTTGGTTTCCCTGATTATCTTAATAGCCTCTAACTTTTGGCTTAGGAATCCGGCGCTTAAAGGACAGGCGCCGGAATTTCTGAGCCTGCTTTTTTTGATCCGCAACCAGGAGCCGGTCCTCGAGCCCCTGATGCGCCAAGTCTTGGCACTTGATTGCTGGGGACTGGGCGGTGAACCGGCTTTTGAGGTTGTGGCTATCGACACCGGGTCGACCGATGCTTCCTGGGAGGTTCTTGAGGGGCTTTCCAAATCCCTGCCCGGGATGCGGGCGGCGCGCATCGTTTCTGAAGACACAGGGTCGGGGCTCCCCGGGGAATGTGGACTCTTTCTTTGCCGCAGCCGGGTGGTTCTGGCCTTTGACCTGCGCGGCCGGGTTAACTTGCCTGAGATCCTGGCGGAACTGGGCTACTTTCTGCGGTAGTGTGAATGAGGAAAGGAGTTTGTTGGATTCCGACGAATTCTGACAACATGAAGAAGCTCTTGGTACAACACCTCCGGCCGGGCATGGTCGTTGCTCGAACGGTCTACTCGTTGAGCGGCACCCCCCTGCTCAAGGCCGGGATCATCCTGAACCAAGCCTACATAGATCACTTGCATCAAAAGGGAGTGCCGGCCCTTTATATCAAGGACGAGCAGGACGACTTCGAGGTCGAGTTAGAGGCCGAGGCCGAGGATGTCGTCTCTGAAGAGACCCGCCTCAAAGGCCTGGTGACCGTCAAAGAGGTCATGGGGTCGATTAAACAGGTGATGGAGGGCCGGCGGGCCCGTTTCCACGGGGTTAACGAAGTCAAGGTTCAAAGCCTGGCTAACGAGATCGTCGACCAGATCCTGAGCCACCGGGATCTCGCCGTTAACCTGTCAGATATCCGCGGCAAGGATGAATATAACTATGCCCATTCAATTCAGGTCGGGATCCTTTCAATCATGACCGGGATGACTCTGGGCTACGATCAAAACCGCCTGCGTGACCTCGGGATCGGGGCCATCCTGCACGACATTGGAAAGGTGCGGGTTGCCGAGTCCATCGTCAACAAACAAGTGCCCCTGACCCCGCAGGAGTACGAAATCATGAAAAGGCATCCGGAGTATGGGTTCGATATTATCCGTCAACAGACCGACTTCAGCATCCTCTCGGCCCATGTCGCCTTCCAGCATCACGAGCGGTTCAACGGCAACGGCTACCCCCGAGGGATCAAGGCTGAAGAGATCCATGAGTACGGGAGGATCGTCGCTGTCGTTGACGCCTACGACGCCCTGACCTGTGACCGGCCATTCCGCACCGCCTATCTGCCCCACGAGGCGGTCGAGATGTTGATGGGGGCGGGCAATTTTATGTTTGACTTCAAGGTGGTCAGAGCCTTCGTAGATAACATTGCTCTTTATCCGGTCGGAACCTTGGTCGAGCTCAGCGATGGCTTTAGGGGCATGGTAATCGCCGCTTCCAGGAAAAACAACGCCCGCCCCAAGGTCAGGTTATTTTGGGATCCCCTGGGGGCCAGGCTCACCCCCCCAACCGACATTGACCTTTTGGACAAGCCCAACCTGGTGATTACCAAGGTCTATAATTCCAGCCAGGAAGTTCCCCAGGCGGCGCGATCATGAAAAGCCTCCTGAGTTTCGTAACCCAAGGGGTCGCCGGCCTTCTCTTTCCCGACCTGAACCGCTGCGCCCTGTGCCGGGCGCAGCTCAAGCCGGACGCGGTTGAAGGAATCTGCCGGTCCTGTTTGGAGACCCTGACCAGGCCGTTGGCCGGAACCTGCCAGGTTTGCGCCCGGTCGAGCGCGAGGGGCCGCTCCAAGATCTGCTCCGACTGTGAGCGCAACCCGCCTCATTTCCGCCGCTGCGTGGCGGCCGGCAAGTACGAGGGCGGCCTCCGGCAGGCGATTCATCGTTTCAAATACCAGTTCGAGCGCCGCCTGGCTGGGCCGCTCGGCTACCTATTGGCGGTGACGGCACGGGCTCAATTCAGCCCCGACTACCTGGCCGTAGCCGTCCCGCTCTACAAATCCCGCCAGCGCATGCGCGGGTACAACCATTCAGAAATTCTGGCCTGGGAGTTTACCCGCCGCCTGGGGTGGGACGCTGGCCTGGACGTTTTGAACCGGATCAAGGATACCGGAAGCCAGGCCAAACTCGACAACCAGGAGCGAAGAGAAAACGTGCTGGAAGCCTTCCTGGTCACAGATCCTTCTAAGGTAACCGGCCGCAAGGTTCTGCTGCTGGACGATGTTATCACCACCGGGTCGACCCTGTCGGAGTGCGCCCGGGTATTGAAACTAGCCGGGGCCCGCGAGGTCGACGCTCTCGTGTTAGCTTCAACGGATCGGAGGTCTTAGGGTGAATATCAGGAACTGCAAGAAATGCGGCAAGATCTTCGCCCACACGGGACGAAATATCTGCCCGGCCTGCGTCAAGAATGAGGAAAAGGACTTTGACGTAATTAAGAACTTCCTCGAAGATAATCCCGAGGCCACCGCCGCGGAGATCGAGGAGGGCACGGGCATCCCCCTGGAGCAGATCATGAGCTACCTGGAGTCGGGGCGGTTGATCCTGAAAGAAGGGGCGCCAGCCTTGCTCAAGTGCCGGTCGTGCGGCAAGCCAATTATTGGTGGAATGCTCTGCGAGGCTTGCGCCAGCCAACTGGCCCATAAGTTTGAGGAGGCCACCAAACCACGGAGAACAGTCGAACGGCAAATGCATACCTGGGAGCCCAAACGGGACGGCAGAAAATAAAAACCGTTCCTAAATTTTTAGCCCCGGTCTTTCGATATTGAAGATGGGGGGGAAGAGCCATGAAAGTCAATAACGTTAACGATGTGGCCGGTGTCTACCGGGCCAACGCCAAGAAGGCCCGGCGGGTTGAGGGTGCCGCGCCCTCCCAGGGGCGCGACGAGGTCACCATGTCGCCCCAGGCCCAGGAAGTCCTAGCCTTAAAGGCCAAGATGGCCGAATTGCCCGAAGTCCGTGAGGACCGGATCGAAAGGATAAAGGAGAATTTAGAATCGGGCACCTATCAGGTCTCGCCCCAGGCGGTGGCCGGAGCGCTTTTAAGGATTTCGAAGCGATGAGGTTAAACCCGTGAGCGGTTCTGTTATGACACAAATGATTACCTTGCTTGAAGAGCAGGCCGCCCTCTATGGGGACCTGCTCAGTTTGGCTACCAAGAAGCGTGATATTCTGGTGGCCGGTGGCGGCAGCGAGTTCGAGGTTATCCTTCAGGGAGAACAGGCCCTGGTTATGAAGGCGGGCAGGCTTGAGGACAAGAGGATATCGCTGCAATCGACGTTGGCTGCCGTACTTGGTGTTTCACCAGAAACCTTGACCCTGACGCGGCTGATCGAGGCCGCTGGAACCCTTGAGGGTTCAGAGGCGCCCGCCGCCCGGCTGAAAGAGGTTTCCTCGCGAATCGCCGCCACCCTGGAAGAACTCAAGCGGACCAACGCATTGAACATGAGGCTGATCCGGCGCTCGCTGGCTTACATAAACTCCATGTTTCAAGCCCTTGGGAAAACGAAGAAATCAACCGTGTATTCGGGGGACGGGCGCTTTTCCCCTGGCGGCAAGCGTCACCGGTTGGACCACCAAATTTAGTTGTTCAATGTATTTGTTCACGCAACCTCGTCGACCGGAGGTAGACCATGTTCTCAGGAATAGAAATCGGGCGCCGGGCGCTGATGGCCCACCAGAAGGCCCTGGATACAACCGGCCATAACGTCGCCAATGCCAATACTCCGGGCTACTCGCGCCAGGAGGTTGTTTTCAGCTCCTCCCAGCCGATTACCGCTCTTACTTTCTCAAAAGCGGGCGGTCTTGGACAGATGGGGACCGGCGTTGAGGCGGCGGACCTTAAACGCTATCGGGACAGGTTCCTGGACCGCCAGTTCCGGAACGAAAGCACGGCCCTGGGGCACTGGGAGACCAAGGAACGGGCTCTGCGCGAGGTCGAGGCGATCATGGCCGAGCCGACCGAGGCCGGCCTGCGGGCGGTTATGGACCAGTTTTGGCGGTCGCTCCAGGATTTGGCCAATGACCCTGACAGTTCGTCGGCCCGGGCCCTGGTGCGCGAGAGGGGCGCGGCGTTTACCAACCAGCTTAACAATGCCGCTCGATTCCTGAGTGAACTCCGGGCCAACATCGAGGCCGATATCGGTCGAGAGGCGCGGGAAATCAATCTGTTGGCCGATCGGGTCGCCAGCCTAAACCGGCAGATCTCAACCGCCCTCACTTCCGGCGATAAGCCCAACGACCTGATGGACCAACGGGACATTCTGTTGGATCAGCTTTCTAAAATCGTGGATATCCGGGTGACCGCACAAACCGATGGCAAAGTCGATGTGCATATTGGCGGGGTGCCTCTGGTTACCCAACTAACGGCCAACCACATGACGACACAAGTCGTGTCGGGAAAAGTGGTTGTCAAGTGGTTGACAATCTCGGCCGACGTAGCTGTTTCTGGCGGCGAGCTCAAGGGCCTGATCGATGCCCGCGACTTGGAAATTGATGCCCTGTTAGGCAAGCTGGATAATCTGGCCTCCACCTTCGCCGCCAGTTTCAATTCTGTCCACGCCACCGGGTACGGCCTCGACAGCTCCACCGGCAACAACTTTTTTAGCCCCAGCACTGGCCCGACCATTACCGCCGCTACTATCTCGATCAACCCGACGATAGTTTCGAATACCAATAAAATCGCCGCGGCCAAAACCCTTGACGGGATGGGCAATGTCAGCCGGGGCGACGGCGCCAACGCGTTCGACCTGGCCAAGGTCAGGGAGAATCTAATTTTCAACGGCGGTACCACCAATACCCCCGATTATTACGAATCGGTTATTTCCGGCCTGGCCGTCAGCGCCCAGGCCGCCGCCAACATGACCAACAACCAGGAGGTCCTGGTCACGGCTATTACCAACCAGAGGATCGCCTTGTCCGGCGTGTCACTGGACGATGAGATGATCGCGATGGTCAAATATCAGCACGGTTATAGCGCCGCCGCCCGGGTGATCACCGCCATGGATGAATTGATGGAGACCATTATCAACCGGATGGGCGTCGTCGGAAGGTAGGGTTAGAAAATGCGTGTGACATCGGGCTCGATGGCGGTTAACCTGGGCAAAAACCTGCGCGATATTCAAAAACGTTATAATTTGCTCCAAAACCAGCTTTCATTGGGCAAAAGGTTCATTAACCCATCCGAAGACCCGAACGCCAACGCCTCGGCGATGCGGTTGCGGGGGGGTTACGCCGCCAGTGAGCAGTATGCCAAGAATATCGCCGATGGCAAGAGCTGGCTTGACGCTGCCGACGCCGCTCTTGACCATCTAGGGCAGGTTCTCATCCGAGTTCAGGAACTGGCGGTCAAGGGCGGAGATGGGACTAACCCGGCCGAGGCCAGGATGGCTATTGCCAATGAAGTCAGCCAGATGGCCCAGCAGGCGGCCCAGATCGCCAACAGCACTCATGGTGCCAAGCATATCTTCGCTGGTTTCAAATATGACGCCGCTCCCTTTGCCATCAATACGGCTACCCTGGTTGTCACCCGCAATAACCCGGCCGACGGCTCTCAAAAAATCCAGCGGGAAATTGGTAAAGGGGTTCGTATGGACGTTAACGTTACCGGCGACGCCCTGCTGGCCGGGGGCGACTTTTTTGCGGTCATCAAGAGCCTGCACGATGACCTGGTGGCTGGCAACATCACCTCCATCTCAACCACCCGGATGACTGAGATCCAAAACGCCACCAACAGTTTGATGGCCATCCGGTCGGATGTTGGGGCCCGGATCAACCGCCTGGAAACCGGCGCTGCCCAGGTGATGTCCTCACAGGTGAATGTCGCCGGTCTCCTTTCCCAAATCGAGGACGCCGATATGGCCAAGCTGATGCTTGACCTGAAGCAGGCTGAGAGCGCCCAGCAGATGGCACTGGCTGTTGGTGCCCGGATTATCCCTCCGACTCTGGTTGATTTCTTAAGGTAGAGGTGGCGGCCATTGAAAATTACAACCACTCGTTTTGGCGAAATTGAGGTTTCTGAAGACAGGCTCTTGGATTTCCCTTACGGCATCATTGGTTTTGAGGACTGCCGCCGATTTTGCTTGGTCGACTTTGGCGGGCCGGAGAGCCCGTTCACATGGTTGCAGTCGGTCGACCGGGGTGAACTGGCTTTTGTTATCGTTGATCCAACCCGTTTTTTTGCCGATTATAGCCCTTCGATTCCGGGTCATTTGCTAAGTGATTTAGGGCTTGAAAGCCTCGAAGAGGCCATTGTGGCCGGTATCTGTGTGATTCCCGGGGAATTTAGGGACGCTACCATTAATCTTCTGGCACCGGTTTTGATCAATCCGGTCAGGCGTCTGGGGCTTCAGGCGGTTCTCCCGGATCAGACCTATTCGATGCGGCAGCCTCTTTTCCCGCCCCAGCCCGCAAAAACCAAAAAGACGGCTGAACCGGCCGTGGCGGGAGGCCGGTAACGCAGGCCCCTTTTTGACCTACGCCCGGTTGGCGGCCAAGGATGGCCGGGCACCAGAACAAGGAGGTTCTAAGGTGTTAGTTCTTACTCGTAAGCTCAACGAGAGCATCCTGATCGGAGACGGCATCGAGGTCAAGATCGTTCAAATTAAGGGAACCGGGGACAACGCGGTGATCCGTCTGGGCATCTCCGCTCCGAGAGAGGTTTCGATTTTAAGGAAGGAAATATTCCGTGAAGTCGCCGCTGAAAACCAGTCGGCCTCCAAGGCACCCGACCAGGCCGCCCTCAAGGATCTGGTCAAGGAGTTGGGTGCTATCCAGCGTCCGCCTGGACCTGCACGGGGGAGCTAAAGTTTTCCTGGTGATCACCCGATAAATAAGGTTGGACGAGTCACCTTGTGGCCTGGCAGGATGCCAGGTCCGGTCGTCCCCCGGCGCGGCGGGGGCGGCCAAGGATTCTCGAATCAGGGAGGATGAGAATAACCGGAAGCTTGCCTGCTGTGTAGCTTTTTGTTAGGTTCTAAGAACGGATTCGTCCACTGATCGATCCGGCAGGAGGCCGGATTAAAGCCGGCGACCCCGCGCGTTACCGGTGGGCACCAATATCAAGGAGGATGAATTTAAGATGAGAATCAACCAAAACATTGCCGCGCTGAACGCGTGGCGCAACCTGACGACGACTGACAGCGTTTTGAATCGCTCGCTGGAACGGCTTTCCTCGGGCCTCAGGATCAACCGGGCGGCCGACGATGCGGCCGGCCTGGCGATCTCGGAAAAGATGCGCGGCCAGGTTCGCGGTTTGACTCAGGCGGTGGCCAACGCCCAGAACGGCATCTCGCTGATACAAACGGCCGAAGGCGCGCTTAACGAGGTCCATAGCATCTTGCAGCGCATGCGCGAGCTGGCCGTTCAGGCGGCTTCGGACACGATGACCAATTCCGACCGGTCCGAGCTCCAGAAAGAAGTCAGCAATCTTCTTGATGAAATCGACCGGATCGGGAACACCACCGAATTCAACACCAAAAAGCTGCTCAACGGGAGTCTGACGGGAGCGACGACGGCTCAGGGCACCATTGTGAACTCGGTGGAACTCGAAAACGCTGGCAAGAAGATCGCGGTCGGGTCCGGCTCTCTGGTTGGTCTCAAGGATTCCAACGGCAACGCCATCGGCGTCCTCACCAGCGACATCATAAAGATCGATGGCATTAAAAACGGCACGGCGGTGTCCCAAGGGACACTGACCGTCAACAACGCCACCGCCCGCTGGGTGACCGGCAGCGGGGTTGAGAGCGACACCGCCAGCGGCACCCTCGCTTTTAACATTTCGACCGAAGATACGATTACATTCCGTTATGGCGGGTATAGCTATACCACCAGCGGGCTGTTTACCGCCTCGGCCGGCGTCACTACCCTGGCGTCGGTGGCCACCCAGCTTCAGACCAAGATCAACAACGCCCTGAGCAACAACGCCATCACCGATACCGTCACGATCACCAATACCACCACCGCTGGCTCGGCCAACGATACCTTTACGATCACCGCTGGCGCAGGCGAAAATGTCAGGCTGACCAACTTCAGCGCCGGCGGCACCGGCAGCACCGCTCTGGTAGATAATGGCAACGGCGGTACCGGCACCAGCCTGGCCTCGCTGGCCCAGCAGATCTCGACCACGCTCGGGCTGACCTCCGGGACGGTGACGATCGACAGCGCGGGCAAGATCAAGGTCACCGGCGATAGCGGCACGGCCAACGCGCTGTGGAACATCAAGCTGACCATCGACAACCGGACCCTGTTCAACGACCTGTTCAGCAACTTTGAGGAGACCCAGGCGGCCCAGGATACCAAGATCGACGCCGCGCTGTCGTTGCAGCTCGGCGCCAACTCCAACCAGACTACCACGGTCGGCATCAGCGACATGAGGAAGGCGGCCCTGGCCCTTTCGAGCCTCAGCGTTTCGACCAAGACCGGGGCCCAGAACACGATCAGCGTCGTCGACCGGGCCCTGAGCACCGTCTCCTCGCAGCGGTCCGGATTGGGCGCGATCCAGAACCGGCTGCAGTACACGATCGGTAACGTGGGAGTGGCTTCTGAGAACCTGGCGGCCTCTGAGTCGCGCATCCGCGATGTCGATATGTCTCGCGAGATGACCGAGTTCACCCGGAGCCAGATCCTGATCCAGGCCGGTACGGCCATGCTGGCCCAGGCCAACCAGAAGACGCAGAGCGTCCTACAGTTGTTGCGGTAAGGAACAACTTAGTCTGAGGGCTGGGGAAGGCTGGTTTCCGGCCTTCCCGGCCTCTCCTGGTATTTGAATGGGGTGAAAAAATGAAAGCCGGTGGGGTTGCCAATCAGGGAACAGATAGCGGAAGAGCCTCTTTAGAAACGGCTCTTCGACCGCGCCCAAATGCTCACTCAGCAGAACCAGTCATAGCTTCTAATTTTGATGCGGCGAATCAGGGTGAGACTGATCTCAGGAAACTTGAGCAGGCGGTCGATAAACTTAACCGCACAACGGTCATTTTTTCGACCGATCTTCAATTCAGGATTCACGACCAGACCAAGCGGGTGATGGTTCAGGTTATTGATCAGCGGTCAGGAGAAGTGGTTAAGGAAATCCCGCCCCAAAAACTTTTGGATGTGCTCGGCGCCATTAAGGAACACATCGGGCTGCTATTAGACCAGATGGTTTGAGGTGATCGAGGATGGCTTCCGAACTTCGTCTCTCCGGCCTTGGAACCGGGATCAATATGGACAACATCATTCAAAAGATGATGGTTGTGGAAAGACGCCCGATCCAATCTTTGCAGAAGCGACAGCTCGACCTTGAAGCCAAGCGCGACGTTTGGCGCGATATCAATACTCGCCTGGCCGCCCTCAGGACCAAGGTGTTGGATTTAAAGCTGCCCTCGACTTTTAACGCCAAACGGGTCTCTTCCGGCGATGATAAAGTGATCACGGCCACTGCCACCGCGGAGGCGATCGTGGCCACTTATTCGATCAAGGTAGAAGACCTGGCCCAGGCGCACGCGGTGAGGTCGGGTTCGCGGACCAGTGCCACCAGCGCTTTGGGGCTGTCGGCCGGGAATATAACTGTGGGTAAGAAAAGCGACGGCGCCAATGCTCTGATCGATATCTCGGGCAACGATTCACTTAACTCGATCGCCGAGAAGATTAACAAGACCTCCGCGACGGTTATCGCCTCGGTGGTTACGGTGGCTTCCAGCGACATACGCTTGATCTTAAGGAGCAAAAATACCGGGGTCGTCAACGCCATGTCGGCTACCTCTGATACCGGGGCCACCGGCAAAGTCGCCAATGGGACGAGCAACGCCCTGACCGCGCTCGGGGTTTTGAATGCCGCGGGCGATAATTTTGTCGATGTCGCCGCTGCCGCGGCTGACGCGAAAGTCCGTATTGACGGGCTGCTGGTACAAAGAGCTAGCAACACGATCAGTGACGCCGTGACCGGATTGACTTTGGAGCTGAAGAGCAAGAGTCCTTCTGACGGGGGAACCGGGTTCCTGGCGACCAGTTTGACCGTTTCGCCAAATACCTCGGTGGCGGCCAGCGCGGTCAAGGCCTTTGTCGACCAGTATAATTCGGTTCAGGCATTTATCTCTGAAAAAATGGCCAAAGACCCGACCACGGGCAAGGCGGGGATCCTACAGGGAGACCCTACGGCTTCAACGATCTTGAATAGCGTCCGCCGGATGGTGACCGGAAAGATCGCCGGCCTAGCCGGGAGCAAATATGACAGCCTGGCACAAATCGGCATCACCACCGGCGCCTGGAACTCGGCCGACCGGAATAAGCTGCTTTTCGATTCCTCAAAGCTGACTAGCGCTATGAATGAAAATCCGGCCCTGGTCGCTCAGCTTTTTGGGGCTCAGACGATCAACGCCGCCCTGAATAGCAACGGCGCCACCGCCGCCGCCAGCAGCACTTCCAGCGGGTTCAATGTCGCCGACGTTATCAACGGGCACACCAGTTCCGACGCCTGGGGTTCGGCCGGGGGCGGCTGGCAGGGCAATACGGTCGGCGGCGTCGACTGGGTCGATATTACGTTTTCGGGTTCCAAGACAATTGACAAAGTAAAGGTTTTTACCTTAAATTCAGCCTCGCAGCCTTCAACGTCCTGGGGCGTCAAGGATTTTGACGTGCAGTACTGGAAAGACGGTGCGTGGCAAACCATCACCTCGGTCAAAGGGAATACCATCAGCCCGCTGACGCTCGACTTTACGGCCGTTACGACGGATAAGATCAGGATTAACGTTAAAGATGTCAACACTGACGGTGTCAATACCAAGTACGCCAGGATAGTCGAGGTTGAGGCCTTTCAGAAGAATTTTGGCGCGGCTAGCCAGATCGATGACTACTTGAACAATTTGACCCGGGCTG
>JBGFRN010000186.1:0-2940 GCA_041695105.1 Bacillota bacterium | reverse complement strand
TGAAAACCTGGGTTTTGGACCTGGATTCCCTGGATTTGTCCGGTTATTGTGAACCCCAGCCGGGGCCTGACGCAATATTTTAACGTCCGGAGCCTGGTTTGCTGTTAAAATATTGCGTGAGACTGCCGGGCGCCCGGATTAACCCCAAAAGCCAAGAGATCCGTCAAGCCTGGTGAACCGCCGGATGCGGACCCGCCTGTCCGGTGGTGAGAGGAAGGAGGTCAATCACCCCCTCCTCGATTGGCAGTGTCTTCCTAATTTAATCCCGTCAGGCACCTGATTGTGACCGGCGCTCACGGACCACTCTCATAGACTGACAAGTCCCACGACAGTGCCTTAAAAAAACACCGCCTTCAAAAAGTATTGACCTGCTATGACCAAAGGAATATAGTGTAAGCATCAGTCGGCCAGCCGACCGACTAGTTCTTATCGTCACAAGGGGGCCTTGAGTGGAAATAATTGAAGACAGGAAGCGGCAAATCCTGGGCGCCGCCCATGTGCTCTTCGTCGAAAAGGGCTTCAAGGAAACCACCCTGGGTGAGATTGCCCGGCGGGCAGCCATCAGCAAGGGGACCCTTTATTATTACTACCCGACCAAGGATGGGCTGCTGGTCGATCTGATCGAGACGACTGGCCAAGATTTGATCGCCAGGTACTTGCAGCCCCCCGTCGCACCAGGTCAGCCCGCATATATGTGCCCTCTTTCGCCTGTCAGCCTGACGGGCTTCAAGGAGTTGTTAGCCGGAGCTTTTGAGGCGATGATCCGGGACGAGGATTTCTTCAGGCTGGGCGCGGTGGCTCTGCTCGAGGCCCTGACCGGTAACGAGGAGATACGGGCCGGATTCCGGAGGATATACGCCAACTGGCGAGAGTTCCTGGCCAGCTCCCTGACTCAGTTCAAAAATCTGGGCCTGGTGCCCGATAGCCTTGACGTGACGGCCGTCTCGATCGGTTTGCTGGCCGTGACCGATGGCCTTTTCGTCCAGTCCTATTTTGACCCGGACCAGGTGTCGCCCAGAACGATCGGAACTTTGATCGGCCTCTTGCTGAAGGAACAGTGACCCGCCATGAGCTGGCTTTACCTGATCCTGGCGATCCTCCTGGAGGTGTTGGGCACCACTTCCATGAAGCTTTCTCAGGGTTTCACCCGGACGTTGCCCTTGGTGCTGATGTTCGTTTTTTACGGCTTAGCCCTCACTTCCCTGACAATGGCTACCAAAAAAATCGACCTCAGTGTTGCCTATGCGGTCTGGTCTGGTCTGGGTACCGGGCTGATCGCGGCGATCGGGATCCTTTTGTTCAAAGAACCGGTCACGACCCTGAAACTGGTTTCCCTGGGGATGATCATCGCCGGTGTGATCGGGCTCAATCTGGCGGGTGAAACACATTGAGGGATTCGAACGAAATTTCCGTCCGGCCGGGGGGAACCGGGCCGCTCCTGCGCCTGATTGGTGCCTCCAAGACCTACGGTCAGGGAGAGGCGGCCGTTCAGGCCCTGCGCCCGACTGACCTCGAGATCTTTCCTGGGGAAATTATCGCCATCCTGGGTCCGAGCGGTTCTGGCAAATCAACGTTGCTCAACCTGGTTGGAGCGATGGACCGGCCTTCCGGAGGCCAGGTCCTGGTCAACCTGACCGGCGAAGCACGAAATGGCGGCAGCAATAACGCCGGCCAAAGCGGCGAAGATCGGAGCATCGACCTGGCCTCATGTTCCGAGGCTGATCTGACGCGCTTCCGCCGCTTCGGGGTCGGTTTTGTCTTTCAGTTCTTCAACTTGGTCCCCAATCTTAATACCCTTGAAAATGTCGCCCTGGCCGCCGAGATCGGCGGTCACCCTGATCCCTTGGCCGCCGCCCTGGTGGCCCTGGAGCGGGTCGGGCTGGCCGATCGGACCGGCTATTTTCCCTCGCAGCTTTCCGGCGGGCAGCAGCAGCGGGCGGCCATCGCCCGGGCTCTGGTCAAGAACCCGCCCCTGATCCTGGCCGACGAGCCGACCGGGGCGCTCGACCACACTTCAGGGGTCATGGCCCTGGGCTGTCTTTGGGAGGCCAACCGCGGCGGTGGTCAGACCGTGATGATCGTAACCCATAACCAGCCGATCGCCCGGATGGCTCACCGGGTGCTTAATGTTTATGACGGGCGCATCCGCTCGATCGAGGTCAACCCCGACCCAGAAGACCCTGCGGGCATCGACTGGTGACTGGTGTGCTTGGCAGATGGGGGGTGAGCGATGAAGCCGTACAACTTGATTCGACCGCGCAACCTGGTCCCGCGCGGCGGTCTGCTCTGGCTTAAGCTCGTCCGGGATGTCTGGCGCAGCCGCTGGCAGTTCCTGGCGGTCACCTTGGTAGTCTTCATCGGAATTATGCTCTTTGACGAGATGTTTACCTCATTTGTTAATTTTAAGGGCTCGGTTGACTACAGCTACCGCCGGATGAACATGAATGATGTTATCTTCCGGGCACCCGGGGCCCCCCCCGAGGTGGCGCGAAGGGTGGCCGAGGTTCCCGGCGTCCGCGCGGCCCATGGCCGGCTGGTGCGTGATGTGCCAATAATTATTGATGGCTCAACCAGCCGGGTCACCGCCCGCCTGATCTCGATTCCCGACCCTGGAGAGGGCGACCTTCACACTCTACTTCCCAACCGCGGGCACCCCGACCGGCCGCGGGGTCTCAGGGCGGGCCTGGCTGAGACCCGGGTGGCCCGGTATTACAGGCTGGAACCCGGATCAGTCGTGCGCCCGGTGATTGACGGGCGGCTCGAAGAATTGCGCATCGACGGGGTGGCGGCCAGTCCGGAGACGGTTTACCCGATCAAAGATATCTTCCAGCTTGATGCCACTGGTCGCACCTTCGGAGTTTTTTTCATCTCCCGCGGAACGGCTGTGGAGTTTTTCGGCCCCGGCTCAGTTGACGAGATTGCCGTCATCCTTGAACCCGG
>JBGFRN010000272.1:0-16659 GCA_041695105.1 Bacillota bacterium | reverse complement strand
GCGGTCGAGAAGGCGCAGCCAAAAGACGAGCGCCGGAACCAGTACTGTCCCGCCGCCCACTCCCAGCAGCCCGTTGGCCAGACCGGTCAGCAGCCCGGCCGTTAGATAACGCCACCAACACAAACAGGCACTCCCCCTGAGGTCATATTGTGCCCAATTTGGGCCTCGTGGAGCGGAAAAGCCAAAGGCAAAGAGGGACAGACCCCCGCTATGCCGAAAGAAAAAGCCTGTTCCAGCAATCCCTTCCGCCAATCTATTCCAGCACGTATAGAAGTTTGGAGGTCGACCCGTGCTCCTGGTTCTCGACGTCGGCAACACCAACATTACCCTTGGGCTGTTTACCGAGGGCAGCCTGAAGCACCAGTTTCGCATCGCTACCCGGGCCCAAAAGACCGAGGATGAGTACGGCCTGCTCCTGAAGGATTTGTTTAAGGAGAACGGTGTCTCGCTTAGCCAGATCAAAGACGTTGTCATCTGCTCGGTCGTGCCGCCGCTTTGGACGACCCTCGAAGCGACCTTCCGCAAGTACTTCGGCTTTGACCCACTGGTGATCAGGCCCGAGACCAGCACCGGTCTCAAAATCAAGTACGACAACCCCAACGAGCTCGGCACCGACCGCGCCGTCGACGCCGTGGCCGCCTACACCCTTTACGGCGGTCCGATTATAGTCATTGATATGGGTACGGCCACCACCTTCGGGGCCGTCTCGGCCGAGGGCGAATTCCTGGGCGGGGCCATAGCCCCGGGCATCGGCATCTCGACCGAAGCCCTCTTCCAGAGAGCGGCCAGGCTCCCCCGGATCGATCTGGCCAAGCCCAAGGGCGGCGTAATCGGCAAGAACACCACCGCCTCAATGCAGGCAGGGATCATCTTCGGCTATGCCGGAGGAGTCGATACCCTGGTTGATCGTATCCGGGCCGAGATCGGCCACCCGGAGGCCAGGGTGGTGGCCACCGGCGGCCACGCCCCCCTGATCGCCCGCGAAAGCCGGACAATTGACATCGTCAACCCCCACCTGACCCTGGAGGGGCTGCGAATTGTTTACGAGAGACACCGGGGACATTGGAGGAAACGAACATCGGCGGTTCAAGAGTAAACAACCGGATGGCGGCGGGAGGCGGTTTGCGGCCGGACGAAGCCCAGGCCCTGGCGGCCGATCTCAAGCGCCTGCTCGGTCCCAATAACGTCCTGGCCGAACCGGAAGATCTGATCTGCTACGGCGGGGACACCACCCTGCACCGCGGTACCCCGGACGCCATCGCCCGGGCGACCGAGGTCGAGCAGGTAGCGGCCCTGTTGGCTTACTGCCACGACCGGGGGGTTCCGGTCATCCCCCGCGGCTCCTCGACCGGGATCTCGGGCGGCACCGCCCCGATCCACGGGGGGGTCGTCCTTGACCTGCGCTCGATGAACCGGATCCTTTCGATCGAACCGGGTAACCTCTCGGCCAGGGCCGAGGCCGGGGTCATCAACCGCGACTTCCAAATGGCGGTGGCCAAAAGCGGCCTGTTCTACCCCCCCGACCCATCATCCATGTCGGTCTGCACCCTGGGCGGCAACGTCGCCGCCCGCGCCGGAGGCCCGCGCGCCCTCAAGTACGGAACTACCAAGGACTATGTCCTCGGCCTGACGAGCGTCCTGCCCGGCGGCAAGGTGATCCGCTCCGGCGGCCTGACCTCGAAGAACTCGACCGGCTACGACCTGCCGCGCCTGCTGACCGGCTCGGAGGGCACCCTGGCCGTGATCACAGACGTTATTCTTCGCCTGATCCCGGTTCCCCGGGCCAGCCGGACGCTGCTCGTCTCGTTTTCGGAACTAGACCAAGCCGCCCGGGCGGTCTCAGCCATCATTGCCCGGTCAATCCTGCCCACCGCCCTCGAACTGATGGATCAGTTCGCCTGCCGCTGCGTCGAGGATTTCCGGCCTTCCGGATACCCGATTGACTGCGACGGGGTGCTCTTAATCGAACTTGACGGCTCTGAGGAAGAGGTCGAGCGCCTGCTGCCGGAGGTCGAGGCCGCCTGCCGCGAGGAGGGTGCCGTCTCAACGCGGGTCGCTGCTGATGCCGCCCAGGCCGCCGAGCTCTGGGCCGGGCGCCGGGCGATCTTCCCGGCCCTGATCCGACGCCGTCCATCGGCCATCACTGAGGACGCCACCGTCCCGAGAACCCGCATCCCCGACATGGTCAGGGCGGTCCGCCAGATCGGGGCCGACCTGGGCCTGACCATTCCGGTGGTCGGTCACGCCGGCGACGGAAACCTGCACCCGACCATGCTCTGTGACCCGAATGACCCAGAGGAGATGGCTCGCGTCGACGAAGGCGCCCGGCGCATCTTCCGCGCCTGCCTCGACCTGGGCGGCACCCTCTCGGGCGAGCACGGCATCGGCCTACTCAAGTCCCGCTACCTGGAATGGGAGGCCGGCCCGGAGGGCATTGAGCTGATGAAGGGGATCAAGGTGGTCTTTGACCCGAAAGGGATCATGAACCCGGGGAAGGTCTGGCCATGGGAGGCACCGGGGGCGGGCACTGGGGATCGGAATGAGTGACTCCCGGTGCCTGTCGTGCGGCTTCTGCCAGGCGGCCTGCCCTCCGTTCGGCGAGACCCTGACCGAGACCTGGGTGGCCCGCGGGCAATTGGCGGTGATCCGGGGCGTGCAAGACGGGGTCATCGAGCCTTCCCGGCGGACTCTGGAACGCCTGGAGCGCTGCCTGCTCTGCGGAAGCTGCACCGCCGCCTGCCCGGCCGGAATCAGGGTGGACGAAGAGGTCATCGCGGCGCGCTCCGCCCTGCGGCGCCGTTTGAATTTGGAGCCGGGAACCCTGAAGCGGCTGGTCTTCCGGGGGGTTCTTCCCTCCCCGCGGGTCAGGGACCTGGCCTCGCGGCTGCTGCCGGTCGGGTTTGTGGTTGGCCGGATGATGGCGGGTCTGAGGCTCCCGCCGGCGCCGAGGCGTACGTTTCTCGAAGAGATGGCCGGGGTCTATGACGGGGTTAAAGCGCGGGCCGCCTACTTCACCGGCTGCGGCACCAACCACCTCTTCCCGGGGGTGGGTAGGGCGGCGGTCAAGCTGTTGAATGCCGCCGGCTTCGAGGTAGTGGTCCCACCGGATCAGGTCTGCTGCGGGCTGCCGTTACTGGCGCACGGCGACGCCGGGGGGGCGGCCCGGCTCTGGAAGCAGAACCTTGACGCTTTCCGCTCACTAGGTGCCGACCTGGTCGTTACCGACTGCACCTCGTGCGGGATGGCCCTGGCCCAGAAGATCCCCTCCCTGGCGGCCAGGCTGTCCCCTGAGCTGTCCGAAGAAGCTTCGGTAATGGCCACGAGGGTCAGGGATCTGGGGATGCTTCTGGCCGAAGAACTGACGGAGGACGCGGTTGGTATGGAGGCAGTGTCTGTGGCCGGCGCGGCAGCAGATGTGGCCGTGACCTTCCACGACCCCTGCCACCGCCATTGGACCCCCGGGCTGACGGACGGATGGCGGAAGCTTTTCAACCGTTACGGCGTCACGGTAAAAGAAATGGCCGACCCGGGCCGCTGCTGCGGTGGGGCCGGCTCGTACTGGTTGGAAAATCGCGAGATGTCGTCGGCCATCCGGCGGAGGAAACTCGAGGATATCGGGGCGACCGGGGCGGAGCTGGTGGCCACGCCTTGCCCGGCCTGCCGTGCCCATCTGTACGATGGGCTGGCTGGGGTTCACGGGGCCGCCCGGGTGGCGCATCCGGTGGAATTGTTGGGCGACAGAGGAGCGCTGGGAGCTCGTGCTCCAGCGGGTGATTTGAATCTGACCAGGAGGGGCGGACATGATCAACGTTGCAGAAATCAGAGCAGGCTTTTCAAGACTTATCCTATACCATCGCGCGCTTGACTCGCTTCCTGGTGATGCTATGCGGCGGTTTATTCAAGCGGTCGCCACGCAGAGTGAGGTTGAGGACAGTTATTTCGACCTGGGGCGTATTCTCTTCACAGAGCGGCCCTGCCCGGGCCCGAGCGACGATGCCTGGCAGAACCAACTTCTGTACCGAATCCTGACTGACGAAAACGCCCTGACGATTAGCGCGGCCGGAGGACGTGTGCCACAAGCCGTCGCTGAGGCCGCGGCCCATGACCTGCGTCAGCTGCAGGCGTTATATAGCCTGACTGGCGACGCCTGCCGGTTACTTGCCAGGCAGGGCCGGCTCCCGGCTTGGCCGGGCTGGCCCGAAATCCCGATGATTAACCCGGCCGAAGGACGTCTGAAGGCTACCGCCGCATTACTAGCGGCCGCCCCCGACTGGGGGACTATGGTCCCAAACCTGATCGAACATCACCGCCAGGCGGGTTTTGGCGTTGCCAGCGCTTACTGGTGCCTGCGTTGGGAGGACGGGCACCTTCAGGGCATCGCTGAGCCAGATCTCTTTAATGTAGACAACCTGGTCGGTCTCCGGGAACCCAAGGCCACAGTGTTCCGCAATACTGAGCAGTTTCTCAACGGTATCAGTGCCAACAACTTGCTTCTTTATGGCAGCCGGGGAACTGGCAAGTCATCCTTGGTGCGCGGGCTGGCCACACGCTACGGCGAGCGCGGCCTCCGGCTGGTCGAGGTGAACCGGCCGGGCAGCTCCACGATCACCGGGCTGTTCCGAATTCTTAAGGGACTGCCCCAGCGCTTTATAATCTTCCTGGATGACCTCTCCTTCGACGAAGTGGACAACGACTGTAAAGCCTTCAAGTCGATGGTCGAGGGTGCCCTGGAGCAAAGCCCGGCCAACGTCGTGCTCTACGCCACGTCGAACCGGCGCCACCTGGTGCCCGAGCTGTGGAGCGATCGCAACACGCCGGAAATTTCAGAGGTGCATGGCCAGGACGCTATGGAGGAGAAGCTGTCCCTGGCCGACCGGTTCGGCATCACGGTGCTCTTCCCCACACCCAACCAGGAAGAGTATCTGGCCATTGTCGAGCACATGGTGGCCGAGCGTGGTCTGGCGAAAAAAATAGACCCCAAGGAACTTCGAGAGCTTGCCCTCCGCTGGATCCTCTGGAACAACCCTCAGTCAGGGCGTACAGCACGTCAGTTTGTTGACGATCTGGCCGGGCGGGGCTAAGAAAAAACCGGACGGCCTGTATCCTGAGGTACGGGCCGTCCGGTTGTTGTATTGCCCTGGTTTTTAAATTCGATCTTTACGGACGGAATCCCTCAGGAGAACGAATCGTCGAAAGGTCCAGAGTACCTACGGTCTCCTTGGTCACGACCTTATCGTGGATGACAATGTTATTGGAAATCTTTTCACCATTGAGATGCTTCACCAAGGATTTGATCGCCTCACGCCCGATTAAGACCGCCTGCTGCGCCGCCGACATCATGATCGTGCCCTCGCGGATAAGCTTCTCCGTATCGCGCTCCATCACGGCGGTCGTCATTACAATCTTCCCGCCCATGTTCGCGGCCAGGATCGCGCGGGCAACGCCGAAGCCCACAGTGTCGCTGCCCGTGTAGACCCCGTCGATTTTCGGGAAAGTCTGGATGAAGTCCTGCATCTGGTTCATGCCGGCCTCGCGGGTGCTAGGAGTCCACTTCTTGGAAAGAATCTTGATCTCCGGGGCATTCTTGGCCATGTAAGCCTCAAAAGCCTGCGCGCGCTCGACCGCCCAAGAGGCACCGGCCGGTCCTGGTACCATCACCACGTTACCCTTGCCATTGAGCGCCTTAACCATGTACTCGGCCTGATGCTCGCCAAGCTCCTGCTGGCTGGAACCAACATACGAGATAACGGGGCCATTGGTCTTGGAGATTAGGTTGATGACCGGAATCTTGGCGTCGGCTGCCTTCTGAACCACACTGGCGGTGCCAGCTGGGTCGACGGCTACCAAAGCGATGCCATCGACCTTCTTGACGATGAAGTCATCCATTTGTGATACCTGCTTGGCCACGTTGGCATAACCGCCAGCGTCAGCCATGATCAGCTTGGCCCCCATTTCCTTGGCCTGCTCGACCATACCGTAGTAAACGCTGACAAAAAATGGGTCCGGCATGTTGGCAATGGCAACCCCGATGACATACTCTTTCTTAGGCTTGGTGGTGGCGGCCGGGCCCTTGTTGTCGCCGGTCGGCGACGGCGCCGAAGGGGCTTTGGAACATCCCGCTAGAATAACCAGAATCAGAGCCAGCGACAGTACCAGAAAACGCTTCATTCCTCTTCAGCCTCCTTATTGATTGGGATCTCAGTACTTCTTCCCCCGGATAAGATCCGAATAGACAGCTAGGACAATGACACAACCGGTGAGCATCATTTGGATATAAGTGGAGACGTTGGCCAGGTTCAAGCCATTGCCGATTACCGTCAGGAACAGGGCTCCCAGAACCACGCCGCCCAGGCGGCCGATACCGCCCCTGAGTGAGACGCCGCCAATGACCGCGGCCGCGATGGCCGCCAGTTCCCCGCCTTCTCCCAGCGTGGGCACACCCGTGTTGATACGGGCGGAGAGGACGACTGCGGAGAGACCGGCAAAGGCACCAGTAGTCATGTAGGCCAGCAATTGAACCCGCCTCACGTCGATGCCAGAGGCACGGGCCGCCTCGACGTTACCGCCGATGGCGTAGATATGTCGACCAAACCGGGTCTGCTCCAGAAGGAACCAGCCCAACAGGAAGGCCAGGAACGCCACAACCGCTGAGACGGGAATTGGCCCCCAGAAGGCGGTCCCGATGTATTCAAAGCTGGGGGGCAGATCCTGGACCGGGACGGCCCCCGTCCACCAGAGGGCAAGCCCCTTGGCAAACGAAAGCATTCCTAGCGTCTGGATGAACGGCGGGATCCGGAAATAGGCTATCATGACCCCGTTAACCAGACCCAGGCCGGCACCGGCGGCGATGCCCACCACCAGGCCAACCCACCCGCCCAGGTCGAGTGCGGAGTAGGCGGCCGCCACACTGATCAGACCAGTGGCGGCTCCCACCGAGAGATCAATCCCGCCGGTCAAAATCGCAAAGGCCTGGCCAAACGCCAGGATGGCGAGACTTGGAGCCTGGAGAATGATGTTTTGGAAGTTGTCAAACGTGGCAAACCGAGGTTCTCCTATGGTAAAAACCAGGCATAGAACAGCGAACATAACTGGCATGATCGATATCCCCGAGCTGCCAGATAACAGCTTGCCAACCGCCCGCCGTGGCCAACTTTCAGAATGGAGCATGAGCGTTGACCTCCCTTTTCCTAGGTCGCTAGTGCCGCGGCCTCGACCGAGAAAGCCGCCTGGCTGATTTTTTCCTCTGTAGCCTCGGCCCGCGTAAACTCGGCTGTTAGCCGTCCCCGGCTCAGCACCAGGATCCGGTCACTCAACCCCATGATCTCGGGCAGTTCAGAGCTGACCATCAAAATGGCTGCTCCTTCATTGGCGAGTTGGCTAATCAGCTGGTAGATTTCCACCTTAGCGCCAACGTCCACACCGCGGGTTGGCTCGTCCATCAGGAAGACCTTCACGGTGGAACACAGGAGGCGGCCGATGATCACTTTCTGCTGATTACCACCACTGGGCGCGCCAATCTCCTGCTCCAGATGGGGGGTCTTGACCCGAAGCCGCTCCACGAACTGGGCGACGGTGTTCCTCTCCAGGCGTTGATTGATCCGCCCAAAGGCACCGGTGAACCTCCCGAGAGCCGACAGACTCATGTTGACCCGGACGGAGTGAGTCAGAAACAGCCCTTGGGTCTTACGCTCTTCCGGCAAAAATCCGATCCCGTGTTTCAGCGCCAGCTTCGGTGTCCACTGCCCCATTCGCTGCCGTTCCAGGTAGATGGAGCCCCGATCCGGCTTTTCCAATCCAAAGATGGCCCGCAGCAGCTCGGTGCGGCCGGACCCGACCAGCCCGTAAATACCAATGATCTCGCCCCGGTGCAGGGTCAGGTCGATGCCCTGGAACTGGCCGGCCTTGGTGAAGCCATCAACTCTAAGCGCTTCCGCCCCGCGCTCTACCGCGGTCTTCGGGAAGAGGGTATTGATATCCCGGCCCACCATATGCCGGATAATATCAGAGATGGACATCTCCGAGGCCGGGCCCGAAGCCACATCTTCCCCGTCACGAAGGATGGTGATGCGGTCCGCGATCCGGTGGATTTCCTCGAGATGGTGAGAGATGTAAATGATCCCCACTCCGTCAGCCTTCAACGACCGGACGATCTCGAACAGACGCTCCTTCTCGCGATCGGTCAGAGCGGAGGTAGGCTCATCCATCAGTACGATTCGAGCGCCGGCAAAGACGGCCCGCGCGATTTGAACCAGTTGCCGGTCGGCGGGGCTCAGGTCCCGGATCAGCGCCCGGGGGTCGATATTGGAAGCGATCCGCTGCAGCGCCGCAGCACACGCGGCCGTCATCTCCATCCGGCGCAGGAGGCCGATCTTACCGGAACCGTGGACTAGTTCTTTTCCAAGAAAGAAGTTCTCGGTGACAGTCATGTCCATCACCAGGCTGAACTCCTGCTGAATGGTAGCGATCTTTAGGTCCATGGCGGCCCGGGGAGAGTGGATCGAGACCGGCCGCCCGTCCACCTGGACCTCCCCCGCGTCTGGGTCGTAGACGCCCGACATGATCTTGATCAAGGTCGACTTACCGGCACCATTCTCCCCCAGGAGAGCATGCACTTCACCCGGGGCCAAGTCGAACGAGACCCCTTTCAGCGCCCGGACCCCCGGGAATTCCTTTACGATTCCACTCACTCTTAGAAGAGGTTGGCCTGCCAATGGTCTCCTCCCTCCCCGGCGTCGCTTATTGACATACTTTAGGCTGACTTTACCTTGGCAACTAAGTCGATAAAATCCGCCTTGTCGAGCAGCCCGTGCTTTTGGTAGGCCCGCTCCTTCACGGCGGTCACCAGCTCCGTCACCTGGTCGTCCGACAGTGTGACCCCGATCCGTTCCAGCCACACCTTAACCGAATCGGCACCGCTGTTCTTGCCCAGGACCACGTCCAGCGGTTCCGCACCCACCAGCGCGGGATTAATCGGGAAGATCATGGTGGGCTCGTCCTTACAGTTGCGATACCAGCCGGCGATGATGCCCGACTCGATCTGGGTGAGGAGCTTGCCAGTAATGCCGCGGTTCCACCGGTTGGGCATGCCCGTGATCTCCTCAACCATCCGTGCGATCGGCACCAAACGCTCACTCTTGATCCCAAGGTCGACGCCATACAGCGTTAGCAGAGCCATGGTCAGATCCTCGTAGGGGGCGTTGCCGGCCCGCTCGCCCAGGGCCGAGACCGTGCAGTGCGCCACCTCGGCACCGGCCGCCAAGGCCAGGAGCGTGTTGGCCGCCCCCATGCCGAAGTCGTCGTGGAAGTGGCACTCAATTGGCTTGTCCTTAATGCGTTCCTTAACCTTGCGGACCAGCCAGGGCACGGCATGAGGAGCCAGACCGCCCATGGTGTCAACCACCGCCAAGGCATCCATCCAGCCCTCTTGGGCCACACGCTCCAGCAGGGAGAGACCCCACTCCAGGTCAGCACGGCTCAGGTCAATCGGAAAGAAGACCACGTACAGGCCCTGCTCGTGGGCGTAGCGGGTCGCTTCGATTGAAAGATCAATGGCTCGTTCCATCTTCCACCGGTACGCCTTTTCGATCATGTGGGTGCTGGAGGGGATCTCAATGACTATGCCCGAGACGCCGCAGTCAACGGCCCGTTGAACGTCGTCCTTCATGCACCGGGCAAAGGCGAAGATCTCCGTGCCAGGGAGGTTGCGTTTAGCCAGCGTACGAATGGTGTCAGCATCCTGAGGAGAGACCGCAGGCATGCCCGCCTCAATCCGGTGGACGCCCGCCTCAGCTAAGGCCTCGGCGATGCGGATTTTCTCATCCTTGGTGAAGATGATCCCCGCCTGCTGCTCACCGTCACGCAGGGTGACGTCGTGTATCTTGATTTTGGCGGCAAACTCCAGGCCGCTACGAACTTCGGGCAAGAAGTTCCAGGGGCTGGTATACCAGCGATCGGTCTTCCACGGTGTGGTCATCTGCTACTGCTCCTTCCGACTTACCCTCACGTGGGGGGTTTACTCGAAGAACTCCTGCTGGTGCGGGCAGAGCGTGGTGATGGCGTTGCCGGTGTCGGTGACGACCAGATTCTCCTCCAGGCGGACGGTCTGTTCCAGGCCCGGGTGGCCGGCGAAGGTCTCGATGGCGAAATACATATTGGGCTTGATCTCCGCCGGATAGTCCAGGGAGTAAGCCCGGCTGACCCACATGCCTTCGTACAGGGTCAGGCCGATGGAATGGGCGAACTGCTGGAGGCTGACCGTCTTGTACCGGTCGTCATCGTAAACGGGGAACTCGCGAGCCACGTCGGCCGTGGTATTGCCGGGCTTCATCTTTTCGATCGCCCGGTAGAGCGAGTCGTAGCACTCCTTATACAAGTCCTTTTCTTTCTGGGTGGGCTTGATGCCGCCGATCTTGAAGCAGCGGACGAAGTCAATGAAGTAACCGCCCGGTCCCACGGCGTTGATGTCGATGATCACGAGGTCGCCGACCCGCAGCAGCTTATCGGTCGCCCAGCGGCGATACGGGCTGGTGTTGCCGCCCGAGGCCACAATGATGTCGTAGACTACGTCAAAGCCACGGCGGTAGAGATATTCATTGACCTTGGCCGAGACCTCACGCTCAGTGACGCCGGGCTTGGCCCACTCGTTCATGGCCATCCACATGGCGGCGTCGCCATGAGCAGCCGCAATCTTGAGGCACTCAAGTTCGTCGGGGGTCTTGATCACACGGGCATCTTTCATGGCCGGCCAGGCATTGACCAGCTTCAGTCCCAGCCGGGTGAAGGCCTGGTAGGCCAGCATATCCATGATGTCGATGCCAATTTGTTCCTTCTCAACCTTGTTCTCAACGAGAACCTGCTGGATCGAATTGGCCATCTTATCAACCTGGTGCTGCTCGGCGCCCTCGGCCCACCTCCAGGTTATGGCCGGCCGGACGTTTCCATCCTGAAGCCAGGGAGCGTCTATCTGCGCGCAGATCAGGTCAGAACCAACCGTCTCGAACAGGACGGGTTCGCCGTTGCGAGGTAGCACCGCGTACCGGATAAAAATGTTGTTCTTCCAGTTCCCCTGCCAGACACCCGTAACGTAGCGGACGTTTTCACCGACGAACAGGATCATGGCGCCCAGGTTGTGCTTATCCATCTGCTCGCGGATCTTGTCTAGGCGCTCCTTGCGCATGCGTTCGAAATTGACCCGTTCCTGCCAGTCGGTTCCGGTGGTGCTGTAGATCCGTCGCGGCTGATGCTCGTGCTTGCCCTGGATGAAGCTGTGGTACATGATTTTGTCTCCTTTCAGATAGGTAGGCTGAATGGATTAGCGTCCAACGGGACGGTTTACCGGGGAGCGCTGCGGCTGCCCGGTAAGCGCCCGCTCAACCTCGTTCACGGCCCGCCGCTGCAGCTCTACGGTTGATTCCTCAGAGTAAAAAGCAGCGTGGGGAGTGAGGATCACGTTGGGAAGGCCCTTCAGCGGGTGATCTATCTGGATCGGCTCCTTAGCCGCGACATCCAGCGCCGCCCCGCCGATTCGCCCGGTCTGAAGCGCTTCGACCAGGGCCTCCTCGTCGATGGTGCCGCCCCGGGAGGTATTGACCACGATGGCGGTTGGTTTCGTCTTGCGGAACGCCTCCCGCCCTAACAGCCCCTTGGTTTCCGGGGTCAGCGGGCAGTGGACGGAAATAAAGTCGGCCTCAGTCAGAAGCCCGTCCATCGTGACCAGTTGGACGCCTTGTGCGGCGGGCGACCCGGGCTCGACGAAGGGGTCGAAGGCGATAATCTTCAGCCCCAGGGCGGCCGCCTTGGTGCCCAGCGCCCGCGCGATTCGCCCCAGCCCCACGAGGCCAAGCGTCCGGCCACTGATCCGGTGGATCGGGCGGAACGGGCGGTAGTCCCACCGGCCCGCCTTGACATCCTGATCCAGCACGGTCACACGACGGGCCAGGGCCAACATCAGAGCCAGGGCGTGCTCGGATACCTCATCGATGCAGTAGTCGGGAACGTTACAGACGTAGATGCCGCGGCGGGTCGCCTCGGCGATCGCGACGTTGTCCACGCCGACGCCGTACCGGGCGATGACCTTACAGCGCCTGAGCCCAGCAACCACGCCTTCCGTTACCGGTGCGAAGCAGGTCAGGATCGCGTCCGCGTCCCTGGTCAACTCCATTACTTCGGCTTCGGTGCTGCACTGGCCGATCACCAGCCTGGCTCCCAGGGCCTCAGCGAGCTGGGTTTCGGCATCTCGGGTCGGAAATATATGGTCGGTTACCACGATCAGTGGCTGTGTCACCTGATTCCCTCCTGCTAATGAATGGTCCATCCCCCGTCAACCATCAGCACGTGCCCCGTGATCATCGCTGCCAGATCGCTGGCCAGGAACAGGGCCGGGCCAACCACATCGCCGGGCTGCGCCCACCGCCCGACCGGGAGCATGGTCTTGACCCAGGCCACATAGTTTGGGTCGCCGAGCAGGTTGCGCCGGGTGGCTGTCTCGGTGATACATGGAGCCACGGCGTTGACCCGGATCCCATGGGCACCCAGTTCCAGGGCCATGCAGCGGGTCAGGTGGTGGACTCCGCCCTTGGCCGCCCCGTAAACCGACCGTCCGGCGAAGGCAGCCACCCCGAGTTGCGAGCCGAGGTGGATAATCACGCCGGACCGGCGTTCGGCCATGCGCCGGGCCACCGCCTGAGAGAGAAAGAACAGTCCCTTGAGGCCGGTATCCAGTGTTCGGTCCCACTGCTCCTCGGTTACGTCCAGGAACGGGACCGTGGCCGTCCACGCCGCGTTGTTGACCAACACATCCGGGGTGCCCATCTGGCTGACTACATGGTGGACCGTCCGCTGAATCGCCCGGACATCCTGAAGGTCACAGATGAACGATTGGGCCTCTCCCCCCTCCTCACGGATACTGGCGGCGACCCGCTCCAGCGGCTCGGCCGCGCAGTCGAGCAGCGCCGTTTTGCAGCCCTCCCGGGCAAACCCCTGGGCTAGGGCTTCGCCAATCCCCTGCGCGGCGCCGGTGACAAGCACCAGCCGCCCCCCCAGCCCCAGGTCACAGGGCACCTTAGCTGACACCGTCGGTATTCTCGCCCTGGGAGTCCGGATCGCGCAGCATGGTTTGCTCGAGGGCGGTGAAGTGGGCCAACATTGCCTCCTGCGCCGCGACCGGATCCTTCTCCTCGATGGCCTTCAAAATCGCCAGATGCTGCCGGTGGATGAACTCGTACAAGGCGGCTGATGAGCGGGGGTCAAACTCCTCGAGGGCCGCATAGTAACGGTGGGTCTGGAAGAGAACTTCCTGTACCTTGGTATACAATTCATAGACGAAGGGATTCCCCGCGGCTCGAGCAATGGCGGCGTGGAAATGGAGATCCAGCCGCTTGAAGGTCTCGAGATCACCCATCTGATCGGGAACGCCCTGCCGGATCTCTTCAATCGCTTCGGGCGTGGCACGCTCGGCCGCGAGGCCAGCGATCCCAACCTCAATTAGACGACGGGTCTCAAACACGTCCCGGATGGTGCTCCGGGAGAGCTCTCCGCCGGCGTCCAACCGGCACCAGACCAGCTTGGACAGATCGCTGCTGACAAAGGTCCCCTCCCGTGTCCGGCGGATCAGTCCCAGGGCGTCCAGGGCGATCATCGCCTCGCGCACCGAGGAACGCCCGACCCCACACTGTTCACCCAGGTCCCGCTCGTTGGGAAGGCGATCGCCGGGCTTCAATTTTCCCTCAGCCATGAATGTCTTGATCTGTTCAACGATAGAATCGGAAACCCGGTTGAGCGAAATTGGCTGCAGTTTCAAGGCGTCAACTCCTTTCAAATCTGTCCTTTCAAATCTGTCACAGGCCAAGACTCAGGGATCCTTCAGTGAATGGTCCACCCGCCGTCAACCATGAGTACATGCCCGGTGATCATGGCCGCCAGGTCGCTGGCCAGGAACAGAACGGGCCCTACCAGGTCGTCGGGCTGTGCCCAGCGGCCAATAGGCAGCATGGACCGGGCCCACGACACAAAGGCGTCGTCATGCAGAAGGTTGCGCCGGGTCGGCGTCTCGGTCAGGCAGGGGGCCACGGCGTTGACACGCACCCCATGGGGCCCCAGTTCGAGGGCAAAGGCGCGGGTCAGTTGGTTGATACCGCCCTTGGCGGCGGCGTAAATTGCCCGATCCTTGAAGACGACTGTCCCCAGGGTGGAGCTCATGTTGATGATCACGCCGCTCCCCTGCTTGGCCATGACCTGACCCACCCGCTGGGAGCAGAAGAAAACACCCTTGAGGCACGTGGCAATGGTCCGATCCCAGTTAGCTTCCGTTTCCTCCAGCACTGGAACGGTCGAGGTCCACCCGGCGTTGTTAACCAGGATGTCGATGCGCCCGAACTCGTCACGAACCCGGTCGGTCATCTCCTGAATCGAGCCAACATCGGTAACGTCCAGCGGAACCCACAGTGCGCGGCCGGCGCTCGCGGCGATCTCGGCCGCCAGCTGCCGGTTGCTTTCCTCGCTCCGGCTGGCCAATACCACCAGGGCCCCTTGTGCGGCAAGACCACGGGCAATGTCAGTACCAATACCCTGACTACTGCCAGTTACAATGGCTACCCGATCTCTAAGTCCAAAGTCAGGCACGGGGTCACTCCTTCCAGCGCCAAGGCTGCATCTCAAAGGCTGCATCTCAAATCGTCAGAACCAGACGGCCGCTGACCGCCCCGGAACGAAGGAGTTCCACTCCCTCGTTGGCCTGCTCCAGCGGCAGGTAAGTGCCAATGACCGGCTCCACCGCACCCCGCGCGACCAGATCGACCGCTTCGGCGAGCTCATGGCGGTTGCAGTAGCGAGACCCACGCACTTCAAGCTCCTTTAGTACCACAGCCTGCGTCGGCACGGCTACAGCTGTGTCTACCTGATAACCCACCATCACCAATCGCCCCCCGGGTCTGAGGGCGTCGGCTTGGGCCGCCAGGGCCTCCGGCCGGCCAGTGAAATCGAGCGCCACATGGGCACCCTTCCCGCCGGTCAAACTTCGCACCGCCCCGGCCATGCCCGCCCCCGCGGTTACGACCTCGGCACCGAAGCGCCTGGCCAACGCCAGTTTCTCGGGCGCCACGTCGGCCGCAATTACCCGGGACCCGAGCGATCTGGCTATTTGGACGGCATGTATGCCCACCCCGCCGACCCCGGTGACAATTGTAACCTCGCCCTCCCGGATCTCGCCGCGCGTCTTCACCGCCCGAACGCAGGTGGCCACGGCGTCCCCCAGGATCGCCGCCTGTTCTATAGGCATATACAGCGGGATCCGAACCAGGTTGCGGGCCGGTACCCGGAGATAATCAGCCATGCCTCCCGGAGCGTCAAACCCGATCCAACTGCCCAGGTTGGCGCAGAGACTTTCGCGGCCGCTCTGGCAGAACTCGCACTCCCCGCAGATGTCGTAGATATTGACGACCACCGCGTCCCCCAGCTCCAGCCCGCTGACGGCCGTTCCGATCTGGGCAACGATGCCCGAAACTTCATGGCCGGGGGTATGGGGAAACCTAACCCGTGGGGAACTGGCGTGCCCGCCACGCAGAATCTTCAGGTCTGTCTGGCAGACGCCGCAGGCCTTCACCTGTATCAGAACCTCTCCAGGCCCAGGAACCGGAACCGGCCGGTCTGCCAACCGCAACCGAGCGCCAAAATGGTCTAGGACCATCGCCCGCATAAATCGAACACCCGCTTATATTTGCAATAATTTTTTGTGATCTGATGCCATGATAGTATGATGGTCTGACCATGTCAAGTAGAAGTTGGCAGTACCTGAGGCTATTTTCTTGGGTTTGAGTTTCGACTGAATTAGTGCGGCTTTCGCCATTATTCCCAAACGATCTTGACACGTATAATAGTACGTGTTGCCCTTACCCTGGCAGGAGGCAGAATTATGAAAGACCGCTATCTCTTCCCCGCCATCCTCAGCCTTGACTCGGACGGGATTTCGGTAGAGTTTCCCGATCTCCCGGGCTGCCTGACCTTTGGGAAAACTGAGGAAGAGTCCGTTGAGATGGCCAGAGAGGCCTTGCAGCTTCATCTTCTGGGGATGGAACAGGACGGCGACCCCATTCCCGAGCCCTCCAAGGCCACCGAGTTTAACCTCGAAAAGAGCCAGGTTGTGGCTCTGATTGAGGTCTGGATGCCACCTTTCCGAGACAAGTGGGGTGACGTACTCCGCCGACTGAAAGTCAGCGGCATCTCAGGCGGCGATAGCCACCTTCGACTTGGTTTCGTGGACCGTATGCCATCCGAGGCGGATGGGCAAGACCACGGGCCGCGCCACACGGCCACTACTCCACTCGATGAGGGGAGATACCTTGTAGGCGTTCTGGAAGATGTTTGCCCCGCCATTCACGTCAGCTTGGGTCTCCCAGCCGCAGGCACAAGCGTACAGCCCCCGGTGCTTGCGGTTGGTCTTCTTCACCTCGCCGCAGTGATGGCAACTTTGGGAAGTGTAGGCTTCGCTGACCTCGATCACCCGGATGCCGTACAGGCTGGCCTTGTACGCAATCATGCTGGCGATCTTGCGGAACGGCCAGGCGTGAAGGCGCTGGTTGAGTTCGGCGGTATAGTCGATGCGCTCCCGGATGCCCGTCAGGTCACCAATGGCGATGGTATCGACACCTGCCAGCCAGCAGCGGC
>JBGFRN010000251.1:0-2961 GCA_041695105.1 Bacillota bacterium | reverse complement strand
CCGGTCAGAAACAACTGTCAGTCTCGGAGTTCGAACTACTGCCCCGGGTCAAGATCGAAGGGCAATCCTGCGCCAAAGGAGTAATAGACCGACTCGGTCAGGACCATTCGTCCCCCGGCTTCCACGACATAGGTCTCATCGACCTGGCTTCGGGCTACGGAGTGAAAAAAAGAGACGGTGAACCGGTCCCCGGCGACAACCTTTTGCTCCCATAGCAGGCGCCCGGTCTCCCCATGCCGCACCTCCAGGACCTCACCTGCAGGCCGCGTGGCCGCAAACATCCCCGCAGCCAGCGTCAGGATCAGGGCTAGGGCAAAGAGTTTTTTGATCACAGGGGCGAACCGGGCGGGTTGCCCCGCCCGGCCTTCCTCCTTTGTTGGGGGGTTACTTGACGCCCTTTTCCTTGTAGTACTTCTCGGCGCCCGGGTGGACCGGGATGGTGACGCCGGTCAGGGGCTTTTCGAGATTGATGTTCTTGGCCTTGGCGTTAACGGTGACCAGTTCTTCCTTGTTCTCGTAGATAGCCTTGGTCAGCTTGTAGACGAGATCGGCGTCCAGATCCTTTTCAGCTACCAGGATGGCTTGGACGGCCACGGTGACGACCGGAGCGGCCTGATCCTTGTAGGAGTTGGCCGGGATCTCGAACTTGGAGAAGAAGGGGTAGTCAGCAGTCAGCTTGGCGATGATGTCATCAGCGATAGGCAGAATGCGAACGGGGCGGGAGGTGCTCATATCCTGGACGGCGGCGTTGGGCACGCCAGAGGTGATGAAGATGGCGTCGACCAGCTTGTCCTTGAACTGATCGGCAGACTCGGCGAAGGAGAGGAACTGCTCCTCGATGTCGTTATAGGTGAGGCCGGCGGCGGCGAGGATCTGGCGGGCGTTGGCCTCGGTGCCGCTACCGGCGGCGCCGACGGACACCTTCAGGCCCTTCAGGTCAGCGACAGTCTGAGCCGGGCTGTCAGCCGGGACGACGATCTGGACGATTTCGGGATAGAGAGTGGCGATGGCGGCGATGTTCCCGATCTTTTCTTTGAAGGCTTCCTGGCCGTTGAAGGCGTAGTGGGCGATATCGTTCTGGACGAAGGACAGCTCGACTTCTTTCTTGCCAATCAGGCGCATGTTCTCAACGGAAGCGCCCGTGGATTGGGCGGTGGCGTTGACGTTGGCAACCTTGTTATTGAAGACCTGGGCCATACCCCCGCCGAGCGGGTAGTAGGTGCCGGCGGTGCCGCCGGTCGCGATGGTGATCTGAGTGGTCTTTGGCTTGCCACAGCCGGACAAGACCAGACCGACGGCCAGGAGAATAACTAGAAGCAAAGCAGTACTACGTTTCAATCTTGGCGCCCCCTTTGGTTGGTTCACACATCGGCTAGAGATTCTTGAAACCCTGAACCCCACTGCTTGCAGCCCTTGAGTACTTGCAGCCCTTGAGCGCTGCCCGGCGGCAACCCCCTTGGTCCAGAAGCCTGAACTGTCTGGATTGTGAACTTTGTGTCTACAATACAACAGGAACAACGGCTTCCTACTAAAAACGACTGAAACTCGTTTAGAGCTTCAGCCGTCTGTGGCGTAGGGTTGGCAGGGCCAAACATGCGCTAATCGTGTCGGGGGTGGCGTGTCGGGGGTCGGGGTCGCCGATTTGCGTTCCTTTATCCCGCCGATCGGCTGACTTCAACCAGAGCGGCCTCAAGAAACTTGCGAATATTGATCTTTCCTCGGTAGGGCGACTCCTGACGGAGGAATCGCATCTCGGCTCTCACCTCGGGGAAATCAAAGAACCGATTGGCGTAATAATCAAAGGTCTGGTGGCTAAAGTCCTCCAGGCCTAATGAGGCGACGTTGCGGAGGGCAGTGGCGATGGCCCGTCGAATACGCTGCTCAATGGCCTTTTCATCCATGGATGCCCCGGGTCGAGAGGCAGTGGAGAACTCCTTAAGCCGCTCATAGAGGATCCTCAGTTGCCTCAGGTGGGCAGCCCTCTCCGCTGGTTTTTGCTCCAGGAGGAAGGTTACTGCACTGAGAAGATCGGCGCAACCGGCCTCCCCCAGGATTCCCAGGTCGGAAAGTATTTGGGTCATGGCCGGCCGGGTGCGGGCGGGTTCCAGGGTTTCGACCGGGGGAGCAACCTGGCGGGGTCCCGTTGTCCCGACGACCAGGTCCACCGAGTTCCGGATGCGGGCGATGGCGTCCTGCAAACGCATTCGCTCCAGAACCCGCCCGATCACCGAGACAACCTCTGCCCGGTTGATAGGCTTATGGATAAAGAACTCAACACCGGCCTGGTACGCCTCTCCGACCAGGGTCTTGTCGCTCACCTGTGAAATCATGACGAAGGCCGACGCCAGGCCTTGCTGGCGGATTCGCTGCACGGTCTGGATACCATCCTGGGCCGGAAGCAGAAGGTCAACGAGGGCGATATCCGGACGAATCATCAGAATCGAGGATTCAGCCTGGCGCCCATCTTCCGCTTCGCCCACCAGCTCTCCCAGACGTTCCCCCTCAATGATGCTTCTGAGAATCCGCCTGACCGCCGGATCATCATCAACAATGAAGATGGATGGTTGTCGCAAGGGCATCCCCTCTCGTGCGATTAGTCCGGTTTCGCCTTAATTATCCTCTTTCGGTTCAATGGTCCTCTTTCGATTTCGATTCAATTATCCCAATTATCCTCTTTCGGTTCAATGGTCCTCTTTCGATTTCGATTCAATTATCCCAATTATCCTCGATGCCGCCTGATCGTGCAACTGGGCCATCCTGGCGTCGCGGGCCGCCGACCACCCCTGTAGGGTGGATAAAGGTGGGGTCGGGGCAGGGGCCCAAGCCCCCGCCCCGACCCTGCATCATTTCTCCTCTTCTCTTCTGCGGGAATATCTGACGGATCAACCGAACCAACCTATGCCTATTCGGGTTTTTCTTCCCAATCCCGGACCCGTCCAACGGCCTTCTTCCAACCGCGAT
>JBGFRN010000288.1:0-2966 GCA_041695105.1 Bacillota bacterium | reverse complement strand
CCCAGCGATTCGACCAGCGCCACCACCTGCCGCGCCGGGCGGTCGCAGCCGGGTTTGCCCAGGTTGGGCATTACCCCGACAATTTTCACCTACAATTCCACCATCCCTTGCCCATGAAGGCGCAAATGCAAGAAAAACTCCTGATTCCCATCTCCTCCGGGAACCCGGCTCGGCACCTGGCCCACCACAGACAAACAGCCTGCCTCGGCTGAGTCGATTACCAGACTAACCGCCCGGGCCCGGGCTTGTGGGTCGCGTACCAGCCCGCCCTTGCCAATCGACCCGCGCCCGGATTGGAACTGCGGCTTTACCAGGAGCAATGCCTCCCCGCCCGGGGCCAGTATGGCCCTGACCGGCGGCAGGATCTTTTCCAAACCGATGAATGATACGTCCACGGTGGCCAGTTCGGGGGCCTCTGGAAACTGCCCCGGGGAGAGACTACGAATGTCAGTCCCTTCCATCACCACGACCCTCCGGTCGGCCCTGAGGTCGGGATGAAGCTGATCGCGACCGACATCAACCGAATAAACCATCCTGGCCCCATGGACCAAAAGGCATTGCGTGAAACCTCCGGTCGAAGCGCCAACATCCAAACAGATGCGCCCGGCGGGCTCGACCCCAAAATCGATCAGCGCCCCCTCGAGCTTGAGCCCTCCCCGGCCAACGAAACGGATCGGATCCCCCTCAGCGGTAACCTGGTCAGTTTCCTCTACCGTGGTCGAGGCCTTGGTTACCACCCGGCCTCCAACCCGGATCAGGCCACCCTTAAGGGCCTCCTGCGCCCTGGCCCGCGACGGGTAAAACCCTTTCTTGACCAAGAGCAGATCGAGCCTCACGACTTCTGTCTCACTTATCGTATCTCACTGCTTCCGGCCGCGCGACCCTCTGGCCATCGGTAAAACCGTTCCAGCCGGCTTGACCGGGGCCTGCATGACCTCACGGGCCGCCCTGGCGATCCCGCCAGCGTCAATACCGTATCTGGCCCTGAGCTCGGGAATGGTTCCGTGGGGAATGAATTGGTCTGGGAGACCCAGGCACTGGACCCTGACCAGTCGCCCGGAATCGGCCAGGTACTGAAGGACGGCCGAACCGAACCCCCCTTGCCGCAGATGGTCCTCGACCGTAATCAGGGGGAACCCGGAGGCCAGCAGATCGTCAATCAACGCTGTATCAAGGGGCTTAACGAACCGGGCGTTGGCCACGGTCAGGGACAGTCCCTCTTTTTCTAGCTCCCGGGCCGCCTTCATCGCCTCTTCCACCGTCGAGCCGATGGCCAGGACGGCTGGTCCGTTCCCGCGGCGCAAAACGTCTCCCTTCCCCCAGGGAAGCGATCCGTCAATATTTTCGATCGAGGTACCCGGCCCTTTCCCGCGGGGGTAACGGATCATCACCGGTCCCCGGGTGACGGCAATCGAGGCGTTCAGCATCTGGGCCAATTCACGTTCGTCCTTCGGCGCCAGGATCGAAAGCCCTGGAACCGAGCGGAAATTAGCGAAGTCAAAGACTCCTTGATGGGTCTCCCCGTCATCACCGGCGATTCCGGCCCGGTCAAGGGCAAAAACGACCGGAAGGTTCTGCAGGCAGACGTCAAGCGTAACCTGATCGACCGCCCGCTGCATAAAGGTCGAGTAAATGGCCACAACCGGGCGGAAGCCCTGGGCGGCCATTCCGGCGGCAAAGGTCACCGCGTGCTCCTCAGCGATACCGACGTCAAAGAAACGCTCGGGGAACCTCCCGGCAAAACGCGAGAGACCCGTGCCTTCCGGCATGGCGGCTGTGATGGCCACGATTCGCGGGTCTTTTTCAGCCAGCTCGCACAGGCAACGGGAGAAAACGTCGGTGTAGGTAAGGGCTGGCGAGCCGAGCCGGTTGCCGGTATCAAGGTCAAAGGGCCCGCCCCCATGGAACTTATCTGGCGAGTCCTCGGCGTACGAATAACCCCGGCCCTTCTGGGTGACAACGTGGACCAAGACCGGACCGCCTTTTATCCTGGCGCTGCGCAGTGTTGATTGCATCATTTCGATATCATGACCGTCGATTGGACCGTAATAGTTAAATCCAAGGTCTTCAAAGAACTGGCCGGGAACCATCAGGTGTTTGATCCCGTCCTTAAACTTTTCAAGGACGTGGGCCAACCTTGAACCAATACGCGGGATGCGCCGGAGCGCTTCTTCAATGTCGGCCTTGGCCCGGTTATAGGTCGGATCAGTGCGCATTTTGGTTAGGTAATTCGAGATCGCGCCAACGTTTGGGGCGATCGACATTCGATTGTCGTTGAGCACCACGATCAGAGCAGTCTTGTCGTGGCCGGCATGATCGAGAGCCTCGAAGGCCATGCCTCCGGTCATCGATCCATCGCCGATCACCGCCACCACCGAGTATTTCTTGCCCGACAAGTCCCGGGCCTTGGCCATGCCCAGGGCGGCCGAGATCGAGGTTGAGGCGTGCCCAGTATCAAAGGCGTCATGTTCAGACTCGCTGCGCTTCGGGAAACCCGAAATTCCCCCGCTGCGCCTGAGGGTATGAAACTGCTCGCGGCGCCCGGTCACCAGCTTATGGGCGTAACTCTGATGACCCACGTCCCAAATAATCTTGTCTCTTGGGCTTTCAAAAACGGAGTGCAAAGCCAGGGTCAGCTCAACCACACCAAGGCTTGGCGCCAGGTGGCCGCCATTGGCTGACACTGTCTTTAATATTTCCTTGCGGATCTCCCCGGCGAGAGCCCTGAGCTGGGGCGTATTCAGCTTTTTGAGGTCTCTTGGAGAATTAATCGTTTCGAGCAGCATTGACGACTCGACCGCCTTGCCCCCGGCCGTAAGTATAGCCACCAGCCGGTGACGACAAAATTGGTGATGGTAAAAAGTATAGCACGTTTCAAACCTCACGGGATACGGCCAGGTGAGCGATCCCGGCCAGAATGTTTCCTTTCTCACCAAATAGCGCGACACACTGGACGGCCCGTTCCG
>JBGFRN010000146.1:0-2970 GCA_041695105.1 Bacillota bacterium | reverse complement strand
CCGGCGCTGACCGTCGGATCAACCGTCTTCCCCTTGAGGATCTTGGCCACCCGCATCAGGTCGGTGTAAGACGAGTTGGTGCAGGAGCCGACCAGAACCTGGTCGACCTTGATCGGGCCGATTTCCTTGACCTTGGCCACGTTATCGGGCATGTGCGGCTTAGCGGCCAGGGGCTCGAGCTTCGAGAGATCGATCTCGATGACCTCGTCATAGGTGGCGCCGGCGTCAGGACCGAGCTCGACCCAGTCCTTCTCCCGGCCCTGGGCCTGAAGGAAGGCACGGGTGATCTCGTCAGAGGGGAAGATCGAGGTGGTCGCGCCGAGCTCAGCGCCCATATTAGTGATGGTGGCGCGCTCGGGAACGCTCAGGGTCTTGACACCCGGGCCGGTGTACTCGAAGATCTTGCCCACCCCGCCCTTGACGGTGCAGAGGCGCAGGACCTCGAGGATGACGTCCTTGGCCGAGACCCAGGGCTGAAGCTGGCCGGCCAGATTGACCTTGACTACTTTAGGCATAGGGGTGAAGAAGGGCCCGCCACCCATAGCCACGGCCACGTCCAGGCCACCGGCCCCAATAGCGATCATGCCGATTCCGCCGCCACTGGGGGTATGGCTGTCAGAGCCGAGGAGGGTCTTGCCGGGGACGCCGAAGCGCTCCAGGTGGACCTGGTGGCAGATCCCGTTGCCGGGACGCGAGAAGTAAATGCCATATTTATTGGCGATCGTCTGCAGGAAGCGGTGGTCGTCGGCGTTCTCAAATCCCGTCTGCAGGGTGTTATGATCGATGTAGCTAACCGAAAGCTCAGTCTTCACCCGCGGCACGCCCATGGCCTCGAACTGCAGGTAGGCCATGGTGCCGGTGGCGTCCTGAGTCAGGGTCTGGTCGATCCGAATACCGATCTCCTTGCCGGGGACCATCTCGCCCGAGACCAGGTGCTTTTCAAGGATTTTGTAGACTAGATTCTTCCCCACTGGTTACCCTCCTTAATAAGTGCGCCATTTATCTTCCTGGACGGTCAGCTTATTTGGCCCGAAAGGCTTCTGGCCCCTTGGGCCACCGCCTGACCGTAGCGGGCAATGGTCTCGCGGTCGAAGCGGCTGCTGGGACCAGAGATGCACAGGGCGGCCACCACGGTCCCGCTGCGGTTAAAAACCGGGGCAGCTACGGCCGAGGTGCCAACCTCGCGCTCCTCGATGCTCACCGCATAACCGTCTTGCCGGACTCGATCTAGCTGGCGAAAGAGCCTATCCTGGTCAAAGCCCTCGGGAAGGCTTTCAACCACCTCCCGGAAGGTCTGGGAATCACAGTACGCCAGCAGGATCTTGCCCGAAGCACCGATATAAAGGGGGCTGCGCTGCCCGATCTGAACCACCCGGCGCACCGCCTGCCGGCTCTCAACCTTTTGAATCCGGACTCGCTCCAATCCGTCGCGGGCATAGAGACTGACTGTTTCATCGAACTGATCCCGAAGTCTTTGCATTTCAGGGAGTGCCGTGGCGGTCAGGTCATCGCCTTCAAAAAAACATGAGGCGAGATCCAAAGCCCGCAGCCCGAGATGATATCGATCGGTGACCGCCTCGCGCCTAACGAAACCCCGGGCCTCAAGAGTGGCCAGCAAGCGGTGGGCGGTGCTTTTGGGCAGCCCGACCTGACCGGCGATCTCGGTCAGGCCTACCCCGCCTGCCGCCGCGGCAACCATCTGCAGGATGTCGAGGGCGCGGTCGACCGACCGAACCGAATTCTCCGCTCTGACCGTCACTCCCTCGCCCCTCTCCAGCCTTGTTCCGTCTAATGGTACGATGTTCTATTTTTTTAATTTTAACATCCTGGATCACTTCCGCCAAGATTAATGATAAATCGCTTAAGAAAAAAATTAAAAATAGACACTCATGGCTGCAAAAAAGGTAGTCACTCTTTGATGTCGAAAGTTATTATGATTTAGCCCAAAAATGTGGAGAATAACGGGGGTGAAGGGCTCTGATTTGGAGAGTGTTGGTGGCCACGGTCGTCCTGGCAATCTGCCTCTCGCAGGTTTACCTTTATTTTGACGCCAAGTCCGACTATGAGGCCGGCGGGCGGGTCGAACCCGGCAAGGGGCCCACCTGGGGATTTGTTGACTACGGCCAGTTCATCGCCAAGCAGGACAAGGAGACCACCAAGTCAAAGGTCAACGACGCCTTTCTTCTGGGGACCTTCGTCAGCGGCGTTGCCCTGGCCAGCGGAGCGGTAATAGTGCACGGACTAATGCCTTACTTAAAAAAGAAGCGCGAGAGTAAGTAATGCTCCGAGCTACTATGAACAGGGCGCCGGCCATGGCCGGCGCCCTGTTCTCACTATGCCTCCTTCACGGCTACTCGCGAGACTTGGTTCCCTTCTGGTGACAGTTCTCGCAGACGCCCATGTTATTGATACGCTTCAGGACGGTCGAGGCCTTCGGCCATGGGCCGGTCGGTGAGTTGGAGGCATCCCAGACGTCCATGTCGCCGCCGATGGCGTAGTCGATGTTCCGAGTGCCGGTTACGGGATCATAAACGGCCAGGGTCACGCTCTGGTTGGTGACCGGGTTGTAGCCGGTCCGGTCGGTGCCGTGAGCCACGTGGCAGGTGATGCAGACGATCTTGTTCTTGGCCAGCGACTTGTTGGTCGGGAAGGTCGAGTCGAAGTTTTCCAGTGGGAGCGTAATTCGGGCGAAGGATACGATAATTGGTAGTGCCGTGAGGGTTGTGGCAGCTAGCGCAGGAGAGGCAGGGTGGCCCCTAAGATCAGGTTAATCAGGGCTGAACGACTAAGGGATTTCAATGATCCTCGCCTCGTGACGTACTCCGCCGGTTGAAAGTCAGCAGCATCTCAGGCGGCAAGAGCCACCTTCGACTTGGTTTCGTGGACCGTATGCCATCCGAGGCGGATTGGCAAGACCACGGGCCGCGCCACACGGCCACTACTCCACTCGATGAGGGGAGATACCTTGTA